>NZ_WQGH01000007.1:0-235408 GCF_013034585.1 Ruegeria sp. HKCCA5426
CCAATAGGTTTAAACCCAGATGACCCAACGCTTCCGATGTTCCTGAAAAAGTTGGAGTATACGACGGGGCAGTTCGGAAAAAACTGACTTCAACTTCAGGCAACGGCGCGACGGCGCCCAAATTCCGAGCGCATCTTTTTGAACGCGTAAGCTGTGAACTTGTCTATTGCATCGCGATCAAGCGCCTGCTTCTGCCAGACGGTTTTGCCATACCAGCCGCCCGCATATTCTTCGACGATTCTTGACACTTCAAATGTGTGCTGGGCCAGGGCTTGTTGAAATGCCACTCGCTGTGCATCGGTTGAAAAGCGTCGATCCTCGCCAGTGTGATTGGCGAGTTCCCGGCTCAGATAGTAGTCTAGAGAGCGGTATGTCAGCCGGGCAAAGAAATCCCGCGCGAGTCTCGCAAATGCATCACCCACGGCGAAACTCGCGAGTGCTTGGCGAATTTCTTGCGGTGTCGGTTCAAACAGCGATGGCAACCGGTCGTGCAGCTGAACGGAAAGGCTTTCCAAGAGCGCGGCCTTCGCCAATTCGCCTGCATCTGAGGAACCTCGGAGATCAAAACTGTTGCGATCAACAACGCGTTCCAATCCTGCAAGCAGTCCTGTCACAGAGTTAAGCTCTGATCTGTCGATTCCGAGATCGACCAAAGCGTCTTCGAAGCCAGGGGCCCTCGCAAGCAAAGGCAACCGCACCAGAAGATCACTTACAAATTGAAACCGAGGGTCACGACTCGCCCGTTTAAGATCTTTGTCGGATGCATCCGCTGCGGCCTCGGCGATCTGTTCGACCGGCGCATTGGTTGCGATCAGATCAACGACCTCGCGCCACTTCCTGGACCGAGGCAAAGTGCCAAGCCTGATGTGTCCCATCCGCTCCTCCCTTGCCTGAAGAGTCATTCAACCATCAGGCGAATGTAAAGGGAAAAATGGCGGCCTTCGCTTACCCTGCGCTTACCCGAAGCGAGTGTTAGGCATGAGATCGCCTCGTAAGTCTTTGAAAACAGTGGTGAGCCGTGCAGGATTCGAACCTGCGACCCACTGATTAAAAGTCAGTGGTATCATAAAATCCATATTCCAACAAAACTTGGGAAGATCCGAAATTTCCAATTATTTATAGTAAGATATGTAGAACATTGATGCTCACTGGTGTAAGTCAGTGTAAATAGACACACAACAAGCAGACGGACACAAAACGGACACAGATGGGCGAGCGAATTACTGACAAACTGGTCAAGTCTCTTGAAGCACCAAAGAAGGGAAATGTGGTTACCTATGACAGTGAAGTCATCGGCTTCGGCGTCAGGGTTACCGCCAAGGGAGCAAAGGCGTTTGTGCTGCGCTATGTCTTTCCTGACGAGAACTCGGATATCGCACGCAAGACCTCCGAGTACAGGTTTACTATCGGTTCTTACCCGACATGGAGCGTTTCTGCCGCACGAGAAGAAGCGAAAGAGTGGCGTCGCAAAATCGACCGAGGTGAAAGCCACCCGTTGGCCCAACGGCAAGATAAACGCTCGAAGGCGAAAGCGCGAAGAGAAGCCGAAACGTTCCGCGAAGCCGTCGAGGATTACATAAAACGAGAACAGATCGGTAGAAAGAAGAATGTTACTGCCCCAGAAGTCAGGCGGCGATTGCTGACTGACGCTCCGCAGTGGTTGGATATCCCGGTCGCGGAAATTACAGCAGAAGATGTTTGGAACCATCTGGAGTTTATCCGCGACGGGGATCCATATGCTTCACCTGCCATCCGGGAACGACCATATCTTGCCAATCGCCTGTTTTCCTATCTTCGAACTTTTTTTAAGTGGTGTTCTATGCCGGGGATAAAGAAAATTTCCGAGTCAGTGATGGTTGGCATGAATCCTCCTTGGGACAATGAGGAACCTAGAGATCGATTTTTTGACGACAAAGAGCTGCTGAGTCTTTGGGAAGCTTCAGACGCCATTGGTTCAATTCAGGGCGCATACCTAAAAACAGCCATCTTGACGGGAAAACGCCGCTCCGCATTGGCGTCCATGAGATGGAATGAAATCGACAAAGATTGGCTTTGGACTCCTCCGAAGCGCCCAAAGTCAAAGAAAGACAATAAACGACTGCATGCGATCCCATTACCCAAGATTCTGGTCGACACTCTCAGTCAACTGCGCCCTAAGGAAGGAGCGGCCACGGGCAATCCGTTTGTTTTCCCGGGTAAAAAGCGCGGCTCCAAGTTCTACCCCGGTTCGAAGTTCCAGAACCTTGTCAAAGAAGCATCTGGAATCGACGACTTCTTCCTACATGCGTTACGACACACTGCTGAAACTCGGATGGCCGAGCTTGGCGTGCAACCTCACATTAGGGATATACTGCTAGACCATGCCTCAAAGCGCGGTTCAGGCGAGGACTATGATCATTATCACTATCGGAAGGAGATGTTGGAAGCACTGGAACTTTGGGCTGCACATATCCAATCCCTTGTCAAAAATCGATAGATTACTTCAAGAGCATTCGCATCGACAGATCATGCAGAGGCAAACATGGAAGAAAAACTTCATGACTCAATTCCTGACCTAGAACGACTTGATTCCGTGATTAGGGAAATGGTCGGAACAGGTTCTGCACAGTCCTTGGCGGCTTATGATTTTCAGGACATTCCAGATCATATCGGGCGTTTCCTCTGGTATCCAAGTCCTCAGGAAAAGGGACCGCTTCTTGAACAGCGCGAAGCCTTGATAGCATTGAGTGAATCGATAAAAGCCTTGCAGTCAAAAATGGTAGAGACGCAATCGCGATGCGAGGGATTGCTCAGCCAAATCGATTCCGGCATGGCGCCAGACAACATTTTAGGGACAGGTCGGCCTATCTCACGAAGTGAAGGTCTTTCCCCACGGAATATAGTTGATCTTGGGGGGCCGGTCCTCTTCTGCGAGGCATCTCTGGTGTGCCTTCAAGATAGGATTTCCGAGAGACTAAGAAGCCTAGAACTTAATCTTGAAATGTTCAACACAAAAGGCCCGCCTAAGAATGTTAGAGCCTATGAAGTCGCTGAAACTCTTGGAGAAATCTACTTTGAGTGTACCGGAAAGATACCAACTTTTGGTTTAAACAACGGCATTCCAAGCGGTGAATTCACCAAGGCGCTTGAGCAGGTGTACCAGATATTGGCAGTCGAAGCCAAAACGCTTCGAGGGCCCGCCAAACACGCGATAAGCAAAGTCGAGAACGAAATTAAGTCCCGAAACTCGTAGGATTGTGACACGAACATACAGTGTGACTGATTACCAACGGCCAATTACTTTCATTCGCATGCCGCTGACCACCAGTGGTCACAACAAAACACTCTCGAATGGAAGAGCAGTATGACAATGAGAAGAGATCAGGGAAAACCTGAAAGGAAACACGAGCTGTTTGACGGCCTTCTAACAAAGCAAGAATGCGCACGGAAGCTAGGCAAGTCGGAGCACACCTTAGATCGCTGGCATAGACTACGCGTTGGACCGGCGAGAACAAAAATTGGCCGATCCGTGGTCTATCGCGAAACAGCAGTCCAAAATTGGCTTCTCAAGAACGAAATCGAATATCCAAATCGGGGTAAATAACAATGAAAAATCGCCCCCGAAATACTGGCCGACACTCATTCGCTTCCGATTTAGTGAAGGTGCGGCAAGAAAACGGCAGACAATGGCCATTCTCTGCGCCGTTCGCTTAGGTGTCCTTTAGATCAAGTCTCAAGTTTTACACTTAGTGGAAGGCGACTGACGGCTCGTTAGAACTCACGGCTTTGACCTCAAACAACGGTGAGCATCGCTTCACCGAACGATACCGCTTTGCTCTCCTGAACAGATAGGAGAGCAGCTCCTCGCCGGCTCAAGCAAACAGCCCGCAGTCCAAGCAATCAAATCTAAAAATGGAGAAATGCATGAACAAAAACACCATCAAGACCGCGGCAGACGGCATCTGCCAGCTTGAGAAACTGGATCGCGAAAGCCCTACAGTCCTGGCCACAATCGAATATCTGATGCGCAAACATCGATTTTCCCATCCCGAGGGGGAGTTCGACAATGCTCGGCGGTTCAGCCTCTCCGCAGAGGAACAGCACGATTGCTGCGTCGGTATCCGGACACCATCCCGAGCGTACCCGCACTCAGCAATGGTGCACGCACGCACCATTGCCCATGTCGCAAGTCTCTTTGACGTCGACGCTCTAGACGTACGTCGACTGGCAAAGCGGATCGAAGCAGAAGCCTCCATCCCAGACTGAATTTTCGAAAAATCGAAACACACCAAACGATGAACCGCGATTCATCGAACGCTCTCGCCTTGCCAATCGAAACTTGGCGGGAGCCCAAAAAGTCTATGATAATCAATGAGGTGGCGATATCTAACGCACCCTCAACTTCCCCAACCAACCTTCTCAACGCGGCTGCATCGTGTCGGCCGCGACCCAATCCCTGCGTCCAATCGCAAGTCGTCATAGGAATCCCTCATGCTTGATGAAACGCCGCTGGCCGAGCAGCACGCATCCCACGAAACCTACGAGCAGTCGCAGACTTCTAGGTTCACCGTACTCCGTGCCTTAGGAGGCAAGAAGTCTGTGAAGATCTTCTCGAACAAAGGCGTTCAACCATACGACAAGGCGGCGTGGTTTGAACCGAAGGACATCGAAATCAACGATTTTGAGAGCCTGGTCAGTGTCCTTAGCGAGCTTGAGAGCTTTGATAACAGGATCATTGTCACCGGCCGAGTAGCAGAACCATATCAAGGCAAATCCAAAATTCCCCGCCGGAAGAATCCTCGCAACGGTCAGCCAGCCAGTCTTGAAGATGTGGGCTCCCACATCGCAATGTTCGATTGCGATAATCTTTCCGTTCCGGCTGGCCATGGTTGGCACGACACAGCAGGGCTTGCGAAAGCCACCTGGAACATCCTGACAGATCGCGTGGCCGCCTTAAAAGGCGCCAACGTCTTCTGGCAAGCCAGCGCCAGCGCCGGTCAACCAAACTTAGCAGATAAGGCCAAATTTCACTTTTGGGTATTGCTCGACGAACCGCTGAGCGAGGGACAGAAAAGAACGCTCTACGGCTTGGCAGGAACCGATAAAAGTCTCGCCTGCCCTATTCAACCACACTACATCGGCCGTCCTACTTTTGTCGGTGTCACGGATCCCTTGGGCGGGCAACCGAGGTCCGGAAGGATCATTGGCGTAAGTGATAGTGTACGCGTTAAGGACCTCGGCCTCGAAGCGGTAGAACCCGTCAAATCAGAACACCGGGTCAGTAACTTGGACCGAAGAGCGCGCGCTTCTTCTACCCCGCGCCATCAAACCACAGGCTCTACTTGGGCAGAGCGACAGTTGAACACGGCTTGCGACATCATCCTGAGCGCCGACGAACGAAACACAGAAATCAATAAACGGGCATTCTTTATTGGTGGAGCGGTCGCAAAGGGTCTTCTGGACGAACAAACCGCGTTTGAGCGCTTACATCATGCCGCGGCCGCAACAGGTCATGATCGCTTCGAAGAGGCGCTGAACAACGGCTTTCGTGATGGGCTGAAACATCCGTTGAAGTGGAATGATAAGCCCGAACCCCCTCAAAACTTGGGGGCCTACTACCCGCCCGCCAGCGAATGTCGCGCATCGGCCGTGGAGGGCAGCCGGGCCGCGATCAACACTTGGGCAGACAAGAGTATCAACTATCTGGCCAACAAAGGCCCCGCGGCTCCGCCACGTGAAATGGTGTGGGGTATGCAAGGTGGTGGTAAAACCGGAACCCTTGTTGGACGCGAAGACCCCTCAGATGGAAACTCAGAGGCAAGAACAAAACCAGAGACATCCCCGGGCGCTTTACATCGAACGACCGGCCTCGTGAGCGTCATGTACCTGCCCACACATACCAAATGCGAAGAGGCCGCCGAAACCTATCGGAAATGCGCACCAGAAGGCGCGCCTCCGTGCATTGTCATCCGCGGGCGCGGCCAACCAGATCCCGAGAACAAAACCGGTCAGAATATGTGTCTGCTTTCAGATCTAGCTGATCGATTGGCAAATCAGGGTGTCACAGTCCGCAGCACTCTTTGTGTCAAATGTCCGCTCAAAGATGACTGTGGCTACCTTCGGCAAGAGCGTCTTGTTGAGAAACTCATCCAAGACGGATTAGGTCTCGTGATCTTCGCACCACATTCATACGCTTACTTACCTTTGCCCGCAGAAACCCAATCTGATCAGGCCATCTTCGACGAGAGCCCGGGCAGCACAATCATCGAGAAACTCCAGCTATCCATCGTTGATCTGCTGTCACCGTTGGAATTTGGCGGAACCGCCTTCCCGGTTTCCGAAAAGCGCAAAAACGACATGGCAGCAGATGCCATTGCGGATGCCAAACAACTTGTAGAGCCAGCCCTCAAGGTGATTGCGGCGGCGTATCACCCTGAACACGGGTTATCCTTGGATCACTTGCGATCAAACGGTGTAGATGCAACCAAGTTGAAGAGCGTCCTTGCGGTTTTGGATGCCTATCGCGACAAACGTGTCCCCATTTTGATTGGGGGTAAGCTTTCTGCCTTGGATAATTCCGCCCCCGTCGAACAGATTCAACGAACTGCCCGCAAGATTGCGCGCACGTTCTCTTCAAAATCTGGACCGCGGTTTGATCACCTGCGCGTGTTCCTTGAGGTTCTCAAAGCGGAAATGGAAACTGGGTTAAGCTGGCCAAATGCGATTGCCGCGACGCATCCATCATCTGGAATTCTGACCGTTGTTCGTTTGCGCCCGCTCACCCATGCTGCTGACAAACCGTTTCTGTTTCTCGATGGTACAGGAGATCCAGACCTGGCCAAGATTATGTTTGGCGATGATTTGAGGGCCCATCGGTTTGCTGCTGAGCGAAATGCACTGGTCACACAAGTGGTCAAAAACCAAATGTCATCCCGGAACATTTTGGGAAAACAAAGTGACAATGAACTTATAGAAGACTCCATCCCTCCAAAATGCGCACTGCTTCAGGACCGGATCAAGGGTGTGCTGGATCGCCACTCTGACGCCGCCGTTTTTCTAACCAAGAGAATCCGGAAAGCCCTCGGGCTATTAGATGATGCGAGAGCCGGCCACTTCAACGCGATTAGAGGCCTTAACCATTGGGAAGGTCGGCCGACCGCCATCATAGTGGGCCGCGAGCAAGCCCCGATGCAGGAGATTGAACTGACGGCCCGGGCCTTTGCAGCAAAACTCAGGAGGCCATTGGTCAGTTCGGGTCCGGTATGGGAATGGCGCGGTATCCGCACGCGGGACGAGGCCTCTTCTTATCCCATTGTTGTGATGACTCACCCTGATCCTTTAGTTGAGAAGATCCTGCATCAAACAAGGGAAGCCGAGATTGCACAGGCCATCGACCGGATCAGGCTGATCCACAATAGGGAGCCCAAGGAGGTCATCATCATGAATGAGATTGCCGTCGACATCACAGTGGACCAAGTTGTGGGATGGCCTGACTTTTGGCCGGGAGGGACACGCCCGGAACGGGCAGTCCAAATGTCTGGTTTCCTACCCCTTGATGGTCAGGAAGCTGTAAATTTGTTTCCTGAAATCTGGAATAACAAAGAAACCTCAAACAAGGATCTCAAGCCTCTGAGAAGCTTAGTGTCAGAAAATGTATATAAAGACTTATTATATGCCAAACCTGACAGTAAGGCCGTTTGCCACGTTCGGTACAAAAGACACATACCGGAAAGCCAACGCACCCACTGGCGGGCCGGTTTAGTATATTCCCCCCGCGCTGAGGCAAAGGGGCTGGTCGAGAAAGTCACCGGGGAACTGCTGGAGTTCGAGGTGCTGAGCGAGAATTCTCTACGAGACAACAGTGAAGATTGAGCAAGAACAGATCAGTATTGGATATGTCCACGTCAATCCGCTGCCAGATACAGAAACCGTTCTGAGATTGATAGGAGGCTGGTTCGAGGACTATAACGACAATCACCCACACAGCGGCCTGAAATGGAAATCGCCTCGCGAGTTCATCAAGGCCAAAACCGAAACCGCTTAGGTGTCCGGTGAAACGGGAGCGGCGTCAGATCACATTGAGACTAATTCAAGTAATCGCTTTAAACCAATCCATGCCTGTCTGTGCCTTTACATTACCTAAGCCATAGAGAAGTTAGGACTTGTAAACCGGTGCCAACGTCTTATTTCCCGGATCTTCTTCAAAATGATCGATGCTTGCCTTTTGTTCGGGGAGCGCAGGATGGGCTCCACCAATCGAAACGGCGAGCTGTGGGTAGAATGGTTCAATTTCAGGATACGCTTCTTGCAGCAGCTCCGGCATGGCATTTGTGAGCTCAAGCCTAACTCTCATGCCATCTTGTTCCAATGGCTCCGCTGTTAAGTCGTCTACTATTGGCAAGTTGGCGCCACCTCCTGTTGGAACAAGGAAGACCCTCGAACCTCTCTCGTTGATTGCGAACGCCGCTTTCTTCACCATTTCCTTAATTGTGTCGAAGACCTTTCTCACCGACTGTTGATTTAGGAAATCCTCAAGGTTCACCTCTACCAGCTCGTCCGTAACAAGATCCACTTGCAACTCCCCGTCACGAAATAGGTTCTCCTTTTCGGTACGGATAGTCTTCCTGAGTGCTTTATCTGCTTGTTCGAACTCTGGACTACCATTGGCAAGAGAACTGCTGTCCAAAATGTACTTTCGAAGTGCATTGTCCAAGATATTTCCGGCTAGATTTTTGGCACTTCTCGCGTTTTGGATTTCCCACACCTTTACGTGGTCTTCGTCCACCTTCACACAAATGCAGCCGGCTACGTCAGTCGTGCCCGCTCCTATATCAAGAATTACATAGTGTTGCCGACCAGTCGGTCTAGAATCCATCAATGCACCAGCGCCCGCTGCGGTCGCTTCAAGGACTGGCTCCTCAAGAAGATCAAAGGGCAAGTCCTTGGCTTCGGCCATTCGTGCGGCCATTAATAATTTGGCTCCTCGGCGAGTGTTCAGCTTAGTTTCAAATTCTTTAGGATAGGAGCGCGCCAAAGCCATTGCTTCGGCGACAATCCTTTCCATCGCACGAGCGTTTTCATTTGCGAACTCATTCTTCCTGTCTGCCATCAGCACTCATGGCAGACAGATGCGTTCAACAAAGACGACAATCAATGGCTGTTTTTCCAAGTCCTCGCTCATCCAGAAGAAAATGTAACAGCGACAATCAGAGGATCATGTGCAAGGGTAAAACTCCACCATTTTGAAACGTCCCCTTAAATTTTAATTGGCAAACTGCAAAATATCCGCGGATGACGCGAGCAGGAGACAGATGGAGGCTCATCAAGGCATCCCTTGCGCCAGTCTGGGACAATCAAAAGTAAATTCGCGAGTTCACAAAAACGAAGACTGCAAAATTGAACACAATCGATACTGCAATGAATTCTTTAAGAGTCCGATAGGTCGAATAGATCAATCAGATCATGTCAACCGGGGTGGCCCATTGGGCCGCCTAGTTCCCAGCGCCAAGTAGTAAAGCAACATTTGAACTTGCAACTCCAGTGAACCGCGCATATGCTCCTCGCCCTAAAGGAGAAAATCGTGCCTTCAAACAGCTCGAAATCCAAGCGCACCGTGCCGCTGCCCGAGAAACGCATACACGCCTAATTCCTTCGCGTGTTCGTAGCCCTTTGGTTGCGATGTTTCTGGATTTTGAGAATTGAAAGGGCACGTCCATGCAGCCCCAATCCTATACACCTTTCGCCTACCCACGCCTGAATGGGTGGTTCCAGCCAGCCTATGAAAGCCTCATTTCAGCGGCCAACCGCAAATCCGGGTGGGGTGCTTTTGACGAGGATAAACCGGCTGAAGATCCGATGCCAAAGCAGTACGCGAAGGACTATTTTGCCGTAGCCGCATTGATCCGTATTTGCGCCACGTGGAGGGCAACCCGCGATCAGATTGCGGACCAGTTGCGTCACCCATTTTCGCTGACAGTTATCGTAACCAGTGACAGTGCCTGGGTTGAAGCTGTTGAAAACGCGCTTTCTGACGGCTTGATCCCCGCGATTTACAAAACAAATGCTGACGTATCCCGTCCCAACTTGGTGTGCTATAAATCCCGCTGGCGCAAGACGACGCCGGCAAAGACAGCGTCCGATTTCGGCGAGGCGTTGGCACTGGCCGCCAAGGAAGCAGCGCCAATTATTGTTGTGGTGCCGAGCGTTGAATTGTTGCCAGACCCCCTTTGTCAGAATTCGAATAAGATCGTTTCCCTAACCACGTGGTCGCGAAGAATGGTGTTGATGCTGTTTGCCATGATGCACGGACGCCAAGACAAAAGCCTGATGGCCAAAGCATATAATGAGATGCCAACTGACGATGCTTTGGTTCGAGTTACCGTTAACGACTTGATGTTGGCGATTCGGACGCCCAAGCTGATGGCATTTGTCCGGCAACTGAATACGTTGACGACGCGCACAAAGGCCAACCCAGAAGCCATGGATGATGTCAAAGGGCTGCGGGCAACACGGGCGCAATTGATGCGTCTTGTGGACGACATTCAGGCATATTCCGAAGGCCGGCTCGGTTGGACAGAGATCCCACACAACATTCTTTTTGATGGCCCCCCAGGTGTCGGGAAGACCTTTGTCACGCAGAAGCTGGCAGAAGCGACCGGGGCCCACTTCGTGAGCGCCAGCTATGCCAGCTGGCAAGCGGAAGGCCATCTTGGCGATTTTCTTGCTGCTATGAGAGATGATTTCCTGGAGGCAAAGCGCAATGCGCCGTCCGTTTTGCTGATCGATGAAATCGACTCTTTTGCGGATCGTGCAACAAACGCGGGCGATAACGAGAACTACAATCGAGCAGCACTTAATGGTCTCCTGGAACAACTGGCGGGTGCCGAGAAGACGGATGGCGTCTTGGTGGTCGGTACAACAAATTACTCGGACAAGTTGGATGCTGCACTCCTGCGATCTGGACGATTTGACCAGAAAATTCACCTCCCACTTCCGGATCGGGACGGCCTGACGGACATCTTGTATGCGCATGCCGGCTACACGATCAGCAAGGTAGACATTCGAAACATCGCGATTGAGCTAATTGGTCAATCAGGCGCAGATGCCGTCGCGCTGGTGCGTCAGGCACGCTCCATTGCGCGTCAGGATGGGTGTCCGCTCGCAATCCAACACCTCAAGAAGGCGCTGGAGCAGTTTGCAAAGCCAATTTCTGCCCAAAAGCTGTACAGGATGGCAGTCCACGAGGCCGGCCATATCGTAGTTGCTCATGCACTTCGTGCTGGATTGCCCACGCTGGCTCAAATCATGTCGAAAGGTGGTCAAGTTGATCTTGAACTGGAGCAAATCGGTCACGAAGCTCAAAGTTTGGAAAATCGACTCGCTATTTTGATGGCTGGACGCGCAGCCGAACTTTCGTGCCTGGGTAGTGTTTCGTCAGGTGCCGGCGCGGGCGAGAAAAGCGATCTTGCTCATGCCACCATGTTGGCAGTCCAAGCCGAAACGCAACTTGCTTTGTCCAACGACAATCTGATCTGGCACCCAGTAAGTCTGGAAAGTTTGTCCGACACTCTCAAGGACCGCGAGCTTGCAGCCCGCGTTCAGAATGGGCTGTGCTCAGCAACCCAGCTTGCAGAAAAGCTCATCGGCGAAAATGAATATTTGATTGAGGGTGTGGCCCTTGCGCTTGTCGAAAGGCGGCAATTGAACCGATCCGAGCTTGAGCAATTGTTGCGTGATTTAAAATCTACAAAAGGCAAAGATCGCCATGCAGTTATGGAGAATGCGGTCCAAAATATGCGCTGGCTTCACTAACCCTAAGGTCGGTCCTGAATGCGCGGCTCTTACCGTCAAACTTCCCATATAGGTGATACTATATGGCAGTTTTGACAGTAGCTTCGCGTGTGGGTGTTGTTTGGTGGGTGCCGGGCGGACGAGTTGGCTGTCGGAAACGCCGAAAGTCTGACCGGAGCGCTTCAGGACCAAGATTTTCTAATGGTCCCACCCCGGAACTCTCGGCTCTTAGCTCGTTTCCCACGTCACTTGGAAGCGTGGGGCGTCACTTCTAGTTTGGACACATCGTATCCCGCTTCGGACAAAACAGATCGTGCTTTGTCGATATGCTTTTGGCTTGGTTGCGTGCTGCGCGATAGAATCCAGCCGGCGCTTCCATTGGGCACCCCAACAACGGCAACCTCATACTTATCATCGACCCACAACACCCAGAACGGAGATTTGACAAAGGGAACCTTTGGGAAGCTGACTTTGAGTTTGCCGACACCTTCAATTGTGGCCTCGCCGGTGATGTCCTTCACCCTCGTGCCGCTATCAACGAGGCAGCGGTTGTAAACTGACACCGTATCCTCAGCGATAATCTGATACTCAGCCGTTGTGTCTGTGCATCCACGCTGGAAGAACACCGGGAAGCGGGCGTACTCAAACCACACTCCGGTGTATCTCCGCACGTCCAGTTTGCTCACCACTTCCATCGTGACCGAGGTGTCTCGATAAGAGCCAGAGCAGGCAGAAAGGACTGAACATACTAGAAGAGCTGCGAGTTTTTTCACTGGTATCTCCGATATCCTGGGCCAACCACAAAACATGTCAGACACAACTGTTCGATTTGGTTTCTGGCCATCTATCAGGAAGCTTCAAACCGATCAAAATGTTCCGAAGTCTCGACAAACTAAACGATCTGATTGTCGAGCGCCCAGTTTAGCTGGGGCTTGAATTGGTTTTGAACGCACGCTCGATGCTCCAACCACCGGCTTTCAATTTGTCCGGCCGCGCACGCGGCTTCCCTCAATGCCTTTTCAAACGGAGCGAGATCCAAGCCTGGCCTCTCCTTTTCGAGCGCCCAGTAAACCTGCCTGTTGAACTGCCCCGGCACCACCCGTTGACCAAGCGTTAGTTCGCACAAACGAGCCAATTTTTCGTTTCTCAGCTTGGTGAACTGACTGCTCAGTATCCGACCGCTCTCAACATCGTATTCAGGGAACGCAAAATGCCAGTGCGTTTCGTTTCCGATGCCAGACTTTCGCGGTTTCTCGTGCTCTATGACGGAGGCCCTGTTACCAGATGTGAGTGAGACACCGTACTCTCGACAGACTTCAGCAAACACCAATGCGAAATCCTGCTGACTCATCGGTTCATTCGGCGAAATCACAAAATGCCTGACGCTATACTGTTTACCCACAATCCTGGAGATTTCTCCCAACAGTCGGAGGTCGTCTGGGCAGCCACGGATCCAAGTTGAAGTTTCGTTGTCCGTAGGCTTTGCAAGGTAGGTTGCGATCCTAGAGCTGTGCGCCGTTGGGATGCGTGTCGACTTGATAATCATGAGTGCTCCCCCAAAATCTGCGCGCGGATAGTATCAACGTCTCTTCTAATGGCGTTTATACGCTCACCTTGTTCGACCACTTGGTCAGCCCTGAGCGGATTGAGTGTGTGCGCCTCAGACAAATTGCGCGATATGTACGACAGATTTATTCGGACATCGATCAACATGCCCAGGACCTCAATGGCCGACTTGATGTCTTTGGAAATCGGCAACTTTCTGGGTGACTTGCGAGGTCGGGTTTCGGGCAGCGGCTCCTCAAAACTTAGGGCCCGCGCCAAAACAAGGCGCGCATACGCTGTTGTGGAAATGCCCTCAGATTCCGCTCCATCCGCCAGCAAATCGTAGAGATCTTCCGCTACCCGCATCCCCACCATTTTGGTCTGTTTTTTGGTTTTGTTCTTGGCCATTTTCACCCTCCAATTTGATAGCAGCACGACTTGCTATAGCGTGCGCAAAGTGGAGGTGAGCGGAGGTTTGCAAGGGACAAGCAGATTGGACGCAAACCAACCCTCGGCGTATGTAGCCTCCTGAAGGGGTTAAGAGGCGTTAGGGTTGCTCAGGGCTGTATTCAATCAGCACAATCCATCAAATGGCCCCAAGATAATACCTAATGGCCTCCGCCAATTCGGTTTCCTCGTAGCCGAAATGGGAACGCACGACTACTTCCAACTTTCGAAACATGGCCGCCGCCTCATCAAAATTCGTCTTTGAAGTATCTTCTGACAAAACATGGGCGGCGTGACTGAGGCGCATGATTACTTCATGAACCACCTCATGTTCCGCCTTCAACTTGGCGACAATTTCACGGAACCGCCCACCGCCGGCCGCTTCAATGCGGGGGAATATGTCTGCGCTTTCTATGTCGTGGTGAAACTTCAGAACTTGGCATTCCCGTCCACAAAGGGATCCAAAAACACGGAAGTTTTCAGCCATGTCGAGTGAAAGAACAATCTGTTTAAGTTTGTCGGGCGGAGCGTTCCCCGCCTCGATACGAGCTAAGACAGCGCCGATTTGAGCCATTTCCATCAGATAATGTCGATGGATTGCGGCCAACTGCCGGCCCTGACGACGGTGACTATCTGTTGCCTCTGCAATAGCTGGAGCCTTCGGCCGACCAGGTTCGTTCAAGGTCAATTCATGCAGCGATAGCTTCGAGAGATCAGTCATACGCCTTAACTTGGGTCGACATGACTGAATTCAACAAGGCCGTTTAGAAACGCGCCACCCTGTCACAAACAAGTGACGCCCTCCAATGGCCACAGAACTCTTGTGATTGCTTTAGAAACCCTGAAATTCGAACACTTCTTGTTCCTTCAAATTCCTTTTCTTGCTTTCACTTCTCTTCTCCAGCCATCCAAATCCATTGTCCTTAAATCATTCAGAAACCTTTTTTTGGCAATCTATCGGAAGCAATTTCATCAGGAGAGTTCGATTGCCAACACTTTCATTTTGTTCACCAAAAGGCGGTTGCGGAAAAACTACGGCCTGTATCTTGACCGGCCTGGAGGCAGCAAGGTCCGGGATGTCCGTCTGCATTTTGGACACGGACCCCAAACTCTGGTTGTCGCAATGGGCTAAGGCCAAGCCGTTGCCTGAAAATCTTACGGTAAAGCAGGTAGAACAGCGCCAGCTTACCGAAGCAGCCTTCGCTGCGGCTGATCACTACGACTACGTCCTGATCGACGTGGAAGGATCAGATGACGCATCCTTGATTGATGCCGTACTGGTCAGCGATCTGGTCATCGTACCGTCAAAAGTGTCCCGCCTGGACGCACTCGCGGCCGTGCAGGTTCTCAAGCAGGTTCGTCAGAAAAGCTTGGTATTGAAACGCGAAATCGCGGCTCGTGTTCTGCTCAGTCAGACAGAAGCCGGAGCGGTCGAGCATCGCATCACCGGGGAAATCAAATCGATTTTGCAGCAGGCAAATGTGCCAGTTTTTGCAACTCACTTGGCTAGCCGACCGATTTTTCAAGCAATGACCAGTCTAGGTGGAGACTATTTGGATTTGCCGCAAAGGTTCCAAGGATCTTCACCGAAAACGGCACATGCGAACGTCGCCGCTCTGGCACAGGAAGTCTCGGCCACGCTCTCAGAAATTCTCCAAGCAGCATAAGGAAAACATTGATGGACAACACAAAACAAAATCACATGCGCGGCCTCGGCGACATCGACAAAGTAGAAGGAAGCGACATGAGCTTCCCGCGTGGCTCGACCAGCAAGTCAGGCTTGCAGCGTCAAGCAGAATTGAGCCCAAGCAAGCGCCGAGCAGCGGCTAGAACACAAAAGCTTTCCGTAAGCGTTAATCCCGACCTTTATGCGGCTTGGAATACGATCCGCGAAGATAAAGAGCAGGCAGTTGTTCGAGCTGTCGAGCTGTCTCTGATCGCCTACCTCGAGAAAAACGGACAAACGTTCGATCTGTAGTGCCAGCGCCAAAAAGCCCGGCTCCCCGCAAAACAAAGCAAGGAGCCGGGCCGTTTTCTTGTTCTCTTTTTTTATGGCGCCCTCTTCTTTTTTTGAGCAGTCTCTTGTTTTTAGAAAAGAGTATGAAGCCGATTTTGAGCGGGATGAATTCAGTAGAATTTTTTCAATTATTATTTTTTATCAATGACTTAGATGTTGACTTGGCCGCACTTACGAGATAGAAAGTGCGCATTTAACAACGGGAGGGAACGACATGTTCCATTTCATTAAAGAAGCCTACCATCAGCTGCACATTGCAGCAGTTATCATTCACGTTTCGCTGGTCATCGGCGAAGTGTACCATCTGCTCCCACACGCGTGACTAGGAGGACACCATGCAGTTTTTAGTCTATCAGATAAGTGAAAGGGTCCGTTTCTGAGCGTCGGCATCATGAGCCTGCGTTGTGGCTCACATAGAAGATCTTGAAATCGTCGCCTTCAGAATGGGCGGCTTTTTTGTTTTCAGCAGGGTCAAATGCAAATATTTGGCATTTTCGTCATCGCGGCACATCCAGGCTGCCGCCGCGTAGGTTTCATCGAGGATTTTCAGAAAACCGAATAGATGCGGATCTGTGTCCCTTATTCGACGCTTGAGGACATTCAGTTTACCGCGATTGTTTTTCCCAATTTGCTTTCCCATTTGGCTGATTTCTAACCACAACGCGCCGTCCGATTTCGAGTAGCGCTCAAGCTGACCAAGCAGAAGAAATCGGCCTTCAGAAATTTTACCGACGGCGCTCCAAACCGGCTGGCTGGGCTCGCCGAGAACGATGTCTCTATACAGTCTGAAGCTTTGTTTTGACGACATTTGTGGCTCCCTTGCACAGGTATGTTGGTAAGCAGATGCAAGGGGCAAGTTAGGGGACTATTTCGGCGGGCTCGGCGGAAAGCTGACTTTCGTTGTGTCCGCATAATAGGCAAGGACCTCTGCCGAAAGCTGACATTCGATTGATTTTGCAACTAAGATAATCACTGCGCCGCCGAAAATCGGCTGCAAGATCAAGATCACCAGATAGCATCCAGCCGATAATGAGAATAGAAAAAGCCATGAAACCTATCACAAGAAACTGACCAAAACACCATGGCTACAGACCTTAAATCCTATGGCATCGATGCCGCCTTTACCCGTGGCGCACTCAAAGGTTCACAGATTGAGCCCAGTTATTCCGGCGCTCTGAGTTTTATGCGCCGCAAATACACAAAGGATCTTGAGGGGGCGGATGTAGCGATCACCGGAGTTCCCTTTGATCTTTCTGTGAGTAACCGTCCTGGAACCCGCTTTGGCCCAGAGGCAATTCGCAAGGCAAGCGCTCAACATGCCTGGGGCCCAATTTGGCCCTGGCGGTTTGATCCATTCGATTCGCTTGCAGCAATCGATTACGGTGATTGCGTTTTCGACTGGGGCGTGCCCCAAGACGTCCCGTTGGCCATAGAGCGCCACATATCGGAGATAATCTCGGGAGGAACGGCCAGCCTTGTTCTGGGCGGCGATCATTTCATCACCTATCCGGTACTTAAGTCCTATGCTGAGAAGTACGGCCCAATCGGTCTCATCCAGTTTGATGCCCATCGGGACGTCGAGCCCGACGAGGGTGGACGCATGGATCACGGCAGTATGTTCAACCTAGCGGTTCGCGAGGGCATCATAGATCCGCAACGGACCGTTCAGGTGGGCATCCGCACCTGTTTCGAGGGCGAAGAGACCTATGGCATGAAAATCTTGCATGCAGACGCCGTACATGCTGCTCCAGCTGAAGAGATTGCCGCAACCATTTTGTCCACCGCTGGGGATGGTCCGACCTACCTGACCTTCGACATAGACTGCCTCGATCCGTCCACTGCTCCCGGGACGGGCACACCGGTCCCGGGCGGGCTTACCAGCTACCAAGCGCTCGCCATAATCCGGGCCATGAAGGGGCTCGATCCAGTCGGCATGGATGTGGTCGAAGTCTCCCCCCCGTTTGATCATGCGGAGATGACCTCCAACGCAGCCGCAATGATCGCCGCAGAACTTCTTTGCCTGAAAGCCTGGGCCAGAGGAGCTCGGGCCGTTTCAGAATAGCCAATAAATCGTCTGTTGCTTGTCTCACAAGTGGAGAATAGCTGCGTGCGGCTTGGCCCCAATAGGCCGTCCGCAGATTGCGCCCTTCTGTCTATTCGAGCTCAAATGTCCGGTAAGGGGCAACGGATCCATAAGTTCGTTTGGACATTCTCTCTATCAAATGGCTCAAGCATCAATCATGGCTGACGATTGATTTCACCAAGAATTGTAGACCTCTACGGTCTTTGCTTTCAGGCTATATTGCGCCTCAATGTTTGCAGCGCCATCAAAAAAGACGACGTCGCGCCGTGTATCCTCGGCGTTCAATTCTCCTTCGATCCAGAAAGCTTCGAAGATTGAGCTGAAGGCAACACCCTTTGGATAGTCCACATGGACAATCTGGTTTGGAGGCGGTGTTGGCGTGTGAACGCAGGCACCTGCAACTGGCACAAACAGGAATTCTGTCACCTTTTTCTCTTCGAAGGCGAGCGGGACAACGTAACCGGCAAGCCGTATAGATTGTCCGAGAATGTTCTGGTTGGGTGCGCGCCTTGCTTTGCCATTCTGAGCGATGATGTTCCGCCGCTCTCTCATCAGGCCGTCTACGTCAACTTGATGCATTGAGAGGAGTGTAAGAGCAGCTTCGTGGCGTTCAAATAGTGCCATATCTTCCCGTTCGCGCGGTGTCGACGTGCGCCATTCGACGTGGATGCGCATGGCGTCGCGCAGAAACGGTCGCATGTCGGCAAAGGGCGTTTCGCTGGAGACATGCACTGGTAGCAGATCCTGCCAGCCAATCACACGCGTACCTGTCGACATGTTTTGCGGCGCTACACTGACTGGCGTTCGGGTCAAATCAAGCGGAGCTGCAAGCGGATCAAACGGCATACCACCGGGTTGCTGGCCCGCAATCGCGCGCTGCCATGCGCTCTCAATGCTTTGTGCCGCAACCGGGAGAGATATCAGACCAAACAGAGCGCCAATCGCAAAAGCTGACAGCGGACTCGTCATCCCTCAGACACTCTCACGCTAGTAACTGCGACGCCTCGGCGCAGTTTCTCGTCGTCGCCTTCTTCCCACTCCGGCTCGGTCAATAGTTTGTCCGGTTCGCCGTCGCGATCAATATCGTAGACCAGTTCGCCGCCAAAATAGGTTTGCAGCACTTCAGTCTTGTGAAATTCAAAAACGTTCTCTTCGGCCTGTCTGCGAATATCTCGGTCGAGCACGATGATGTCTGCAATCTTGCCTTCCTCGAGACTCCCCAACACATCGCCCCGATCCTGAAGGCGTGCACTACCCAGGGTCGAGCCATGGATAACCTCTTCAAAGGTCAATGGTTCACCGGGCATGACAAGACCGCCGGGTGTTCCCATAGCCTGTCGTGTCATGCCGATCTCCATTCCTTCCCACGGCGAAAACACAGGAGACGTCGGCGCGTCAGGTCCAAATCCATACTCCATGAACTCGGTCACGAGTTTGAACTGGTACATACGCTCCAGCACCTCTTTTGGCAGGTTCTGACTGGTCACATTACGAAAGTACTCCTCGGTGGGATCAGCCCAGTGAAGTTGAAGCTGCCCGGAAACCCCGAGCCGAGACATGCGACGAGCGTTGTCGATAGACAAATGGTCAACATGCGTGAAAATCTGAGGGATGTCGTCGCGAAGGGGCTCGCCGGTTTCATGTGCAAATTCCAGCGCGTCGAGCGAGCGGCGGATCCCCGCGTTCCCTTCAACGTGCAGCATCAAGGTAAAATCACGCTCTGTTAGTGCGTCGAAAATCTCTGCAAGGTTGTCTGGTCGAAAGTTCATATCCGGCCGTGTGCCGTCCAGATACGGGCCTTCCATATAGGCAAAACGCCCCGGTGTTCCATCAATAGCGAACTTCACAGTGTTCGCATGGAGAATACTGGGATCAACGCCCGCATCCTCGACTGCGGCCCGCCGTATCTCTAATTGTTCGATCATTGCGGTATCGCCCTCTGGCGTGCCGGTGCCCCAGAACACCATGGCTAATTCGTGCCTGAGTGTTAGTTCTCCTTTTTGCGCCAAACGGACGTAGACGTCATCTGCCCCCTCCTTGGACCCGGCGGCAGCTTCCGTTGCACCGGTGACCCCGACCGCGTTGAGCACGCGAGCGGCACCAATAATCGCTTCCTCCTGTTTCTCAAAAGAATAGAGTTTGTGCTGTTCGACAAACCCTGTCGAAAGGTGAGCTTTCTCCTGCAAAAGTCCGGAAGGTTCATCGCCAGCGTCATTCAAAGGCATGTAGCCGCCTTTCGGTGGCTCCCAATCGGCAGTGATCCCGAGGTATTCCAGAGCTTTCGTCGAATACCAGCCGTTATGTTGCGTATTGTCGGAGATCAATGCAGGGCGTCCACCAACGATTTCGTCCAGTTCTTCCTTGGTGGGATTCTGAAAATGCGCGTCGGACCAACCGCCGCCGATCACCCACTCATCTGGCCCGAGCGTCGCCGCGTACTCCCGGATTACTTCGACAACCTCCTCACGCGACGCATCGTTGTAACCGAACAGGTTGAGCATGACGAAATGCGTCTGCCCAAAGATGCGTGTGTGCAAGTGAGTGTCGATGATACCAGCCATAACGGTATTTGTGCCCGCATCCACGATCTGGGTGCCATCGCCTGCCAACTCGCGGCAACTGTCATCAGTGCGTACACAAATGATCGAGTTTCCCGCAACCGCCACGGATTGCGCCAGTGGCAACTCGGGGTTTGACGTGATGATGTTTTCACTCAGGAAAACGGTGTCGGCTTGCTGAGCAAGTAGCGGCGAGCCTGCGAGCAAAATAGCTAGCGCGAGCGCGCTGTATCCTGATTTCATTTTCAAGTGATTCCCTAAATGCTGACTGTTTGGAGGTTGGCAAAAGACCACAACGAGCGTCAAATCAACTTTTCAACAAAATGGACGCAGGATCTGGCTCTACATCTTTGGCAACCTGATAAAGCGCATCACACCGTTGCACCTGCCTAATTAATCGCAGTGCTTGAACAACATCAGTTTTGTTGTAGCAAAACGGCCTATACTTACGGCGGGAGATCGAAGTTTCAAACCGAACGGCCCGGTCTTTCTCGATCTCACCCGCAACTTGTAGACGGCGCCCTACTGACCATTGCAGGCACTACCATTTTGATCACTTACGTACTGTCGATCCGGCATGGTATCGTGCATATGCGGCGAACGGCAGCATTGCTGAGCCGCGGTACAGCATCCCTGTAGAAGGCTGGATGTCGGCTTTGGGCCGTTCTCTACAGTTCGACGAACGTAATTGAAGTCGATCACCACTCGGACAGCCTCAACTCAAAATGCTTCATGATTGCCGCCAGCGCGAAATCATGATCTCCGGATGTTGCTTCTTCCAAGAAAGCCAGAGTTTCATCCTGCCCGGCTCCAGACTGTCGCGCGGCCTTTTGGCAGATGGCCAATATTTCGAGCGTGTTCCCAGCGCTTGAGGGCAACTTTACGGTCGCAAGTTTCTTCATCTTGTTTGTTCCCTTTTGATGCCCGAACAGCCTCCCACAATACGGTTAAACTGATATTCAAAGCCGTTTGAGATTGCGAGCATCCAGACGGACCCAGCGCCACAGGGAGTTACCCCCCCCTTATTTCGGCTTAACTGAAATAAGGGGGGTAAGTCGGGGTATGGCCCAATGGACCTGGGACAGCGCCTGCCTTCGATTGCCCACGCTCAAGAACGTCTCGGCTGTTTGGCAAGCATCCTCCAGTACAGCGACTGCCAGCAAAGAACATCTGGCCAAATACCATTTCTACTGCCTGATGGATCGCCCCCTCTTTGCGCATGAGCGGCATCAACTCTTTGAACAGGTCAGCAGCGACGAAAGCTTGTCTCGGATCGCACAGCCCAACTATGTCGCTACCCCGGTTTTCGATGGAGTTCCCGATCCTTTGGAAGGCCTCCCTAGGATAGGGATCATAAGGAAAGACAAAGAAAGGCTGGATACGACTTCGACTGCATTCCCTGAAGAAGCCAAGGGACGCAAAAGAATGGCTCCAAAGTGAAAGCCTTCGAAACCCTTGCCTTCGAAGGCCGATCCTTCTTCAGCGAAGGCAATCAATCAACGGCGAGTGGAAGAACAACGCCTGCTTGATGAAAAGCAAATGCAGCCGGATTGGCCCGAGTCGTGAAACAATGAAGGGCCAATAAATCGACAGCTCTATGACATACTCTTGGCAATGCCCAAAGTCTCACAAGAATCGGATTCGCGGCGGTGCGAAATGCGGACACGGGGCGGACACAAATTGCGACTTCGCTTTCGGTATGTCCCCAAAAATCTTGCAATGCATTGATTTTATTTGATTTCAGTGGTGAGCCGTGCAGGATTCGAACCTGCGACCCACTGATTAAAAGTCAGTTGCTCTACCAACTGAGCTAACGGCCCACTCTTTTGTCTGGATCTTCTCGATCCGTGGCGCTCTCTAAGGCATTTTCCCAACTGGGTACAAGGCCTTTTTTGCACCTCGTTTCGCCAACAATTTCTTGCGTTTCGGCGTCCCGATAGGCGGCCTACTTAGGCAGGTGGCGCTGGGGGGTCAACCCCTTTTTTGAGGAATTTGCACTGCAGGCTGGATTCCCGTCCTGCGCAACGCTATATGCCCGCCATGCAACAAGATCCAAACACCGGTTTGCCCTTCATGAAGATGCACGGGCTGGGCAATGACTTTGTCATTGTGGACGCCCGCGCGCAGTCCGCCGAAATTTCCCCTGCGCTGGCAAAGGGAATCGGTCACCGACAGTTTGGTGTTGGATTTGACCAATTGGCCGTTATCGAAAACGGCGAATCGGATGCGCATCTGGTCTTCTACAATGCGGATGGGTCGACTTCGGCCGCCTGCGGGAATGCCACACGCTGCATTGCGCGGTTTCTGATGGAAGAAACCGGAAAATTAGCCCTGACCCTGACAACAGAGCGCGGGACGCTCTACGCGCAGGATGCAGGCGACGGCCTGACGTCGGTCAACATGGGGCATCCTCAAACCGATTGGCGCGACATACCTCTGGCCGAGAATGTAGACACCCTGGAACTGCCAATCGAAGGTGGACCGACGGCCACGGGCATGGGCAACCCGCACTGCACATTCTTTGTCGAAGATGCCGACGCCATTCCCCTGACCGAGTTCGGCGCGCGCTATGAACATCACCCGCTTTATCCCGAACGCACCAATGTGCAGGTGGCGCATGTAATCCGACCGGATCACATCCGTATGCGCGTATGGGAACGGGGTGTGGGCATCACTTTGGCCTCGGGCTCATCGTCCTGCGCAACTGCGGTGGCGGCTGCACGTCGCGGCCTGACGGAGCGCAATGTACAGATTGAACTGGATGGCGGTACGATCTGGATTAATTGGAAAGACGACGGTGTCTGGATGACCGGCCCGACCTGCCACGTCTTCTCGGGTACCCTGACACCTGAGTTCCTGAGGACGCTTGGATGAGCATCCCTAAATTCACCACCCTGGGCTGCCGCCTGAACGCCTATGAGACCGAGGCGATGAAGGAGTTGTCGCAGCAGGCGGGCCTGTCGAACGCGGTCGTGGTGAATACCTGCGCCGTCACGGCCGAGGCCGTCCGAAAGGCCCGGCAGGAAATCCGCAAGCTGCGCCGCGAAAACCCCGATGCGCGGCTGATCGTAACCGGTTGCGCCGCCCAGACCGAACCCGAAACCTTCGCCCAAATGGACGAGGTCGATGCCGTTATCGGCAATACCGAAAAGATGCAGCCCGACACTTGGAAAGGCATGGCCGCCGATTTTATCGGCCAGACCGAAGCGGTTCAGGTCGACGACATCATGTCCGTGACCGAAACCGCTGGCCACCTGATCGATGGCTTCGGCACCCGCTCGCGTGCCTATGTGCAGGTTCAGAACGGCTGCGATCACCGGTGCACCTTCTGCATCATTCCCTATGGCCGCGGAAACTCGCGCAGCGTCCCCGCGGGCGTGGTGGTGGATCAGATCAAGCGGCTGGTGGACCGAGGCTATAATGAGGTGGTGCTGACCGGCGTAGACCTGACCTCATGGGGCGCAGACCTGCCAGCGCAGCCCAAGCTGGGCGATCTGGTGATGCGCATCCTCAAGCTGGTACCGGACTTGCCGCGCCTGCGGATCAGCTCGATCGACTCGATCGAAGTGGATGAAAACCTGATGCAAGCCATCGCCACCGAGCCGCGCCTGATGCCCCACCTGCACCTGTCGCTGCAACATGGCGATGACCTGATACTGAAGCGCATGAAACGCCGCCATCTGCGCGACGATGCCATCCGCTTCACTCAGGAGGCCCGCAAGCTGCGCCCCGACATGACCTTTGGCGCGGATATCATTGCAGGCTTCCCCACTGAAACAGACGCCCACTTCGACAACTCGCTCAAGCTGGTCACGGATTGCGACCTGACGTGGCTGCACGTCTTCCCCTATTCCAAACGCGAAGGCACCCCGGCCGCCCGCATCCCACAACAGATCAATGGCAATGTCATCAAAACGCGCGCCGCCCGACTGCGCGCCGCCGGGGACGCTCAGGTCGCCAAGCATCTGACCGCCCAACTGGGCAAAACCCATCACATTCTGATGGAAAACCCCACCATGGGTAGAACCGAGCAATTCACCGAAGTCACCTTCACCACCCCTCAACCCGAAGGCCAGATCGTCACCGCCACGATCACGGATCACACCGGTAGCCAACTCAAAGCCTGATCCGCGCTTCATCTGGCCAAAAATATCCCGGGGATGAATTGGCCGCAGGCCAAGAAGGGGCTGGTCCCTTTATCCCGCCCTCAAAGAAAAACCCCCGCTACCGGATGGCGCGGGGGTTCAAATTTCTAGCTGTCGAAAACCTCAGACGGTCTTCTTGCCTTTTACACCAGCCCACAAACGCTTGTTCACAAGGTACAGCAGGACCGACAGAACAGACAGGAACAGCACGCCGACAAAGCCGGAATACTTACGCTCCATCATCTTCGGCTCGGCAGTCCACATCAAGAAGGCCGCAATATCCTCGGACATGGCTTCGACGGTGGCCGGATGACCATCCGCGAATTCTACCTGATCTTCGGACAGCGGAGGCGCCATCGAGATCCAGCCGCCCGGGAAGGCTTTGTTCTCATAAAGAACGGTGCCCGCCTCTTCCTTTTCCTCACCGGTGTAACCATCCAGCAATGAGGCGATGTATTCCGCACCACCCATACCTTTGAACAGTTGGTTGATCCCCAGACCATAGGGGCCGTGGAAACCGGCACGGGCCTTCGCCATCAGGCTCAGGTCAGGCGCGCCAACACCGTTGTTCGCCGGGAAGTGGTCAGTTGGGATGGCCGGGCGGAAATCGTCCAGCTCAGGATCGAACACTTCGAAGTTACCCGCCGCATAGGCGATGACTTCTTCTTCCGAATATCCCAGCGCTTCGAGATCACGCAAAGGTACATATTGCAGGCCGTGGCAGGCCGCACAAACCTCGGTATAGATCTGAAGACCGCGCTGAAGCTGATGCTTGTCCCAGGTGCCAAACGGCCCTTCGAACGAGAAGTGGAAATCCTCGATATGCTGCTCGCCGCCACCTGCGGCGTATGACGCAGCAGGGGTAAGAGCCAAAGCAAACGCGGCACCGATTGCAAGTTTCTTGAACATGTTTCCGGTCCCTCTTCTTACTCGGCCGGCGTGGCGTCGGCGTCAGCCTTGCCATAATGCGCGTTGAAGTCTTCTTCGATGGTTTCCGGCTGGGCATCGGGTTTTTCGATAACACCCAGGATCGGCAGGATCACGAAGAAATAGGCGAACCAGTAGGCGGACGCGATCAGCGAGAAAGTCGCATAAGGCTCTTCTGCGGGCATCGCACCCAGCCACATCAGGGCAAAGAAGTCGATGATCAGCAGGTAGAACCACCACTTGAACATCGGACGGTATTTGCCCGAACGCACGGTCGAGGTGTCCAGCCACGGGGCCAGCGCCATCGCCAGGATCGCACCGAACATCGCCAGAACACCAAAGAACTTGGCGTCGATGATGCCACCAGTGATGAAGCTGGCGAATTGCACAACCCAGACCTCACCGGTGAAGGCACGCAGGATCGCGTAGAACGGCAGGAAATACCATTCAGGCACGATGTGTGCAGGCGTGACCAGCGGGTTGGCCTCGATGTAGTTGTCCGGGTGGCCCAGATAGTTCGGCATGAAGCCGACAACCGCCCAGAACACGACCAGGATCACGGCAAGCGCAAACAGGTCCTTGATCACGAAATACGGCCAGAACGGCAGCGTATCTTTCTCGGCCTCGGCTTTCGAACCACGGCGCACTTCAACACCCGTGGGGTTGTTGTTGCCGGTGGTGTGGAAGGCCCAGATATGCACGATCACCAGCGCCGCAATCACGAACGGCAGCAGATAGTGCAGCGAGAAGAAGCGGTTCAGCGTGGCGTTATCTACCGCCGGTCCGCCCAGCAGCCAGGTCTGGATCGCGTCACCCACAAACGGGATCGCGCCAAACAGGCCGGTAATCACGGTCGCACCCCAGAAAGACATCTGACCCCAAGGCAGAACATAGCCCATGAAGGCGGTGCCCATCATCATCAGGTAGATCAACATCCCGATGATCCACGTGATCTCACGCGGGGCTTTGTACGACCCGTAAAACAGGCCACGGAAGATGTGAATGTAGACCGCAACAAAGAACAGCGACGCGCCGTTCATATGCAGATAGCGTAGCATATAGCCGCCATTCACGTTGCGCATGATGTGCTCGATGCTGGCAAAGGCCAGATCAACATGCGGGGTGTAGTGCATCACCAGAACGATACCGGTGACAATCTGCAGCGCCAGGCAGAACGCCAGGACGATGCCCCAGATCCACCACCAGTTCAGGTTCTTGGGGGTGGGGATCATGATGGTGTCGTAAATCAGGCCGACGATGGGCAGGCGGCTGTTCAGCCACTTCTCGCCGTTTGTCTTCGGCTCGTAATGATCGTGGGGAATTCCGGACATCTGGGTCTCCCTTAGCCGAGTTTGATGGTGCTGTTGTCCGTCCACTCAGCGGGCGGGACAGGCAGGTTTTCAGGCGCGGGGCCTTTGCGGATACGACCGGCAAGGTCGTAGTGCGAACCGTGGCAGGGGCAGAACCAACCGCCAAAGTCACCGGCATCGCCCAGCGGCACACAGCCAAGGTGTGTACAGACGCCCATCTGAACCAGCCACGCACCGGGTGCCTCGCCCTCGGGCGAGGGCATCACGCGGTTTGCGTCCGTCGCTGGCGCATCGGCCGGTTGGTTGAAGTTGCGTGCCAGCGGATCGGGCAGCGAATCAACGCCTTCGGCGTCCTGTTCCTTCGCCTCTTGGATCTCGGCACCGGTACGGTGACGGATAAAGACGGGTTTACCCAGCCACTTGACAGTCAGCTGTGTCCCCGGCTCAACGCCGCTTACGTCCACACGGATCGAGGACAGCGCCTGAACGTCTGCCGAGGGGTTCATTTGGTTGATCAGGGGCCATACGGCTGCACCCGTCGCAACGACACCTGCGCCGCCAGCGACGTAGTAGAGGAAATCTCTGCGGGTGCCTTCGTGGTCTTCTGCGTGGGACACGAGGTTTTCTCCGATTCCGGCGCCCGGAGGATACCGGGCAAACATGCATCAGCACCGCATTAAAGCGGCGTCTCATCGCGGCTATCTATCCGGGAGAAATCGGTTCGTCCAGCGGTCATAGGCGCGCACTACGCCGCATCTGGGCATTCATGTCACAACGTAACCCTGAATTTTCAAGCCTCGGGGGGATTTTTGGCAGGACTCCCGTTGATCGTCATGCGTTCGCCGGTATGTGATTCGGATCAACAGGGCGCGCTGACAACCGATATGCGCAAGGGTACCGAATCCGCGGCGCCCCACGTCGAATTGCAAAGTTTAAGCCAGGATTTGCCACAAAAATTTCTACTTTTGCGTGATTTCTCGCGCCATAAATATCAGATCAAAAATAGATATTTTTAGCAGACCTAGAAACACGCTATTTCGATTGCACTTTTTACGCGAATGTCTAAAGGCGCAGGGAAAAGCCACCGTTAACAGGACGCCTTTCATGCCAAACCTATCTGTACCCATTCTGACCTTTGCGCTGCTTGCGTCGACTCAAGCCTTAGCTGCCGGTGACCCGGCGCGGGGCGAGACACTCTATTTTCGCTGTGCGTCCTGTCACGCGATAATCAAGGACGGCGAAGTTCTGGTCAAAGGTGGCATCACGGGTCCGAATCTCTATGGCGTTGTGGGCCGGGCAGCAGGAACCGAGAACGATTACCTGAACGGAAGCGAACGGCTGCCCGTTGGTCTTTTCACCGATGACATGATCCGATCCGGTCAGGAAGGCTTGATCTGGACCGAAGAGAACATCGCAGCCTACTCCAAAGACCCGATCGGTTTCATTCAGGATTTCCTGAACGACGAAAAAGCGCGCCCCAACATGAGCATCAAGCTGAAGGAAGGTGCTGAAGATATCGCGGCCTATCTCGCGACTTTCTCCAACTAACCCCTGGTCTGGTCACGCGTCGCGCATCAGCGTGGCCAGCCATCCCAACTCTACGCCGAGCCCGCCTTCAACCCGTTCAGCCGCCGCTTCGCGCGCCTCGTCGGGTTTGTTCTGGTTCAGCTTCCAGGTTCCCTGAATATCGTCGACATACATCCGGCAGGGCACGATCATCCTTAGCATGCGATCCAGCGCATCGGGCGACATCTTGTCAGCGGTCCATGCGGGCTTGGGTAAAAGCCGCTCTTCATAAAAGGCCGATTGTCGGTCCAAAAGACCCCGCAACTCGGCCTGAGGGCGCTTTTCAATCCGCCCAGTCAGATGCACGGCGACATAGTTCCATGTAGGAACCTGATCTGCCAGACCGTACCAATCCGGAGAAATATACCCATCCGGCCCGGATACCGCGATACGCCCAGCGCGCGGGGCGGTTAGGGTGCGCAGGATCGGATTCGACCGCACCAAATGCAGTTCGACCATTGAACCATCGGAACTCAGCAAAAACGGCACATGGCTGATCAGGGGTGCGTCATCAGTGGACAGCGCCAAAACCCCAAAGGCCCGGTCACGGGCAAAGTTGATGTGGCGGGTACGGTCTTCGGCGCGGAAAGCCGGATTTGGGTGCATGGCATCTCTCCTGACGGAACGACTTGCAGATTCGCTTGGTCCTTGGCAAGGTCTGCCTCGTTCTCAGGGCGGGGCGGAATTCCCCACCGGCGGTATGCGGGCCATGACCCGTAAGCCCGCGAGCGGCCCCGGAATCTTCGGGGTGACAAGCAGATCTGGTGAGAAACCAGAGCCGACGGTTACAGTCCGGATGGAAGAGAACGTGCAGCGCGCCAATTGGCGCGGCTGCTCGTGATCGCCTTGGGTGACGTGTCTGTTTACGAAGGAGATCACAATGACACACACCCGCTATGCTTTCGTCAAAGCCAACTGGCATTCCGATATTGTCGATCAAGCGCTGGAAGGATTCCAACAGCTTATCCCCGCTGATCAGATTGAAGTCTTCGACGTGCCCGGCGCGTTCGAGATGCCGTTGCTGGCCCGCGACCTGGCCCAAACCGGCAAATATGCCGCCATCGCCTGCGCCGCTTTCGTGGTGGATGGCGGTATCTACCGGCACGACTTCGTGGCGCAAGCCGTAGTCGACGGCCTCATGCGCGCCGGGCTGGACACGGGCGTTCCTGTCCTGTCAGTCTCGCTGACGCCGCACCAATATCAGGAAACAGACCACCACAATGCGATCTACCGCGCGCATTTCGTGGAAAAGGGCCGCGAGGCAGCGCAAGCCGCGCTCAAAATCAGTAAAACCCGCGCTGCACTTTTAGAACCGGCCTGACCCTTCTTCTGTTCAAAAATACTTCGGGGGAATCGCGGCTTGCCGCGATGGGGGCAGCGCCCCCTCCCCGCGCTCCAAACGCAAATCCGCTTGAGGCCCAAGGCTCTCCCCGCTAATCACAACCCTCAAAGGAGCACGCCCCATGTCGATGAACAGCTTTGGACACCTCTTCCGCGTCACCACCTGGGGTGAAAGCCATGGCCCCGCATTGGGGGCGACAGTGGACGGGTGCCCTCCGGGGGTCACCATTGACGAAACTATGATCCAGCACTGGCTGGACAAGCGGAAGCCGGGGCAGAACAAATTCACCACGCAAAGGCGCGAGCCGGATCAAGTGAAAATCCTGTCCGGCGTGTTCGAAGGCCAAACCACTGGAACGCCCGTACAGTTGATGATCGAGAATACCGATCAACGCTCCAAGGACTACGGCGACATCATGGACAAGTTCCGTCCGGGTCACGCCGATATCACCTATTGGCAGAAATACGGCATCCGCGACTATCGCGGCGGTGGGCGCAGCTCGGCTCGCGAAACCGCATCGCGGGTCGCGGCCGGAGGGCTGGCGCGCGAGGCGATCAAACAGATCGCGCCCAACGTGCAGATCACCGGCTACATGACCCAGATCGGCCCACACAAAATCGACCGTACCAATTTCGACTGGTCGCAGATTGAACAGAACCCGTTCTGGACCCCCGATGCCCAAGCTGCTGACGATTGGGCAGCCTATCTGGACGATCTGCGCAAGTCCGGCAACTCGGTCGGTGCAATTGTCGAGGTGGTGGCGCGCGGCGTTCCCGCTGGGATCGGCGCACCGGTTTATGCCAAGTTAGACACTGATCTGGCCGCCGCGATGATGTCGATCAACGCCGTCAAAGGGGTCGAGATCGGCGAGGGTATGGCCGCCGCCGAACTGACGGGTGAGGCCAATGCCGATGAGATCTTCATGGGTCAGAACGGCCCGCAATACAGTTCAAACCACGCGGGCGGCATATTGGGCGGCATCTCGACCGGTCAGGACATCGTGGTGCGGTTTGCAGTCAAACCCACTTCGTCGATCCTGACCACGCGCAAGACGATCAACAAGTCGGGCGAAGAGACCGAAATCATCACCAAGGGCCGCCACGACCCCTGTGTCGGCATCCGTGCGGTGCCTGTGGGCGAGGCGATGATGGCCTGCGTGATCCTGGACCATTTACTTCTGCATCGCGGTCAGATTGGCGAGAACCGTGGACATATCGGCTGATCTGCGCCACCGGTTGCGCGGCATTGTCGTGCAACGCATGGAGACCGACCCGGCGCATGATCTGGCGCATCTGGACCGTGTCTGGGTGAACGCGCAGGCCATTTCGGACGAAACAACCAATATGCGCGTCCTGCTGGCGGCCAGCTATTTGCACGATCTGGTCAACCTGCCCAAGAACGACCCGGATCGCCACCTTGCGTCCCGTCGGTCCGCTGAAGAATCAGAGCCTATACTGGACAATTTCGGCTATACGCCCGAGGAAATCAAAGCCACGCGACACGCCATTGCAGCCCATAGTTTTTCCGCAAGTATCCCCCCTGAAACCGCAGAAGCCTGTATTCTGCGCGACGCCGACAGGCTGGATGCGCTGGGGGCCATCGGTGTTGCGCGCAACTTCTCGGTTTCAGGCGCCTTGGGGCGGTCACTCTACGATCCGGCAGATCCATTTGCAGAATCCCGGTCACTGGATGATCTGCATTTCTCGGTCGACCACTGGAAGGTCAAGTTACTGAAACTTCCGGCAGATATGCTTACGGAACGCGGTAAGGCCCTTGCCCGAAAACGGGCCGAACGCATGATCCGCTTCCTGACAGAATTCGCCGAGGAAATCGGCCATCCGCTTCCGTCGGACTGGTCGCAACTAAATTCCACACGTTGATCTTTGCCCGCCAAAGGCGCAGGGTCGCGCCGATGGCTGACCCCCTAACGTCAAACAAACCACTTCTGGCTGTGGCGCTGAAACTCAGCGCCCTGGTTCTGTTCACGTCGATGCAGGCCCTGGTCAAAGCCTTGTCTGACACCTTCCCACCCGGAGAAATGGTGTTTTTTCGCTCGCTCTTTGCCGTGCCGGTCATCATAGGCTGGCTGGCCTGGCGCGGAGAGCTTTCGCAAGGCCTTGTGGTCAAAAAGCCCATGGGCCACTTCTGGCGCGGTGTTTTGGGCACCAGCGCCATGGGGCTGACTTTTACTGGCCTCAGCCTGCTTCCGTTGCCCGAGGTTACGGCCATTGGCTACGCCACCCCGATCTTCACCCTGATTCTGGCCGCGATCATGCTGGGCGAGCGCATTCGCATGATCCGCATCGGCGCCGTGGCTTTGGGACTGCTGGGGGTTCTGATCATGATCTGGCCGCGTCTGGGCGGCAACAACATGGACACGGCCGCCACAATCGGGGCGCTGTGCGTGTTGGCGTCGACCATGGCGCGGGCCTTTGTCCAAATACATATCCGACAATTAGTTCAAGTGGACCATCCTGCGGCAGTCGTCTTCTATTTCTCGCTGACGGCTACCCTTCTGTCTGCGTTAACCGCCTTTTGGGGGTGGACGATGCCAACGCTGGAACAGACACTAATACTGATCGTTATGGGCTTAACCGGCGGGGTCGCGCAGATTCTGGTGACCACGTCCTACAAGTTCGGACAGGCCTCAATGCTTGCGCCCTATGACTATACCACGATGCTATTTGCCGTATTGATCGGGTATATCTGGTTCGATGAACTGCCGACGCTGGTAATGCTGGGCGGGGCCGCGCTTGTGATCGCCGGTAATGTGGTCGTCATCTTGCGCGAGCGCCAACTTGGGATTGGACGCGAAAAGGCGCGTCAGGCGACAGATCCCAAAGCCTGATCTTTACCTTTTTCGAACTTCACCTAATTTGGGTCCAACATCAGATAAGGGCCCCAAGATGAGCGACGCAGAAAATCACAAGGAAAAGATGCAAAAGGTGCAGGCAAAGCACCGCAAAAAGGTGTCCGAGGCCGTCGATCCCGGGCGCGGCTTGGTGCTGATCAACACAGGCAAAGGCAAAGGCAAGTCATCTGCCGCCTTCGGAGTTGTCATCCGCGCGCTCGGATGGGGTCAGAAAGTCGCCGTGGTGCAATTTATCAAGGGAAAGTGGAAAACCGGCGAGCGTCGCTTTTTTGAAGAGCGCGATTTGGTAACCTGGCACACAATGGGTGAGGGCTTTACCTGGGATACGCAAGATCGTGAACGCGACATCGCCGCTGCCAATGCCGCGTTTGACAAGGCACGGGCGCTGATGGCCAGCGGTGACTATGACCTTGTGGTTCTGGACGAAATCAACATCGCCTTGCGGTATGAATATTTGTCAGTCGAGCAAGTGATTGATGGGCTGAACGCGCGATCAGACAAGACCAGCGTATTTCTGACTGGCCGGGACGCACCGCAAGCCCTGCGCGACTATGCAGATCTGGTGACGGAAATGACCGAAGAAAAACACCCGTTCCAAGCTGGGATAAAAGCCCAGCGCGGCGTGGATTTCTGAGGATTAGAACCGCATTGCAGCCCCCGACCACTGGCCGGGGGAATGCAAGGTTTCGATCAGATCGCTTTGGGCTTGGGGTTCAGCGTGACGAACCACAGTTCAGCATCAGAGCGAATTGATCGAACGCTCACTTGCAAAACCGCCCAACCAAAGGGGTGATCTGCACCAGACCTCTAACCGTGGGCAAAGAAAAACCCCCGCAGTAGCGAGGGTTTTGGTTCTTTCAGGTTTTTCAGATCACGCGCGTACAAGCGACTCGTAATCCTGTGCAATCTCGCGCGTGATGTCCCCGACTTCGAACGTGTAGTCGCCGATCTGACCAACCGGGGTGACCTCGGCGGCTGTGCCTGTCAGCCAGCATTGTTCAAAATCAGCCATCTCTTCGGGCATGATGTGGCGTTCGTGAACCTTAATGCCCTTGTCTTTCAGCATCTGGATCACGGTCTGACGAGTGATGCCGTTCAGGAAGCAATCGGCCAACGGTGTGTGAACCTCGCCATCTTTGACGAAAAACACGTTGGCACCGGTCGCTTCGGCGACATAGCCCCGGTAATCCATGAACAATGCGTCCGAACAGCCCTTGGCCTCGGCCTTGTGCTTGGAGATGGTGCAGATCATGTACAGACCCGCAGCCTTGGCGTGAACCGGGATGGTTTCGGGGCTGGGGCGTTTCCATTCAGCGATATCCAGCTTGGCACCCTGCATCTTGGCATCGCCGTAATATGCCCCCCATGGCCACACAGCCACGGCCATACGTACTGGGTTCTTGGCCGATGCCACGCCCATGTCATCACCTGACCCGCGCCAGACCAGCGCCCGGATATAGGCGTCCTGCAACCCGCTGGCTTTCAACGCCTCTTCCTTTGCGGCTTCGATCTGATCGACCGTATACGGCATCGGGATATCCAGCGCCTCGGCCGAGGCGATCAGACGTTCTGAATGCTCACGGCTTTTGAAAATCTTACCGTTATAGGCACGCTCACCTTCAAAGACGGACGAGGCGTAGTGCATTGCATGCGTCAGGATGTGGACCTTGGCATCGCGCCATGGCACCAGTTCACCATCCAACCAGATGACACCGTCACGATCGTCATACCCTGCCATGCGCAACCTCCTGAATCGGGCTTGGTTTTTCAATTATTGCGCTAATTAAGTCCGAAGCGGACATAATGTTGCGCAAAAACTGCGATTCGATACCTGTCCACTCTTGGAATGTCAATAACGCTGACATAAACTCGGCCTTGAGTAACCAATGAGGCATGATATGTCCGACACACGTCCCGCCCAGGTCTTTGGCGGTGAAAGCCTGTTGTTTCTGACGGATGAACAACTGCGGCAGGGTATCGAAGCCATGTTCTTCGCTTATCGCGGCTTCACAGCGGACCCGGACCGCATCCTGTCAGAGCTGGCCTATGGCCGCGCGCATCACCGGGCCATCCACTTTATCAACCGAGCACCGGGGACGACCGTAAATAACCTGCTGGCGATTCTCGGTGTTACCAAACAGTCCTTGAACCGCGTCCTGCGCACCCTGATTGACGATGGTCTGGTGGAAAGTCGCGTTGGAACAGTGGACAAACGTGAAAGACACCTATTCTTAACCGATAAGGGAGAGGAGCTGGAAGCCAGATTGTCCGAAGCCCAACGCGTACGGATGCGCGCCGCCTATAAGGACGCCGGCCCCGAGGCCGTTTCAGGTTTTCGCAAAGTGCTTGAAGCGATGATGGATGCTGATATGCGTCATGCCTATAAGAAACTGCGGGATACCACCTCATGAGCGATATGGACGCCCATCTGCTGATTGTTGACGATGACGAGCGCATTCGTGATCTGCTCAAGAAGTTTTTGATGCGGAACGGTTTTCTTGTCACAGCCGCGCGGGACGCCGCCCATGCGCGGCGGGTCTTGTCAGGCCTGGATTTCGACATGATCGTTCTGGATGTCATGATGCCCGGAGAAGACGGCGTCAGCCTGACCAAGGCGCTGCGAGAGACACACGCAACCCCGATCCTGCTGTTGACGGCGCGCGGTGAAACCGAACACCGGATTGCGGGGCTTGAGGCCGGGGCCGACGACTATCTGGCCAAACCGTTCGAGCCGAAGGAGCTGTTGTTGCGCATCAACGCAATTTTGCGGCGGATGCCCGAAACACCTGCACAGGAAACGGCAAGCAAAATCCTGATCCTTGGGCCGATCCGGTACGACGTGGAGCGCGGCGAGATGTGGCAGGGCGAAGACCCAGTTCGTCTGACCGCAACCGAAAGTCAGTTGATGAAGATTTTCTCGGCGCAGCCCGGAGAACCTATAAGCCGCGCCAAGCTGGTCGAAGATCTGGGCCGCGACAAGGGGCAGGCACAGGAACGCGCAGTGGATGTTCAGATCACCCGGCTGCGACGCAAGATCGAACAGGACCCAAAGCAACCCCGCTATCTGCAGACAGTCCGTGGGGCGGGTTATATGTTGGCCCCGGATTGATTTTGCCGCTGCGCGGCGATTTTATGCCTTCGGCGAGGATATTTTTAGCCAGATGAAGATCGGATCCTGATGAAGACTGCTCTTTTAACCCACGCGGATTGCCTTGAACATATGACCCCGGACGGACATCCCGAACGGGTCGCGCGGCTTGAGCATGTTCTTCATGCGCTGGAATCGCTGGATTTGGACCGAAGGACGGCTCCGCTTGCCGCGGATGATGACCTGCTGCGCATTCACCCCGAAAGCCACATACGGAGTATCCGCAGCAGCCGCCCGACTGAAGGATACAGGCAGATTGACGGCGACACTTTCATGTCTCCGGGATCGGTGGATGCGGCGTATCGTGCGGCTGGTGCTGTTGTTCGGGCGGTCGACCTTGTTCTGGGCGGTGACTCTCCGAATGCATTTTGCGCAATCCGTCCGCCGGGGCACCACGCCGAGACCGAGACGGCGATGGGGTTTTGTCTGTTCGGCAATGCGGCGCTGGCTGCCAAACATGCGCTGGATCACCACGGGTTGAAACGCGTGGCAGTGGTGGATTTCGATGTGCACCACGGAAATGGCACGCAGGACTTACTGTGGGATGAGGCGCGTGCTCTGGTCATAACCAGCCAGCAGATGCCGTTGTGGCCCGGTACGGGACGTCCTGATGAAACCGGAGCCTACGATACGGTTTTGAATATTCCGCTGCCGCCTCGGTCCGGCGGAGCAGAGATGCGCGCAGCCTACGAAGCCCAAGCCTTCCCGCGGCTACGGGCATTCAAGCCAGAACTGATCATCATCTCGGCGGGTTTCGATGCGCATCAGGATGATCCTTTGGCAGAGCTTAACTGGTCGACCAGCGATTTTGCGTGGATCACGGCCGAGCTGTGCAAGATCGCTGATGAGTGTTGTAACGGGCGTATCGTCTCGACTCTGGAAGGCGGGTATGATCTGAACGCACTGGCCGAGGCCACACGTGCCCATGTGGAAGAATTGATGAAGGCAGCCCGATGACCGATACCCCTGTAGATCAGATGACATTTGAGCAAGCGATGAAAGAGCTTGAGGCCGTTGTTGGTCAACTTGAACGCGGCGATGTGGCGTTGGATCAGTCCATTGCCTTGTATGAGCGTGGTGCCGCCTTGAAAAAGCGCTGCGAGGACGAGTTGAAGCGGGCTGAAGAAAAGGTGGCCGCGATCACGCTGGATGCGGACGGTCAACCAACCGGGACGACTCCTGTCGAAGGCCTGTAAATGTTTCAGGACATTCTGGCACGGGATGCCGCGCGGATTCAGAAGCAGTTCGATCTGGTTCTGGGCGGGCTGGATGATCTGGATGTGACCCATGCGATGGCGTATGCCACCGAAGGCGGCAAGAGGCTGCGTGGATTTCTTGTTCTGGAAAGCGCGCGGCTGCACGGTGTGGACCCGGCGCAGGCCATTTGGCCCGCAACGGGGATAGAAGCGCTGCACGCCTATTCGCTGGTTCACGATGATCTACCTTGCATGGATGACGATGATCTGCGCCGGGGGCGTCCGACGGTCCATGTGAAATGGGATGAGGGAACGGCGGTTTTGGCCGGGGATGCATTGCAGACGCTAGCATTTGAGCTGTGCGCCCGACCCGAGGTCGGATCGGCCGAGGCCCGCGCAGAATTGGTACTGACTTTGGCCAAGGCAAGCGGTGCGCAGGGCATGGTGCTGGGTCAGGCGCTTGACATTGCTGCGGAAACCGCGAAATCGCCATTATCGCTGGATCAGATTACCCGGCTTCAGGCTGGCAAGACCGGTGCATTGATAGAATGGTCAGCCTGCGCCGGTGCGCGTTTGGCTGGCGCGGATCCCGAACCCCTGCGCCGATACGCGCGGGATCTCGGACTTGCTTTTCAGATCGCTGACGACATCTTGGATATTGAAGGAGACGCGGCAATCGCCGGAAAGCGTCTTCAAAAGGATACAGAGGCAGGCAAGGCAACTTTTGTGTCGCTGCTGGGTCTGGATACCGCCAAAAGCCGGGCGGCCGAGCTGGTGGATCGGGCCTGCGACGCACTTGAAGGCTATGGGTCAACCGCGGAAACCTTGAAGGACGCCGCGCGCTTCGTTATTGCCCGGGACAGCTAAGCCAGGAACGCGCCAAATGTCAGATCGCCCGAACACGCCCTTGCTGGACCTCGTGAGCCGCCCCGCGGACCTGAAGCAGTTCTCGGACGCGCAGCTACGTCAGGTTGCGGATGAACTGCGAGCGGAAACGATCTCGGCCGTTTCGGTCACGGGCGGGCATTTGGGAGCAGGGCTGGGTGTGGTGGAACTGACCACAGCGCTGCACGCCGTGTTCGATACACCGCGCGACAAGATCATCTGGGACGTTGGGCATCAGTGCTATCCGCATAAAATCCTAACCGAACGGCGCGACCGTATCCGGACTTTGCGCATGAAAGACGGGTTGAGCGGCTTCACCAAGCGCAGCGAAAGTCCATATGACCCGTTTGGCGCGGCGCATAGCTCGACCTCGATCAGTGCGGCACTCGGGTTCTCGGTCGCGCGCGATCTGGGCGGTGTCACGCCCGAAGGATTGGGCGACGCAATTGCTGTGATCGGCGACGGTTCGATGTCGGCGGGCATGGCGTTCGAGGCGATGAACAATGCGGGCCACCTTAAGAAACGCCTGATCGTGATCCTCAACGACAACGAGATGAGCATCGCCCCCCCGGTCGGCGCGCTGTCAAATTACCTGTCTCGAATTTATGCCGAGGCTCCGTTTCACGATCTGAAAGCGGCGGCAAAAGGTGCTGTTTCTCTGCTGCCAGAGCCTTTCCGCGAGGGCGCGAAACGAGCCAAGGAAATGCTCAAGGGCATGGCAGTCGGCGGCACCTTGTTCGAGGAGTTGGGGTTTTCCTATATCGGCCCGCTTGATGGTCACGATATGGACCAGTTGCTGCCAGTTCTACGCACGGTCAAAGCGCGCGCGACTGGCCCGATCCTGATCCATGTGCTGACCAAAAAGGGCAAGGGATACGCCCCGGCAGAGCAAGCCCGCGACAAGGGCCATGCAACGGCCAAGTTTGATGTCGTGACCGGAAAACAGAAGAAAGCACCGTCAAACGCGCCGTCTTATACCTCGGTCTTTGGCAACACGCTGGTGGATGAGGCCGCGCGGGACGACAAGATCGTTGCCGTCACTGCCGCGATGCCGGATGGAACCGGCCTGAACCTGTTTGCCGAACGCTACCCCTCGCGCTGCTTTGACGTGGCGATAGCCGAACAGCACGGCGTAACCTTTGCTGCCGCGCTGGCTGCAGGCGGGATGAAGCCCTTCTGCGCGATGTATTCGACTTTTTTGCAGCGCGGTTATGACCAGGTCGTGCATGACGTGACCATTCAGCGCCTTCCGGTGCGGTTCGCGATTGACCGGGCGGGCCTTGTAGGGGCAGACGGGGCGACCCATGCAGGGTCATTCGACATTGCCTACCTCGCCAATCTTCCCGGTATGACGGTCATGGCCGCCGCGGACGAAGCCGAACTGGTGCACATGGTTGCCACGGCAGCGGCTCATGACGACGGGCCAATCGCATTCCGCTATCCGCGTGGTGAAGGGGTCGGGGTTGACCTGCCTGAACGGGGCGAGGTTCTGGAAATCGGCAAAGGACGTATGATCCAAAAAGGGGCGCGGGTGGCACTATTGTCATTCGGCACCCGATTGGCCGAAGTGCAAAAAGCGGCTGAGGCTTTGTCAGCGCGCGGGATCACACCGACAATTGCGGACGCCCGGTTCGCCAAGCCTTTGGACCGTGACCTTATCCTGGACCTTGCGGCCAATCACGAGGCGCTGATCACCATCGAAGAGGGTGCGATTGGCGGTTTCGGCTCTCATGTGGCGCAGTTGCTGGCCGACGAAGGCGTCTTCGATCACGGCCTGAAATATCGGTCGATGGTCCTGCCTGATATCTTTATTGATCAGGCAAGCCCGGCGGATATGTATGCCGTGGCAGGAATGAACGCGGAACAGATCGAAGCCAAGGTGCTTTCGGTGCTGGGCGTGACAACAATCGGTGAAAAGCGCGCCTGACCACGCCAAACAGAAAAACAGAAAAAACCGGAGCTTTCGGGCCCCGGTTCAATTCGCCCGCAAGGCGTCAGTAAATCTGACCACCTCGCGCAGAAACTTCTAATCAGCTTGCGGGTTCGCCCAGCGCGTTCATCAGCGTGCCCAGATTGTGCTGGAACATAGCAAGGTAGCTGGTCGCGGGGCCTCCCCGCTCGGACAGCGCATCGGAAAACAGGCGTCCACCGATGACAATGCCGGTCTCATCCGAGATTTGCTGAACCAGAGCGGGGCTGGTGATGTTTTCCACGAACAGAGCGGCTGCACCTTCGGCCTTCAGTTGGTCGATCAGGATGGCCAGATCTTTTGCGGATGGTTCCGCCTCGGTGTCGATCCCGACGGGGGCCAGGAAAGTCAGGCCGTAAGCATCAGCCAGATATCCGAACGCATCATGCGCGGTTACGACGGTGCGGCGGTCTGCAGGAAGGTCTGCCAACTTGGACTTGGTCTCTGCGTCCAGCGCCTCAAGCTCTGCGATATAGGCTTCGGCATTGGCCGCGATCTGATCCGCGTGCTCAGGCATCGCAGCTTTCAACACATCCGCGACATTGGTCACATAGACCACCCCGTTCGACAATGAGTTCCACGCATGCGGGTCGATTTCGCCGTCGACCTTGACTGGAGTAATCCCATCGGTGGCGACGTGTACCGTGGCATCAGTACCCGATTCTGAAATCAGCGTGTCGGACCATGTTTCAAAGCCCAGACCGTTGACAAAGATGATGTCAGCTTTGGCAACGGCTTTGGCGTCGGCGACCGAAGGCTGATAGACATGCGCGTCTGCGTCGGGGCCAACGATCGTCGTCACGTTGGCCAGATCGCCAACGACCTCTTCAACCATGTCCCCGAGGATCGAGAAACTGGCGACAATCTGGACGTCGTCCTCACCTGCAATGGCCGGAAATGCGACCAAGGCAAACGAAGCCGAGGCGATGCCGGCATAGAGCGATTTTATAAGAGTCATTGTGCTTTCTCTTCTTGTTGAATCTGAGCAACGGGAATGTCGTTGGACACGACTGGTTTGCGGGCTCTTTTGCCAAAACCAAGTGGGCCGAAGATGGCCGAGACTAGGAAAATTCCGCCCGCGACCAGAACAATGGCCGGTCCGGACGGGGTCTCTGGGAACAGGTAAGACAGGGTCAGCCCGATCCAGCAACTGGACAGCGCAAAAACGAAGCCCAGAACCAACTGAGCTGTAATCGTACTGGCCCAGTATCGTGCCGCTGTTGCGGGCAGGATCATCAGACCAACGGCCATCAGCGTGCCCAAAGTCTTGAATGCGGCCAGCAGGTTCAGCACCAGCAGCAGCATGAACCCCTGATCCACCAGCCAGGGCCGCCGCGTTTGAGTTTCAAAGAAAACCGGGTCGCAGGTGCTGACAATCAAAGGCCGCAGAAGGAAGGCAAAGGCCACCAGCGTTACGGTCGCCACACCACCCACCAGCAGCATCGACGCGTCGTCGATCCCAAGGATCGAGCCAAACAGGAAGCTTTTCAGCGGAACAGCCGACCCCGCCGCAGACAGAATGAATATCCCAACCGCCAGCGCGATCAGATAGAGCGACGCAAGGCTGGCGTCGCTGCGCAGGATCGTTCTGCGCGCCAACAACGCCGTCAGCATTGCGACACCGACACCCGCGATCAGACCGCCCACCAGCAATGACATGACTGACAGGCCAGCGGTCACGAAACCAATGACAATGCCCGGTGTGATCGCATGCGCCATCGCCTCGCCCGCCAGCGACAGACGCCGCAGAACAAGAAACGCCCCGACCGGAGCAACCGAAGCCGACAAGACGGTCGTGACCACGAAAGCACGGCGCATAAAGGCGAAGCCCCACATTTCGCTGAGCAGTTCAAACATGCGCGGGCTCCTGCGGTTTTGGGCTGGACCGGAACATCCAGGACGCCTGGCTTTCGGACAGATACCCTTGGGCAACCAAACGGTCCGGCGTCAGTACATCATCCACCGGGCCATGCGTGGCCTCTTGCCCGCCAAGCAACAGGGCGTGGCTGCAATGGTCCAGCACCGAAGACAGGTCGTGCACCACCAACACAACAGAGCGCCCCTCGTCACGCCAGCGGTGAATAATCGACAGCAGATGCGCCTCGGTGCTTTGGTCAACGGCCGCAAACGGCTCGTCCAGCAGGATCAGCGGTGCGTCCTGCATAATGACACGAGCGAACAGGGCGCGCTGCAACTGCCCACCTGACAGCATGTGAATTGGGCGGTCAGCGATATCAAGAACACCGGCCTCGTCCAGCGCAGCGGTCATTCGGTCACGTGCCGCGTTGTCCAGCCCCGACCGAAATCCAAACCCGCGCCAGGCACCCATTGCCGCCAAGTCCCGCACGCGAATTGGGAAACGCCGGTCAAATTCCGTCATTTGTGCCAAGTAACCGATTTCGCGCGGGCGGCCCTTGGGCCAGTTCAGGCTGCCCGACAGTGGGTCAATCAAGCCCAATAACATTTTCACAAACGTGCTTTTACCTGACCCGTTGGCACCTAACACAGCCAAGGTTGTTCCCGCCTCGATATCCATCGTCAGTCGGCGAAACAACGTCAGTTCGCGGTACCCAAGCGTCACATCGCGGATTTGCAGAACAGCCGTCATCAGATCACCATGTAAATCGCAAGCCACAACAGCGCAGACAGCACCAAGGCACCCGCGACCAGAACCGGCACGCTGAGCTCGGTCAGACAGCGTCCGCGTTGGCCCACGGCATAATTCGAACGGCGCGTCATGGGGTTGCCTCGCAGGGCATAAGGCAAGCGTACTCAGACAGCGTCAAGGCGGCGATGTCCCTGCACATTCCGCAGGGCCTGAACCGACAGTAATGCAATGACATGCGCATCGCCTCCTTCATTCAGACGGGGGACAGGCGAGTACAAGACAACGGGCGGCACAACCGCTTGAAACATTGTCATCTCCCTCTGGGACACCCCGCCCAGGTTCTTAAATATTCGGATGGCAGGTCTCCTGACTTACGGGTCTACGCTTTCCCGATCCTTCCCAGACAAATGTCCAGTGGACGATCTCGGGTCGCTCACCGCCTACAGTTGCGGGGGCAGTCACGGACTTGACCCATTTGACCGGGTCGCACCGTATTCCCTTTTATCCCTTCCCGCAAACAGCGGTCGGGAACCATCCCGGCGACAAAATAGGAACCGGGTCGATTCGGCAAGGGTCCACACCCGGCCTTGGCAGTTGTACGCCGCTGCGTGGGGCGCGGCAAAAGGAAGCCCGACCCCAAGACCACATGCGCTCTGAACAGAGGTTCAATGCGAGAATAAACGCCATGTTGCGGTTTTCCTTTGGCATTGCCTCTCAACTTCGACCCTTCCGGTCAGGGTTGAACACCTGATCTTGAAGCTGTTTCGACTAATGAAGGGCAAGACAGCGATCCAACTTGTCGAATCGTTTTTCTGAAACAGACGTTGAGACCCACTAAATTTGAGTGTTCGGTATGCACCACCGCGGTTTGCGCTGTTACGATGCCCCGCGATTACCCAATTGCCAATCCTGACCGCAGCCCAGACTGGATTTATCAAAGTCGAAAACGCCATCGGCACCAAGAAGAATGGCTGAAAGCCTTGATCCCAAATCCTAATTTGCATCGAAATTGAGAAGGTGGTGCCTCAAGAGGGACTCGAACCCCCGACCTTGTCCTTACGAAGGACCTGCTCTACCAGCTGAGCTATTGAGGCAAACGCAGGACCGTTTAAACGGTCCCAAAGTGGCGTGCAAGTCTTGATCTGCCGGATTTCCTCCACCGAACAGGTGCTGCGCTTTCCAGCTTCAATTGTGAATTATTTGTAACAGCGTGGATCACGCGTTGCCGACTCATTTATAATTCAATATTTCATGAAATATGATAGATCAGATAACCGACCAACTTGCCATTCTTGGCCACCCGCAGCGCATCTCCGTGTTTCGCATGTTGATGCGACGATTTCCTGACACCGTCCCGGCAGGTGAGTTGGCAACGGAACTGGGGATCAAGGCCAGCACCTTGTCGAACTACCTGAACGCACTTCAGCGGTCGGGTCTGGTGACGCAGGAACGGGTGGGAACCTCTCTGCTCTATTCAATTGAAATGAAGAATGTGCAGCACATGCTGGAATTCCTGCTGAACGACTGCTGCCGTGGACGACCTGCTATCTGTATGCCTTCAACACAAGGAACCAGGAAAATGACGGATCGGAAATTCAACGTACTTTTTCTGTGTGTGGGAAATTCCGCCCGCTCGATCTTTGCTGAATCCCTTCTGCGGACGTTGGGCGGGGATCGGTTCAACGTCTATTCCGCGGGCACGCAACCTACGTCGAAACTCAACCCCTTTGCCGTTCAGGTGCTGAGCGATAAGGGGCACGATACATCAGGCCTGCGCTCGAAACATATGTCCGAGTTCGCCACAGACGATGCGCCCGAGATGGATTTCGTCTTTACGGTCTGCAATCAGGCCGCCAACGAAGAATGCCCCGCTTGGGAAGGTCAGCCCATCAGCGGCCACTGGGGTATGGTCGACCCGGTCAAGACAACCGGCACAGAGGCCGAGCAAAGCCTTGCCTTCCAAAACGCATATGGTGCGCTGAAACGGCGGATCGAAGCGTTCACCTCTTTGCCGGTCGAAAGCCTGGATCGGATCGCATTGCAAACTGCCGTCGACGATATCGGCAGAACCCACGTCGAGGACACGAAATGACCACTTACGCGGTAAACGGCCTCGGCCGGATGGGAAAACTGGCCCTGAAACCTCTGATCGAGAAGGGCGCCAAGATCGCCTGGGTCAATGATGGCGTCGGCAACCCCGAGATGCACGCGCATCTGCTGGAATTCGACACAGTCCACGGCCGTTGGGATGCCGAATTTTCCCATGACGCGGGCAGCGTGACGATCAATGGCACGCGCCTGCCGTTCGTTGGCACCAATGACCTGTCCGACCTGCCATTGGACGGCGTGGATGTGGTGATCGACTGCACTGGCGTGTTCAAGACCGAGGCCAAACTGGCACCGTATTTCGAGGCAGGGGTGAAGAAGGTGGTCGTCTCGGCCCCGGTCAAGGACGGCCCCACCGCCAATATCGTGATGGGCGTGAATGAGGGCACCTATAACCCTGCTATGCACCACATCGTGACGGCTGCGTCCTGCACCACGAACTGTCTGGCCCCGGTCGTTAAGGTCATCCACGAAAATCTGGGTATCCGCCATGGCTCGATGACCACGATCCACGATGTGACCAACACCCAAACCATCGTGGACCGCCCCGCCAAAGACCTGCGGCGTGCGCGGTCGGCGCTGAATTCGCTGATCCCGACCACCACCGGGTCCGCCACGGCGATCACGCTGATCTATCCCGAACTAAAGGGCCGATTGAACGGCCACGCGGTTCGGGTGCCGCTGCTGAATGCCTCGCTGACCGACTGCGTGTTCGAGGTTGAACGCGAAACCACCGCTGAAGAAGTTAACACCTTCTTCAAAGCCGCCGCCGAGGGCGAACTAAGGGGCATTCTGGGCTATGAGACCCGGCCGCTGGTCTCAACCGATTACACCAATGACGAGCGGTCTTCGATTGTCGACGCGCCTTCGACCATGGTGGTGAACGGAACGCAGGTGAAAATCTATGCGTGGTATGACAACGAGATGGGCTATGCGCATCGTCTGGTTGATGTGGCGCTGATGGTCGGGGCCGCGCTGTGACCGACCGGCCCGAAGGACTGTCGGCCTATATTGCGGTCACGGCAGCTTATTGGGCTTTCATGCTGACCGACGGAGCTCTGCGGATGCTGGTGCTATTGCACTTTCATACGATGGGGTTCTCGCCGGTGCAGCTGGCGTATTTGTTCGTCCTTTACGAAATCGCCGGGATGGTCACGAACCTGGCGGCCGGTTGGATCGCGGCGCGGTTCGGCCTGACCTCAACGCTGTATGCAGGGCTTGCGCTACAGGTCGGGGCGCTGCTGGTGTTAGCGCAACTAGACCCTAACTGGGCAATTCCGGTCAAAGTCGTCTTTGTGATGATCGTTCAGGGCGCCAGCGGGGTAGCCAAGGATCTGGCCAAGATGTCATCCAAATCCGCCGTGAAACTGCTGGCCCCAACAACGGGCGGAGGACTGTTTCGCTGGGTCGCCATTCTGACCGGATCGAAAAACGCGGTCAAAGGTTTGGGCTTTCTGCTAGGGGCCGGTCTGCTGGCAACGGTGGGCTTCATGTGGGCGACGCTGGCGATGGCCATTGTGCTGGCACTCATTCTGGTTGCGGTCTTTGTGTTGATGCCACACGGCCTGCCGCAAGGACGCAAGGGCGCCAAGTTTTCCGAGGTCTTTTCCAAATCCGCAAATGTAAACTGGCTGTCTGCAGCGCGTGTCTTTCTGTTCGGCGCGCGGGATGTGTGGTTCGTGGTTGGTATTCCGATTTATTTCTACGCGGTCCTGTCCGACGGGACCGAAGAAGGAAACCGCGCGGCCTTTTTCATGATCGGCACCTTCATGGCCGTCTGGGTTATCCTATACGGAGCAGTTCAGGCCAGCGCGCCCAAAATTCTGCACGCGTCCGAGCGGACCGAGGGCGACCTGATCCGGGCAGCCCGCAATTGGGCTTCGGCCCTGTTCTGTGTCCCGGCTGCATTGACGGTGGCTGTCCTGATGTCGTCGGGGCCTGAGGCATGGCTGACCGTGACACTGGTTCTTGGCTTACTGGTGTTCGGGGCGATATTTGCGGTCAATTCCTCGCTGCATTCCTACCTGATCCTTGCCTTCACCAAGTCCGAGCGGGTCACGATGGATGTCGGGTTTTATTACATGGCAAACGCGACGGGCCGTTTGCTGGGCACTGTCCTGTCCGGCCTGACCTATCAGATCGGCGGCCTTCCACTGGTGCTGGGAACTGCTGCTATTATGGTAGCCTTGGCGGCGCTGACCTCAAGCAAGCTCACCGATCAAACGAATGAGGCGTACTCTTGAGCATTTTCGAACGCTACCTGACTGTTTGGGTCGCCCTGGCCATGATCGCAGGCGTGCTGATCGGGCTGGCAGCCCCCGGTCTGGTGGCATTTATCGCATCGGCTGAGTTCGCCAGCGTCAATCTTGTGGTGGCCGTTCTGATCTGGGCCATGGTCTATCCGATGATGGTCAGCGTCGATTTCGGCGCTGTCGCAGGGGTCGCCCGTCAGCCCAAGGGCCTTATCGTCACGCTGGTGGTTAACTGGCTGGTCAAGCCGTTCACAATGGCTTTGCTGGCAGTCTTGTTCTTTGACTACGTGTTTGCGCCGTGGATCAAACCAGAAGACGCCGCGCAATACACCGCTGGTCTGATCCTGTTGGGCGCGGCCCCCTGTACGGCGATGGTGTTTGTCTGGTCTCAGCTTACCAAAGGGGATGCGACCTATACACTTGTGCAGGTCTCAGTGAACGACCTGATTATGGTCGTGGCCTTTGCCCCGATCGTCGCGTTCCTGTTGGGGGTCACCGACATCTCGGTCCCGTGGCAGACCTTGGTTCTGGCAACGGTTCTCTACGTGGTGTTGCCCCTGATTGCCGGTCTGCTCACACGGCGCAAACTGGGCTCGCAAGAGGCCATTGACGCGTTCTCAGCTCGGGTAAAACCGTGGTCCGTGCTGGGTTTGATCACCACGGTGGTCATCCTGTTCGGCCTGCAGGGGCAAACCATTCTGGCCAAGCCGCTGGTGATTGTGCTGATCGCCGTGCCCATTCTGATCCAAAGCTACGGCATATTTGCGCTAGCCTATGGTGCGGCCTATGCGTTGAAGGTGCCCCATCGCATCGCTGCCCCCTGCGCCATGATCGGCACATCCAACTTCTTTGAACTGGCCATCGCCGTCGCCATCAGCCTGTTCGGGCTGAACTCGGGCGCGGCCTTGGCAACCGTTGTAGGTGTTCTGGTTGAGGTACCGGTAATGCTGTCACTCGTGGCTTTTGCGAACCGCACACGCAGCCGGTTTCCGGATCCGGCGGTCCCGCACAAGGCATGACCCCGCCTAGAGCACCGAAACAAAAAACGGTTTGAGGTCGTCACCTCGTTCCAGCGACGCAAGAACAGCCGCAGCCGTATCCAAAGACTCGCGGATCGTGACGTCCATATCCAGATAGCGATAAGTTCCCAACCGGCCAACAAAGGTCACGTTCGCGGTCTTGTTAGCTAGCTCGACATATTCGCCAAGCAGCGCTTTTTCCTTCACCTGCCGGATCGGGTAATAAGGAATGTCGCCCGGCTGGGCCGCGCGCGAATACTCGCGATAACAGACCGACCCGTCATGTGTTTCCCAAGGGGCAAAGTGCTTGTGTTCGGTGATCCGCGTATAAGGGACGTCTTCTTCGCCGTAATTCATGACGGCACAGCCTTGATAATCCCCGTCATAGGTAAAGCGTTCAAAATCCAGCGTGCGATACCCGAGACGCCCAAGCTCATAATCGAAGTAGCCGTCCAGCGGCCCCGAATAGAAGACGTGGCCAAACCCCTCGGCCATGTTGCGGTCGAAGGTCGTGTTCAGTTTGACCGTGATCGAGGGGTGATCAAGGATATCCGCGATCATGTCGGTATAGCCGTTTTCTGGCATCCCCTGAAACTGATGGAAAAAGTAATTGTCGTCGTAGTTGAACCGCACCGGCAGGCGTTTAAGGATCGACGCAGGCAATTCGGACGGGTGACACCCCCACTGTTTGATCGTGTATCCTTTGAAGAACGCCTCATAGAGGTCGCGCCCGACGAACCGCATGGCCTGTTCCTCAAAGCTCTGCGGATCAGTGATTGAACTGTCGGCCTTTTCTTCGGTGATAAAGCTATGGGCTTCGTCCGGGCGCATCGTCTTGCCAAAGAACTGGTTGATAGTGTGCAGGTTGACCGGCAGCGAAAAGACCTGCCCCCGAGAGGTTGTCTTTACCCGGTTCTTGTAGGGCAGGAAATTTGCATACCGATTGACATAGGCCCAGACCTCTTCGTCGTCGGTGTGAAAGATATGGGGGCCATAGACATGAACCATGACGCCGGTATCCGCGTCGCGCTGGGTATGGCAGTTGCCGCCGATATGGTCGCGGCTGTCGACAACTGTTATTTCGTGCCCTGCTTCGGCCAGTGCTCGGCCTATCACGGCACCGGACAGTCCAGCGCCAACCATCAGGAAACGACTTGCTTTCATTTCAAAGCCTTCGTCTTCAAATTTATCGTCGTCATATCAAGCGGCTTGATCAACTGCCGCCGTGCGATCTTGAGGACACCGGACCGCGCCTCGCCCGCATTGCGAAAACTCGACAGTTTTGACAACCACGCCCGGCACATGAGCCATCCCAGTTGAAGCCGACCTGAAACAGGCTGTCCGCCTTTCAGTATCCCGGCAAAAATAACAGGTACCGTACGGCGGGACAGATCGAACATTTCTTTCAGGACGGCTTCTTCTTCTTCCGAACTGAGATTGCCAGTCTCGGCCATGGCAGCTTTCAGGTTCTTGCCGACTGGACGGGTATGATGCATCGCGATTTCATCCAGAATCGCGGTTCGGAAGGCCCCGGCTTCGGCCCAGCGGCACCAGATGTAATCCAGCCCGTAGCCGCTCATGGTGTTTTCGAACAGCGGCAACGCCTTTTTCAGAATGTCCCGATGCATACATGGGGCCATGATCTCAATGTAATTGGTGTACCGCAGAACAAAGCCGGGGCACTGGCTAAACACAAAATGGGAAAAATAGCTGTCCGGGCTGAGAGATGGCTGTGCGATACGCAGTCCATAGCCGCCCATAGCGTCGAACAGCGCATTCACCATTGACGCGCTTATGTCCAGATCATCGTCCGGCAGCCAGTAATAGTCGTATTGATCCAGATTACGGTTCGAAAGCGTCTTGAACAGCCCGTCCCATTTACCGCCTTTGACCAAAACCGCTTCGACGCCGGGTTCGGGCGTAAATTCCGCATATGCTTCGTCCGAAAAGTAGCTGATCAATAGATCGTAGTTTCGGTCCTCATAGGGGATGTCCAGCCACCGGTGGTGAAGTGAGTTGCTGCCCGCACGGACAACCACAAGGCTATTCTTCATACGTGGGACCGGACCTGCTGTTCGGGGCGAAGCAAAGGACCCAGCCCGTCAATCATGTCTGGGTTCAGCGGGTGGCTCAACCGGCCATGCGTAAACTTGGCCTGATAGACAAGGTTGCGGACAAATCTTTCGACCGCCGAACCCGGCTTGGTCTTGCGACGGGCAGTTTCGATATTGCTGTCATGCGAATCTCGCTCGGCAATCATCTGCTTGCCCAAGGTCAGTATGGGGACCTTATGTTCCCAATAGAATTTCAGGTCGATATCGACAGGTCGCGCGATTGGAGCATCAACCTGCAGCAATCTGGCAGCCGCGCGCCGCCCAAGGATATAACCGGTAGTTCTGGGCGGTAGAATGTCAGACAAAACTAGGTTCTGATCGGCAAATTCCTTGATGATCTGCGCGTTCTTGCCCGGAACGCCGTCCAGTTTGATCATGACGTCCTCAAAGCACTCGGGACATTCGGCAAGCGCGTTCAAAAAGGATCGTGGGTCACGGATGAAAGTGGCATCGTCTTCCAGAACAAGGCCCACACAATCTCTGGATTCAGCGATGTGCTGCCAGATCTGGCGGTGCCCAAGCGTGCAGGCCACTTCATTTCGACTAAGGGGGCGCTTGAACTTAGCGCGGTTCATTTCTTCATCATAAATGAGTTTCAGGTCTGACCGGCCCAGCTGTTCGCCCGCGATCGCATCCGAAAACTCATGACTCAATCCAAAGCGGGCCAGTTCTGCTTCGCAGAAACGTCGCCGCTCTACATCTTTTGGCAGGCTAAGGATAACGGCAGTGATCGACACGACTTTAATACCATCTTAATATTCCGCGTTCCTAATACTAACATTTAAGCAGTAGAAAAGCGAAAGAACGAGCGTTTTTTTCGAAAGCTACGCTAAAAACCCACAGCGGCAAAAAACCGCGCAACTACAAGTACCTATCCAAAAGGCCAGAAAATCAAATTTACGCCCGCAAGCTTTGCGACCTGGCATGGATACAGGCAAGCGACGAAAAACAAAGAGAAAAAGTGCTGTTCGCGGCAAAAACACACGCACGAGGCTTCAGAAATTATTGTTGCTTTTCAAATACTTAAAAAACGCAACGAATCACTCGAAACACCCCATCTTTCAAACGCCCTTGCCCGGCTTTATCGGATGCTGACAACAAAAACGTCTTCTCTTTTCATCAATGACTCTTGCCGACAGCTTTCCTGACACCTATCTGGCTGGGGCTATCGCCAAACAGTCAGAACAAACCGTTGGGTCAATTCATTTCATCTGCCCTTTAGAGAAGAACGGTTATAGGTTATCTGAGCGAGCGCACAGTTTCACGATCTGGAGAACGCAATGATTAAGCGCGCCTGGGACAAATGGCGGTCAGGCTATATGGGCCGCCTCATCAGCGAGAGCTTCTTTGCGCAAGGTGGACTATACGCCGTCGCGATTGTTGCGATGATTGCCGTGGCGGTGACGACAGCCGGTTCCGCCTACATGATGGAATACATCGTCGATGCGATGACCAGCCCCGAGATGCGCGGCTGGGCTCATTTGATCGCGCTGGGCGTCATTGGCCTCTTCCTGGTTAAAGCCGTCGCTTCTTACATTCAGGCGGTCTATCTCGCCCGCGCCGGGAACCGGATCGTGGCCGTTCAGCAGGAAAAGGTATATCGTAAACTGCTCAGGCACGGCGTTTCCTTCTTTTCCAAAAATGAATCGTCAAACCTGTTGATGCGGACAACCCAAGGGACGCAGGCGGCGCGAAAGCTGATCGACGTCCTTGTCACCGGCTTTGTCCGCGACACCCTGACACTGGTCGGGCTTGTTATCGTAATGGTGTATCAGCAGCCGGTTTTGTCGGTGATGTTCTTTATCGTCGGCCCCATAGCGTTGATGGGCGTCCGCTACCTGTTGAAAAGCGTCCGGTCGATCATGCAGGCCGAGTTCAAGTCCCTGGCCGAGATCATCCGCGTTCTGCAGGAGACATCCGCCGGAATCAAAGTGATCAAGGTGTTTTCGCTTGAGGACAAGATGATCAACCGGATGGATACCGCCATCCACAAGGTTGAGCAGCGTTCCAACGACATTGCGCGGCTTCAATCCATCGCCAGCCCGTTGATGGAGTTTCTTGCTGGTTTGGCCGTAGCGGGCGTCCTGATCGTCAGCACAATCGGACTTGCCGGAACCGAGCAGCCAACCGCCGGTCAGCTCATGTCGTTTATCACCGCTCTGCTTATGGCCTATGAGCCCGCAAAACGGCTGTCCAAAATGCGCGTCCAGATCGAAACTGCAATGGTCGGTGTCGGCTTGTTGTTTAGCCTGTTGGATCAGGAAGACACGATGCAGGAAAGCCCGGATGCCAAAGACCTTCTCGACGGTCCGGGGGAGATCGCGTTGCGCAACGTGACCTTTGGGTATCAGGGGTCGATGCCGTTGATCGAAGACTTGAGCCTGACGTTCGAGGCGCGCAAGACCACAGCGCTGGTGGGTCAGTCGGGCGGCGGCAAGTCAACGCTGTTTGGCCTGATCATGCGCTTCTATGACCCTGACGAAGGCAGTGTGGAAATCGACGGGCAGGACTTGCGAAATGTCAGCTTCTCATCATTGCGACGCAAGATTTCCTACGTTGGTCAGGACACCTTCCTGTTTTCCACCTCGATCATGGAGAACCTTCGCTGCTCGGCGCCGGATGCAACAGATGAAGAGGTCATCGCGGCAGCGAAAGCCGCCCATGCGCATGACTTTATCAGCGAGTTGCCCAAAGGCTACGATACTCCTGTTGGCGAAAACGGCACCTTCCTGTCAGGTGGCCAGAAGCAAAGGGTCGCGATCGCTCGTGCGATCCTGCGCAACGCCGAGATTCTGTTGCTGGACGAGGCGACAAGCGCGCTGGATGCAAAATCCGAGTCGTTGGTCAAAGAAGCACTGGATGCCTTGACCAAGGACGTCACGGTGATCGTGATCGCACACCGCCTGTCGACGATTCTGGAGGCCGACAAGATCATGGTTGTTCAGGACGGCGCTGTCGTCGAACAAGGCAACCTTGATGAGCTACTGCACAAAAACGGCAGTTTCCGCAGCTTGTTTGATGAGCAATTCAAGAAACGGGAACCAGAAGCCGAAGTGGCGGAATAAACCCGTTTGGCGCTGTGGATGCGATGGACCGTCCGCTAAGGTAAGCCACGCAATCGGCTTGGCCGCATCCCAATCAGATCCCAGTCAAAGGTCGAATTCTACCGGGGCCACCTGTTGGCCCCGGAAATTCGTGATGCCGCCGGATAAGATCACGCGGCGACGTTGATTACCATCTTTCCGAAATTACCCCCCTGCAGCAATTGGTTCAGAGCTTGGGGCGCGTTTTCGAGACCGTCGACCATGTGTTCCTTGTACTTGATCGACCCGTCTTCGATCCAACCCGTCATGTCGCGGGTGAATTCCTGATAAACCGACGGTGGGAAACTATCGAAGATGATGAAGCCCTGCATTTTGACCTTTAGCCGCAGCAGGGTTCCCATGATCGCGGGGCCCATATCCGGGCCTTCGGGCAGGCCGGTCAGGTTATACCAGGCAACGATGCCGCACACCGGAATGCGCGCAAACGGGTTCAGCAGGGGCAACACGGCGTACAGGACTTTGCCGGCCACGTTCTCAAAATACACGTCGATGCCGTCTGGACACGCCGCGGCGAGCTGGGCTGCAAAATCATCGGCGTTATGATCAATGCAGGCGTCAAAACCAAGGTTTTCGACCACATGAGCGCATTTTTCAGCCCCGCCAGCAACGCCGACAACCCGACACCCCTTAAGCTTGGCGATCTGCCCAACCGTTGCACCCACTGGCCCCGCAGCAGCGGCAACAACAACGGTTTCACCCGGTTTCGGCTCACCGATTTTCAGAAGACCTGCGTAGGCCGTGTATCCAGGCATACCCAGAATGCCCAAGGCCCAGGACGGGTTCTGCGGCTTCTTGCCCAGATTGATGACCTGGGTTCCGTCAGAAATCGCGTAATCCTGCCACCCGCTGCCGGACAGAACGTAATCCCCCGCTTCATACCCCGCCAGATTGGATACAACCACCTGACCCACAACCTGCGCTGTCATGACGCCACCAATGGCAACCGGTTCCGCGTAAGATTTGGCATCGTTCATCCGACCGCGCATGTAGGGGTCAAGCGACAGATAAACCGTGCGGATTAGCATTTCGTTTTCGCCGGGCGTTGGCACGTCCGTGGTTTCCATCCGCAGCGTGTTTTCGTCCGGCAAACCTACGGGACGTTCGTTCAGAACGATCCGGCGATTTGTATCTGCTGATTGTGACATTTTATCTCCCTTTGATCTCAGTTATTAGGTCAGGCGGCATATGCGTTGTCTGATTTTGACAGCAAAGTCAGATCAAGCGGCCTTTTTGGGCTGGCTCCGGCAAGGATGAGTGTTCCAGCCAAAATCCCAAGGTTTTTGACAAAATTCTGAACCTCATGCTGGCCTTGGACACCTTCAAAATTCCAAAAGTCATGCAGGCAAAAGTTCACCAAAAGGATATAGGCAACAAGGCCAAAACTGGCCGCGCGAACAAAACGATTGAACAGTAGCAAAAGCGCACCGGCAACATTGGCAACTCCGGCCACAACCAGCAACGGCACTGGCGCGGGGACGTTATGCTGCTGCATCAGCGCAACATGCATATCAAAAGCAGCGAACTTCATCAGTCCGGGGATGAGGAAATAGACGGCTAGAAGGCATCGACCAAGTGTTATGCTCATGATGTTGCGACTTCCTAAATTACGTAATTGCAAATTTTGCTAAGGTTTCCAGCCTGAATCGAAAAGACGGGACCGCTGTTCACCGCCCCGCTTTTTGATCACGAATTCACGGCTGCGATTAGTTTTTCCGCAGCGCCTTCAGATGAGGCCGGGTTCTGACCAGTGATCAGCAAGCCGTCCTGCAAGACATAGGGCGCCCAATCTTCACCACAGGAATATTCGCCCCCATTGCTTTTGAGCATATCCTCAACCAGGAATGGGACGATTTTGGTCAATTCAACTGCTTCCTCTTCCGTGTTGGTGAAACCCGTAACCTTTTTACCGGCAACCAGCGGATTGCCGTTGCCGTCTTTCACGTGTTTCAGAACGCCGGGCGCATGGCATACCAGCGAAACCGGTTTTCCAGCCGCATGGAATGCTTCGATTAAGGCAATCGACTGTGCGTCTTCGGCCAAATCCCACAACGGACCGTGCCCACCCGGATAGAAGACCGCATCAAATGTGTCATGGGCGACATCAGCCAGTTTAACGGTGTCTGCAAGTTGCGCCGTGGCATCGGCATCAGCTTCGAACCGCCGAGTCGCATCTGTCTGGAAACCTTCTTCGGCGCTTTTAGGATCAAGCGGAGGCTGACCACCCAGCGGAGATGCCAAGGTGATTTCCGCGCCAGCATCTTTGAAGACGTAGTAAGGCGCAGCCAGCTCTTCGAGCCAGAAACCGGTTTTTAGCCCGGTTTCACCGAGTTTGTAATGCGAGGTCAGTACCATCAGGATTTTCATGTTCTGCTTTCCAAGTTGGGTCAATTCAGTTGGATCGTGCATTCCACCTGCACCGCGACCGGGGGCACGCCCCCGCGTTCATCGCGGCAAAGAGGGTCTTGGGCAACTCACCTACGCCAAACTAGACCGGTCGTCTAGTAATTTATTTTTCAAATCCTTGGCCAAAAATTTTATACTTTTGCCAAATATCTCAATTCTTGGTCGACCTATTGTACGTTCGCGGCTGGAGTATTAGACTATCCGTCTATCATGGAAGCAGACCTGAACCGGGTAAGAAGGCGGGGCAGATGAATACGCGATCTAACATTGTAACCGCTGGCCAATCCCTGATCGGTCAAAAAGGTTTCAGTGCCGTTGGCCTTGCAGAAATCCTAAAAGCTGCAGGTGTACCGAAAGGCTCGTTCTATCATTTCTTCGAATCGAAGGATGCATTTGGCGTGGTATTGCTAAACGAGTACTTTGAATCCTACCATGCAAATCTGGACCATCTCTTTGCGAAACAAGGGCTTACAGCGGCTGAGATGTTGATGCTGTATTTCTCGAACTGGCGCGAAAATCAGGGCCTTGAGGATTGCGAAAGCCGGTGTCTGGCTGTGAAGCTTGGCGCGGAGGTATCGGATTTTTCCGAACCGATGCGGCGCGCATTAAAAGATGGAACAGACGGCATCATCTCTCGCCTCGCAACTGTCGTCCGAGCGGGCGTGTCAGATGGGTCCCTTCGCGTGTCTCAGACCCCCACTGCTGTGGCAGCCAGTCTGTATTACTTGTGGTTGGGGGCCAGCATCATGGTCAAGATATCCAAGTCGCATGATCCATTTGAAATTGTGCTGACAAACACACGGCAAACTCTGGGTATAGGTGTGTCTAACTAGGGGTCTGCGCACAGTTCTGGGTCTGAGGGCGGCTTACCTTTCTGCGGACGATCCTGACCTAAGGGTGCACGCCAAGAGCGGTTAAGCACAACGCTGCAAGCCCACAAGCCATTGCAAAACTGGCGACCCCGGCAGGATTCGAACCTGCAACCTGCCCCTTAGGAGGGGGCTGCTCTATCCAGTTGAGCCACGGGGCCGCGCAAGGCTCTCTCTACCTGTGTTTTTTCTGGTTGTCATGGCCTTTGCACAACAGTTGTAAATTGCGCTCTGTTCACGCTACCATTCCACAAAACAACTACGCAGGTACCCCAGTGACGACAGATACAAAACGCCCGCTTACCCTTCGTGATGTCTCTGAGGCGTCCGGCGTATCCGAGATGACGGTCAGTCGGGTATTGCGAAACCGGGGGGACGTGTCTGACGCCACCCGAACCCGGGTCTTGGCCGCTGCAAAAGAACTGGGCTATGTGCCGAACAAAATCGCAGGCGCGTTGGCATCAAGCCGGGTCAATCTGGTGGCTGTCATTATTCCATCGCTGTCCAACATGGTTTTCCCGGAAGTTCTGACAGGGATCAATCAGGTGTTGGAAGATACCGAGTTGCAACCCGTGGTCGGCGTCACCGATTACCTGCCGGAAAAAGAAGAAAAAGTTCTGTACGAGATGCTTTCGTGGCGGCCCTCAGGCGTGATCATCGCCGGGCTGGAGCACACGGACGCGGCCCGCGCCATGCTGGATTCTGCGGGCATTCCAGTGGTCGAAGTCATGGACACCGACGGTAAACCGGTGGACGCGATGGTCGGGATTTCGCACCGTCGGGCGGGGCGCGAGATGGCGCAGGCGATCCTTAAGGCTGGCTATGAACATATCGGGTTCATGGGCACCAAAATGCCGCTGGATCACCGGGCGCGTAAGCGGTTCGAAGGGTTCACCGAAGTGCTGGGCAAGCACGGCATCGAAATCGAGGATCGAGAGTTCTACTCTGGTGGCTCGGCACTGGCCAAGGGGCGCGAGATGACGCAAGCCATGCTGGAACGCTCACCTGAATTGGATTTCCTGTATTATTCCAACGATATGATTGGCGCAGGTGGCCTGCTTTACCTACTGGATCAAGGCATTGATGTGCCTGGCCAGATCGGCTTGGCTGGGTTCAATAATGTCGAGCTTTTGCAAGGTCTGCCGCGCAAGCTGGCCACGATGGATGCCTGCCGGTTGGAGATCGGGCGCAAAGCGGCCGAGATCATCGCCACGCAACTTGCCGATCCGAACGCCGAGGTCGACACCCGCGTGACCTTGACCCCCAAGATCAGCTATGGCGACACGTTGAAACGACGCTGACCTGATGGCGCTTCGTCAATTGGACAACCGAACAGCGCGGGCCGTGTTCATGGATCGGCACGCCCTTCTTGAGCCGCCGACGGGCAGCGCCAAGGGGACCGCCCTTCTGGAACTGATTCAGCGGTTGGGGTTTGTGCAGCTGGACAGCATCAACACGGTGGCTCGCGCCCATGACATGATCCTGTTTTCACGCAGGCCCAGCTATCGCGCGAAGAATCTGAAACACCTGTACGAACGCGACAGGGCATTGTTTGAACATTGGACCCATGACGCCGCGGTTATCCCCATGGAGTATTACCGGCATTGGCATCTCAGGTTTCAACGAGACGCGGATATGTTGAAGTCCCGGTGGAAGAACTGGCGCCGGGACGGGTTCGAACAGCGGTTTGAAACCGTCTTGCAGCATATCCGTGACCACGGACCAGTGTCGTCGTCAGACGTCGGCAAGGACGAAAAGAAAGGATCGGGCGGCTGGTGGGACTGGCACCCATCCAAAACCGCGCTGGAGTTCCTGTGGCGGTCCGGGGCGTTGACTGTGATTGGGCGACAGGGGTTTCAGAAACGCTATGACCTGACAGAACGTGTGATCGACGACCATCTTTGCCCCGGCAAGCTGCAGGTAGACCCGGAAGAAACCGTTGATTGGTTGTGCAATGCGGCGATGGACCGGTTGGGGTTTGCAACCTCGGGCGAACTGGCCGCGTTCTGGGACACGGTAAGCACCACAGAAACCCGGGAATGGTCTAAACAGGCTCTAATAAAAGGAGAGTTGGAGGAAATCGAAGTCACCTGTGCTGATGGAAGGACGCGCAGGATGCTCTCACGGCCCGACTCCGAAGACGTAAATCACTTGAACAAACCGCCGGGCCGTATCCGAGTGCTTAGTCCGTTCGACCCCATGCTTCGCGATCGTAACCGGGCGGAAAAGCTGTTTGGGTTTCACTACAGGATCGAGGTGTTCGTACCTGCCCCAAAGCGGACCTACGGCTACTATGTGTTTCCACTGTTGGAAGGTGACCGAATGATCGGTCGCATCGACATGAAGGCCCACCGCGACGACGACGCATTGCAAGTCAGCGCTGTGTGGCCGGAACGGTCAGTCCGTTGGTCTGCGGCACGGACGGGTCGGTTGGAATCCGAGCTCGACCGGGTGCGCAGATTCACCGATCTTGGCCGCGTAGAGTTTGCGGAAAACTGGCTAAAAGACCCTATTTAGGGTCTATTCTGCCGCAGAGAGGGTCAAGCTTATGGGTTGCAAGCCGTCAATCGTACCCGCCAGCCTGTCACCGGGTTGCACCGGCCCAACGCCCGCCGGGGTGCCCGTCATGATCAGATCACCGGGGCGCAGATGGTAATAGCCTGAAAGATGGCTGATGATTTCGTCGATCTTCCAGATCAGCTCGTGCAGCGTTGCGTCCTGACGCACATCGCCATTCACGCTTAGAACGATACGCTTGTCGTCATCCGGCGACCAATCCGCAGCGGGTGTCAGGGGGCCAAAGACTGCTCCGTTCTCAAGGTCTTTGCCCAGATCCCAGGGCCGCTGCTTGTTCCGCTCTTTTATCTGCAAGTCCCGGCGGGTCATGTCCAATGCGCAGCCATAGGCATACACGGCGTCTGCGGCCTCAACTCGGGACGCGCGAAAGACGGGTTTGCCGATCGCTACGGCCAGCTCCATCTCGTGATGAAAGTTGTCTGTCCCCGGCGGGAAGTGCACTGTGGCACCGGACAAAACCGCATTGGCTGCGGATTTCGTAAAATAGAACGGTGCTTCGCGATCAACCTCGTGGCCCATCTCGGCCGCATGCGCCGCATAGTTCCGTCCAACACAGAAAACGCGACCCAACGGGTAAGGGCTCGAAAGCCCCTCGACCGGGATTTCAAGCGGCTTTGGTAGCGAAAACGGCATAGCGACCCCTTTGTCTGGCAACAACAGCGCATCTTAGAGGACAAACCACTGGGGGCAAGCAGGTGAACCGCCTGTTGAAAATGGCGACCTAAGTTCAGAAGCCCGAGAAAGGGCTAAAGGTCATGCAGCTCGTTCAACAGGTCCAGCAATGCCTCGTGCCGCTTTTGGCCCAGTTGGTCTTTTATTTCTTCTGCAAGACGTATCATCACTTCGATATTGTCCTGAATAATCCGCTCACCCTGCGCCGTGACCTCGACAATCTGACGGCGCTTGTCGCCGGGATTAACCCTGCGCCGGATCAAACCCTTGGCTTCCAGTTTTTGCAATATCCGCGTGAGGCTGGGCAGCAGAAGACAGGCGCGCTCGGCGATACGTGTCGGCTCCTGTGAGCCTTCCTCTTGCAGGACACGCAGGACACGCCATTGCTGTTCAGTCACGCCAGCATCTGACAGCATTTTGCGAATGGGGCCCATGACACGCTCCCGCGCCCGCAGCAATGCTATGGGCAATGAGCGTGACGTAAGTGGAAAGTCATTGGGCATAAGGAATCTTGGACGAAATCTCATCAGACTGCAACTCAGCCGAAGTCTATTAAATACGCCTTATTCAGAGACTGATTCAGATTATTGATGAGCGCTAACGCGATGGGCTCAGCGCGAACCGTTATGGGCGGTGATCTGCCATGCGCTTTTGGGCTGGTCAAACTCGGAACCACTGGGAATGATGCTCACAAGGTTCGATCACCGCACTTGCCACATCACTGATGAAAAGGTTCCAACATGCCCGCCCCTTCAAACACCTTTAAGCTGGCTTTGCAAAATGGCGACAGATTGATCGGCTGTTGGAGCAGCTTTGCCGAGGCCGTCACGGCCGAAATCATGGGTACGGCCGGGTTCGACTGGCTGGTGATTGACGGAGAACATGCGCCAAACGACATCCGGTCTGTGCGCGATCAACTCATGGCGTTGTCGTCCAGTCCCACCCATCCCGTTGTCAGGGTACCCGTGGGCGACACCGCATTGATCAAGATGGTTCTGGACGCCGGGGCGCAGACCATTCTTGTTCCCATGGTTGAATCCGCGCAACAGGCGCAGGAACTGGTGCGCGCCTGCCGCTATCCACCACAGGGCGTGCGGGGGGTCGGGGCCATGGCGTCACGCGCGACGATGTATGGAACGACCACCGATTACATCCAGACTGCGGACACCCAGATTTGCCTGCTGGTTCAGGTTGAAAATCGCGCCGGAATCGAGGCTCTGGACGAGATTCTGAAGGTTGAGGGCGTCAGCGGCGTGTTTATCGGACCTGCGGACCTGTCCACGGATATGGGCCATCAGGGTGACAGTACCGCACCCGAAGTCCGTGCCGTAATTGCCGATGCCATGACGCGGATCAGGGCTGCGGGCAAGGCTCCGGGCATTCTGGGCACGACGGACGAGGCCAGTCAGGCCTATCTGGATATGGGCGCGCAGTTTCTGGCGGTTGGCATTGATGTCATGTTGCTGACCCGGGCTGCACGCGCACTGGCTGCACAATGGAAAGGGAAATAACGCCTCAGCCCTGCATGGCGGCTGCCGCTTGCGCGTAACCTCCGGATGCGCCGTCAATAAAATGAACGTGGTCGTCGCGCGTGGCCGAGGGGACAAAACAGGTCATCATCGCCTCATCTTGCGCATGCAGACCATAGCGGATCTTTCCCTGACCACGGGCCTGTTCGAGCATTATTCGGATTTGCGATAGCGTCGCCTCGTCGCAATCCAGTGTCATCTTCAATCCGTCGTCGAACTTCCGGTAATCCGCGTTACGGCTGACCATTTGTTGATAGTGTTCGGGCTGGAAGTCACCCATGGGTCGCCCGACCTTGAACAAGAGGTAAATCAGCAGATTTTGTGCCAGCAACCCAAGTTTTTGCAAGGTGAGATTGCGACCCCGTCGCGACACATGCGCGTCGATATCCAACCCCGGCGGAGGCCAATTCATTGGCGGACCGTTCACAGGTACAGGATGTCCCGCCCGCTCTAACCCTTCTGAGGCGACCAGAACGGATTGCGCCAAATCCGCAAAATCGCTCTCGGTCGCTTGCGCAGTCGGCTCGATCACCAAAGACACGATCTGACCATGGGCCGCCCTGATGTTTGACCAGCGACAGGACAGGCCCGTTAGATCCGGTTGCGCGCCCGGTTCCGCGACAGTCACAGCAAACGCACCCGCTTTCATCTGCGCCTCGGCCCAGGCCAACCCACCCCCCGAGAACATGGCATAGTCCACGCCATCGGACGGCGCGTAGCGGGCGACACGCAAATCCCGATCCGACGCCCGGATTTCGGCAACGGGCATCAACGCGGCGCGCAAAGATATTCCGAATTCGTCCTCGGCCCAGCGCCGCAAGGCAGCCAACGTGGATCGGGCGTCGTCAGCCGCACTAGCGGGGACGGCAAACCCTGCGCCGTCGCCGCCAAACACATAGGGGAAGTCGCTGCCCTTCATGGCGTTGATCATGGCTGAAATAACCGCGGCGCCGACCATATTCACGGTCTTGTAGCGGCCTTTGGCAATTTCGCCCGTTGAATCGACAATATCCGCCACCCCGACGACCCAATTGTCAGGAAGGGCTGAAAACTGCACGGGGTCGGCAAGCCGGGCAAAGTCGCGCAGCAAAGGAAGACTGTCATAAAACGCGGCCTGAGCGTCTTTCATAATCGCCTCGATCAGAAATCACCTCTTAGGGTAGTGCGATTGCGGTTGCTGTCCCGTGAAATCGTCACGACACACGTGCTTGTGTGCGGCGATTGTACGTGCCAATCAGGGGCGGTCAGCCGTTGGGGAAGAGGGGCGATACATGAAGGCAGGATTAGTGGTGTTGTGCCTGGGCTATGTGCTCAGCCAGTTTTTTCGTGCTTTCCTTGCCGTTCTCAGTGTCGATCTTGGCCGCGACATAGGGGCCACACCCGAGGACCTAGCCTTTGCCTCGGGCCTTTGGTTTTTGATCTTTGCCGCCATGCAGCTTCCAGTGGGTTGGGCGCTGGATCGGGTCGGCCCGCGCCTGACGGCCGCCGCACTATTACTGATCGGAGGTGCCGGTGGGGCTGCATTGTTCGCAATCGCTTCTACGCCCTTCCACGTTGCCATCGCGATGGGGCTGATCGGGGTTGGCTGTTCACCGGTCCTGATGGCGTCTTATTACATCTTCGCGCGTGAGTTTCCCCCGGCGCGCTTTGCGACGCTGGCCGCGCTGATGCTGGGTGTCGGGTCAGTGGGTAATTTGGTGGCCTCATATCCCACCGCACTTGCCGTCGAATTGATGGGCTGGCGCGCAACCATGTGGGTGCTGGCGTTGTTCTCAGGCGCGATTGCGCTGGGTATTCTGACCACCGTGCATGACCCCAAACGGGTTGAAACAGACCACAAGGGTTCGGTTCTGGACCTAGTGAAACAGCCCGCTTTGTGGGCGATCCTGCCGCTGATGCTGGTGGCCTACGCGCCTTCGGCGGCTACGCGCGGGCTTTGGGCCGGACCTTACCTGAGCGATATCTTCGCCCTCAGCACCACGCAAATCGGCACGGCGACGCTGATCATGGGGGCCGCCATGATTGCCGGGACCTTTACCTATGGGCCGCTCGACCGGATTTTAGGCACGCGGAAATGGGTGATCTTTGGCGGCAATGCGCTGGGGGTGATCGCTTTGTCACTGCTGTGCCTGTGGATCGACAACAGCGTCTGGGTGTCCATCGTATTGATTTCGGTCATTGGCTTTGTGGGGGCCAGCTTTCCGGTCATCATGGCGCATGGCCGCGCCTTTGTACCGCCACATCTTGTGGGCCGAGGCGTAACCCTGCTGAACCTGTTCGGGATCGGTGGCGTCGGCTTCGCGCAGTTCGTCACCGGCCGCATCCATGCGGCCACAGTGGACATCAGTCCAAGCGCACCCTACACAACGATATTCGGCTTTTTCGCGGTCACGCTTGCCATTGGCTGCGTGATCTATCTATTCAGCCGGGACAGCGTCGACTGACGCTGAAACCGTCAGGAGCAACCATGTCCGACCCGCGCGTTATCGCCCCCAATCTGAAACGCAGGCTTTCAGGCGTAACGGCGACGATTGCGCGGTTGGTGCCGTTGCAAGTGCAGTGGATCGACATAGCCGCCACCGGCCCCGGCCTGCCTGCCGACATTCCGCATATCCCGCTGAGCCGCCTGCCCTTTTTGTCGCGTAAAACCCTGCGTGTCTGGCATGCGCGCCGCAACACCGAGATGCTGTTGGGTCTGTTCCTGCGCAACATCCTGCGCCTGCGGTTGAAGCTGCTATTCACCAGCGCCTCGCAGCGCAGCCATTCGGGCTATACCAAATGGCTAATCGGCAAGATGGACGCCGTGGTGGCCACCTCGCGCAAGACCGCCGGGTATCTGGACCGGGACGCGCAGGTCATCATGCATGGCATCAACCTGCAGGATTTCACCCCGCCCGAGGATAAGGCGGCGGTTCGTACCCGCTTGGGTCTGCCGGATGGTCTGTTGCTGGGCTGCTATGGCCGCATCCGCCAACAGAAAGGCACCGACGCTTTTGTCGATGCGATGATCGAGCTGTGTGGCCAGTTCGATGACGTCCACGGCATCGTCATGGGCCGCGCCACAGAAAAGCACACCGCCTTTTTGGCCGAGCTGACAGACAAGGTCGCGGCAGCGGGCCTGTCCGACCGCATCCTGTTCATGCCCGAAGTCACCGTCGACCAGATCGCCGAATGGTATCAGGTTCTGGACCTGTTCATCGCGCCCCAGCGGTGGGAAGGATTCGGCCTGACCCCGCTGGAGGCGATGGCCTGCGGCGTGCCCGTCGTGGCCACCGATGTCGGAGCGTTCTCGGAAATCGTCACCGACCCTACGCTGGGCCGTATCATCCCGCCGGGCGACATCCCCGCCATGGTGGACGCCAGCGCCCAAATGCTGAAAAACCATGATTCCCTCACCCAATCCGGCCGCGCCGCCCGTGCCCATGTCGAACAGAATTTCGACATCAACGGCGAAGCAAAGACCCTTGTTGCCCTCTACGAACGGCTTCTGACCGAAAACTGAGGCGATGCGCCGCGTCAAATCGGTGTCATTGGGTGAAATATGCCCCGAAAACTCTTTTTTCTTTGCTGCAACGCGGCTATGAACGCGCGTCCTTAACTTTGGAGACATGAAATGGGCTATCGCGTCGTTGTCGCCGGCGCCACGGGTAACGTGGGCCGCGAAATGCTGAACATCCTGGCGGAACGCCAGTTCCCCGTCGATGAACTTGCTGTTCTGGCAAGCCGTCGTTCGCTGGGAACCGAAGTAAGCTTTGGCGACAAGACACTGACCACCCAGGACATCGACACCTTCGACTTCACCGGCTGGGACATGGCGCTGTTCGCCATCGGCTCGGACGCGACCAAAGTCTACGCGCCCAAGGCGGCCGCTGCGGGTTGTGTGGTGATCGACAACAGCTCGCTCTATCGCTACGACCCGGACATTCCGCTGATCGTGCCGGAATGTAACCCTCAGGCGATCCACGACTATAAAAACAAGAACATCATCGCCAACCCCAACTGCTCGACCGCGCAGATGGTTGTCGCGCTGAAGCCGCTGCATGACCGCGCCAGGATCAAGCGCGTTGTCGTCTCGACCTATCAGTCGGTTTCGGGCGCGGGTAAAGACGGCATGGATGAGCTTTGGGATCAGACCAAAGCCATCTACAACCCCACCACCGAGGTTGAGCCGAAGAAGTTCCAGAAACAGATCGCCTTCAACGTCATTCCGCAGATCGATGTCTTCATGGAAGACGGCTCGACCAAGGAAGAGTGGAAGATGGTTGTGGAAACCAAAAAGATCGTCGATCCGTCGATCAAGGTCACCGCGACCTGCGTCCGCGTTCCGGTGTTCGTCGGCCACTCTGAGGCTGTGAATATCGAGTTCGAGGAATTCCTGGACGAGGATGAGGCCCGCGACATCCTGCGCGAGGCCCCAGGCATCATGGTGATCGACAAGCGCGAAGACGGCGGCTACGTCTCGCCGATCGAATGCGCGGGCGATTTCGCCACGTTCATCAGCCGCATCCGTCAGGATTCGACCATCGAGAACGGCATCAACCTGTGGTGCGTTTCGGACAACCTGCGCAAAGGCGCGGCCCTGAACGCTGTGCAGATCGCCGAACTGCTGGGCCGTGAGGTTCTGAAAAAGGGCTGAGGTCAAACTGGCTGGAAAAACAAAGGGTCAACCATGGGTTGGCCCTTTTTTGTTGTCCACCAATGGCCCCAGCCAAATCGAACACGGCTAGGAAAAAAATTTCATCAAGGCCCCGCCTGGGAAATACCCGATGAAACACATTGCGATGAACCAAGCGAACCGGGGGCGTTTTCGGAATGTGAACAAAGCAAACACGCCTCCGGCAAACATGAAAATTACAAACCCGAGCGCAGTGTAGATCAGCGGAAGCAAATGAGTTAATTGTTCGAGACTGAAATTTTCGTCCGCCCCCATATCAACAATCTGCCGCGCCGTCACAGCGATTGGATACACGATGAGGGCGACGACAACGCGATACCCCTGTTCTGTGGGGCCGGTTTCGCAGACGGACGGGGGTGGTTTACGGCCGAAGCTCTGTCGGCCTGAAGCTTGCGAATATGATCACTCTGTCGCTGATCGAACATACTAGAATCCCTGAAACTCAATACACGCAAAGCGTGCAGTATGGATTGACAAAACACAAGCCGAACTAAGGTCGTTTTGGCGCAAACAGTGCTTAAAGAACCCCGACGGAGCAGCGGACCAAACCCCAACCGTCATCGACTCCGGCTGCCTTCAAAGCTGAAACGAGACGTTCAGAGAGGAACAGGAGTTTGGGAATTTTCGGATCGATCCAGATGTCGGGCCCGCCCAGTGCTTCGGGGATAACGACCAGTTTGTGCTCCCAACCCGACCTTGATAGAAAAATCTGACCAGCTAAGTTGTCCAAAGGGGCTGTCAGATCGCCCTCAGGCCCCAACGCCTCGTAATTCCCCATCGACCGCTTGTTGCACACATTCAAGATGTAATAGGGCTCATCAGTAGTTGGATGACCGGCTGGTGCTTGTAAGTTGAGATTGCAAAAATATGTCTGGTCCAAATCAAACCGTTCCAGAACAGATTTGGCTGAGTCTGACACTATTGGCAATCCACCCCCATGCATGAAATTTGGCGTCGTTTCGCCCGGCCCTGTGCCGTAGTACCAAGTTTCACCAACTTCTTCTTCAGTTAGGGGTTCACCTTTTTTTATTTTGGAGAACGCCTGCTTCAAAAGGGTTTGGTATTTTTCCGCGACCTCCGGTTGTTGGCCTGCAAGCCAATAGTTTTGGAATTCTTTCCTGATAACGCCTTTTATGGCATTTCCATTATTCCAGGTCGTAGAAATCCAAACGTGGGAAACCCGTTCGGGAAGGTCGTTTTTCGTATGCACAATCACCACCTGAAATCACTTCGATCTATGAATCGCTGAAATTTCAGACAGCTTACAGCCTCTGTGCGGATCGGAAAGACGCAAACTCACTCATTTGGGACCGATCTGCTCACAAAGCCTGTCCTTCCCCATCAAAGAACTGCAATTTCTCGGGCGCGAAATGCAGACCGATCTGCGCCCCGGCCTTGATTTCGGTATCTCCGCCAAGGCGGACGGTGACTTTTTCTTCGGTGCCGCAATCGACGATGATGAACATGTCGGCGCCAAGGTATTCGACAACCTCGACCACGCCGTCGCTGTGGCCTGTGCCCGGTTCGACCACGCTGATATGTTCGGGGCGGATGCCCAGCCGTGTCGCCTCGCCCGTCCGGTCAAATGGACCGCTGCCACCGTTTTCCAAACGGAACTGATCCCCGGCCACGGTACAGGGCAGGACGTTCATCTTTGGGCTGCCGATGAACTGCGCCACAAACAGGTTGGCCGGGCGTTCATACAGCTCGCGCGGGGTGCCGACCTGCGCGATCTTGCCGAACTCCAGCACCACGATACGGTCGGCCAGCGTCATCGCCTCGACCTGATCGTGGGTCACGTAGATCATGGTTCGGTTCAGGCTTTGATGCAGCTTGGCAATCTCATAGCGCATTTCGACCCGAAGGGCGGCATCGAGGTTGGACAGGGGTTCATCAAACAGAAACGCGGTCGGGTCGCGTACGATGGACCGACCGATGGCCACGCGCTGACGCTGCCCACCGGACAGATCCTTGGGGCGGCGCTCAAGATAAGGCTCTAACTTGAGGACTTCGGCCGCTTTTCCGACACGCTCGGCGATATCGGCCTTGGACACACCCGCCACCTTCAGCGAGAACCCCATATTCTCGGCCACGGTCAAATGGGGGTACAGAGCATAGGACTGAAACACCATCGTCAGCCCCCGTTTCGAGGGCGGGTGGTCGGTCACATCCGCCCCGTTGATCAAAAGCCCCCCGCGCGAGATATCCTCGAGCCCGCCAATCATGCGCAACAGGGTGGACTTGCCGCATCCCGAGGGGCCGACAAAGACGACAAACTCACCTTCTTGAATCTGCAGGTCGATGCCCTTGATCACCTGCACCTCGCCGAACCATTTCTCGACGCTTTTGAGTTCGATGCTGCCCATCAGTTCCTCCCTGCCCAGTGTAGCCAAACGGCGGCGGTCCATGTGAATGAATTGCCACCTGCGGGACCTCCGGTGAGCGGATCAAAATACTCGGCAAAGCCATGTCCGGCGATCAGGCGCGCGGTTTTCAGGCGCAGAGCTTCGGCTTCGACCCCGTGGCCCATTTCAGCCAGTCCAAAACCGGTCAGCATATTCATGAATGCCCATGTCGGGCCGCGCCAGTATCGGCGTTCGTCGAATTTAGGCATGTGCGGGTCATAGCTGGGAATCGGATGCGGTACTGTGGTCAGAACCGTCTTGACCCGGTCCAGCATCCGGGCCGATTCAATTCCTGCGTACCAGCACAAATAGCTTGCGTTAGAGACACTTTCTGCCCATTCGTCAGTATGCGCATCCCGCGCGTCAAACGCGCCCAGCGCCTCATTCCAAAGGGATCGCGCACCAGCCTCAAGCCGATCAATATCGGCGCTGAGACCGTCAGCCTCAAGCCCGAGATCATTGCTCACGGCCAGCAGATCGCGGGCAGCGCGCAGGGTGGTGAAGCTCATGGTCGGATCGGCCACGCGAAACGGATTCACCTCTAGCAGCTTCGCCTGATTCCATCCCGCCTCACGGCCGATATTCACCAGTTTGATGTAGCGGTCGTAGTCGTATTTCGTCGGACGGTCGGCGCTGTTGACATGGCTGGTATCACGGCGCTGATATTCACCCACGTCCGAGGCATCAATTGCCGCCATCGTATTGTCCCAGTCGGGGGCATTGTCGCGCCCGGCCTCCCACGGGTGGGTGGTGCAGACCGCGCCGTGATCGTCCAGCCGCCACGCCATGATCCAACGGTGCCAGGCCAGCATTTTGGGGAACAGCGCCCGCATCCGTTCTTTGCCTGCCACCGGGTCCATATCCAATACCCGCCGAGCCATTGTTGCCGCCAATGGAGGTTGAATGATCCCCGAAGACGGGATCGGCCCGGTTCCGCCCCACACGTCCGGTCCTGGAAAATAGCCCGGATCGGGCTTGTGAAACAGGATATGCGGGACCATGCCGTCCGCCCATTGACCCGAGAACAGCGTCTCAAGCTCAACCCATGCGCGGTTGATGTCGAACTCGGCAAAACCCAGCGCAGCAACCGCGCTGTCCCAGTTCCATTGGTAGGGATACAGTCCGCTGGTGGGGATCGTGTAGCCGCCCCTGTCATTGGCAATCAGGATATTGCGAGCCGATTCACTCGGCGTAGTATAGTAGTTCATGTCAGTCATCCTTTGACCGAGCCTGCCGTCAGGCCCTTGGTCATGAAACGTTCAAGCCCCAGAAACAGGGCCATGATCGGAACGGTGGCAATCACCGCGCCGGCCATCAGGTGTTGGCGGGGAATCTCCGAAGAGTTCAACATCGTAACGCCTCGGGTCAGGGTGAATTTCGACGGGTCGTCGAGCAGCATGAAGGCCAGCAGGAACTCGTTCCACGCAATCATGAAGACATAAAGCGACACCGACGCCAGCGCAGGCAGGCTAAGCGGCAGGGTGATCTTCCAAATCACCGCCGGCCGCGACAGACCATCCATCAGACCGGCCTCTTCCACTTCGGTCGGCAGGCCGCGGAAGTAACCTTGCAGCATATAGAGCGCGACCGGGATCGTGGTAACCGGGTAGATCATGACAATGCCCAGGATCGAGTTGCGCAGACCCGTCAGCGAAAACGCGATGTAAATCGGCAGCGCCAGAACGATCATCGGCACCATGTAAATCAGCAGGATCGAGCGTGAGAACGCCTTTTGCCCTTTGAACCGAAATCGCGCGACGGCATAGGCTCCGGGAACGCTGAACAACAGGGTGATGAACACTGTCAGGACCGACACATAGAACGAGGTCCACAGGTAAGTGCCGAAATTGAAGTCTCGGAACAGCTCCGAATAGCTGCGAAACAGCGCCCAGCCTTGCGACAGGTCAACCGAGAAATCCAACGGGTTCTGCAATAGGGCCTGTTGCGATTTCAGGCTGGTCATCACCATGACATAGAAGGGGATGACGACAATGGCGGTGAAGAAAATATAGCCGAAGCCGGTGCAGAACCGGATCACGGCGTCTTCAAATTCGTGGCGGGTGAGCTCCCCTAAGGGTGTGTCCCGCAGGATCGCCGCCAGAGACAGGTGCGTAACAATGGCCATGGCAAGAACCGTGACCAATACGGCCTGCAAAGACGTATCCGAACCGATCAGGACCGGGCCAAATCCGGTTAGGGCAGACAAGCCCAACAGGGCCGAGATCCCCAACCGCGCCGGTGCACGCTGTGTCGGAAACCGGACATAGACCAGCCCGGCCAAAGCCCCCCAGATCAGGCAGAGCAAGACCTGCGGGCGAAACGCTGCCCCGGTCGAAAACGACATGGTGATGGCGACAGTGGTGGCAATCACAACCAGCCAGAGCGCTCCCAGAACCGGGCCGGTGATATATCCTTTGCGCATCACAGACCCTCCTCTCGGCTGATGAAGCGGAAGAAGACAAAGCTGAAGGCGATCAGGCACATCAGGATCACCACGGCCACGGCCGCGCCTGCCCCGATATTGGAGATCGCGAAGGCTTGCTCATAGACATTCACGGTTAGGGTGCGCGTGCCCGCATTGCCGCCGGTCAGCAGGAAAATGTCGTCGAACTTGTTGAACGTCCAGATAAAGCGCAGCAGGAACAGCACCGACAGAATGCCCAGCAGTTGCGGGATGCTCAGCAGCCAGAACTTCTGGAAGGGCGACGCCCCGTCCATATCCGCCGCCTCATACATGCTGGAGTCGATGGACTGCATCCGAGCCAAAATGAAAAGGAAGGACAGCGGGAAATAGCGCCAAATCTCAAACACAGTGACCATGATCAACGCCAAAGGCCGCTCGCCGAAGAAATTAATTGGCTCGCTACTCAATCCCATTTGCACCAGCAACGCATTGGCCGAGCCTGAGAACGGGTCAAACAGCGTAACCCACGTAAAGGCCACCGCGATCACCGGGGCGACGTAGGGAAACAGGTATAGTCCCCGGATGATACCCTGCCCTTTGAAACTTTTGTTCAGCAACAGAGCCGCAAACAGGCCCATTACCAAGGCTCCGATGGTACCGAAAACCGTGTAGAACAGCGTGACCCAAAGAACGCCCCAGAACTCATCCCCGTCGAATACGCGGGCATAGTTTTCCAAGCTGAACTCGAAATTGGTCAGAACGCTTGGCCCGCTGCCGGTGACGCCGGGTTCGGACCCTTCGATCGCGTCTTCAAAGGCGTCAGGGTCTCCGTCCACGGTGACCGGAATTCGAATGCGTTCGCGCTGACCTCCTTCCAGAGTACCGAAATCACAGAACAAATCCGGCCCGTTCAGCACGCAAGGGGCCGAAACTTCGCCCACCGTTACACCATCGGGCAGTACATCTGTCACGGTCACGCCTTCAATGGCGATTTCCTGGCTGGAATTGCGCACGCGGTATTCGATCCGCAGATCCTCGCCTGATCCGCGCAGGCTTTCACGCACAACGGGCGCAGGCGGGCGCAGGTCAGACAGGGTGAACGGCTTGAAACTGATCCAGAAGATCGCCAGCAAGGGCAGGATCACCACAAGCGATACACTGATCACGGTTGGGAAAAGCAAAGCCCAGGCCAGACGCGCCTCGCGTTTGGCAAGCGCCCCGGTTCCGGTCGGTGGGGTGGCCGAAGACATAGGTGGACCTCAGAGGGTTAGGTGCAGCGGCGCGCACGCCGCTGCAGATACCGGTCAAGCAGGGGTCTACTGAACCTTGGCAAGTTCTTCGTTCATCGCGGCCACGGCAGCGGCGGCGTCGATTTCATCGTCGATATATTGACGCACGATCCGGTTGATGACCTGAGAGTTGATCATCTTGGACGCCAGCGAAAGCTGCCCTTCGGCCACGCCCCAACGCTGCGCAACGTCCAAACCGTCGACGATCTCGTCGATCATCGCCTGATCGTATAGCTCACCCAACGGGGCCTTGCGATCAACGCCCACGGGCAATTCCGCCCACGCTTCGGCAAAGGCCGTCGGGTTGTCGGCGTTACCGCGACGCACCGGGAACTTGCCTTCGGGCGCGATGGACAGCGTCTGGGTATAGCCATCATCCATGGCGAATTTCACAAACTCCATCGCCGCGTCAGTATCGGCGTCATTGGTGATCCCGAAATACCGCACATCCCCCCATGCTGCGCCGTCCGGGTTGGATGGGCCAGAGAAGTTGGTCACAATCCCCGTTTTCGACGCCAAATCGCGCGAGGTCGGGTCATCGGTGATGGTGGGCGGCGCGCTGTCGCGTAGACCTGCCAGTTCATCCAGAATGAACGGCGACCAGATGATCATCGCGGCTTTGCCATCAAAATACAGCTCGCGCGATTGCTTCCAGAACAACTCACCCGGAGGCGAGGCTTTGGAAATCGCCTTGTAAAAGTCCAGAACTTCGGTGGTTTTGGCCTCATCCAGCGGCTGGAACCCATCCGGGCCAACGGGCGAAACGCCGTTGGCGAGGAAAACATGCTCCAACACCTGGCTCATGAAGTTTTCGTCAACCTTCGTGGCCGAGACAAATCCGTACATTTCCGGCGGGTTGTGCAACTTGTCCAACGCAGCCAGAACATTGGCATAGGAACTTGGAGCTTCCAGACCAGCCTCGTCGAACAAGTCTTTGCGGTAGACGACCATCTGGGTCCAGCCATCAACCGGGACCGAGGCGGTTTCTCCGTTGAATGCCGCCATCGCCAGCGCACCGGGGGCGAATGTGTCCGCACCCAGTTCTTCGATCACCTCTGTTGCGGCCTCGGTATCCAAAATACCCGCCTCGGCCCAGGGCAGAGCGTATTGCAGTGTGTGATAAACGACGTCCGGCAGATCACCGGCAGCAAAGGCCGCGGTTGCACGCGTACCCAGATCGCTTTCGGTGACTGGGATCACTTCAACCGTCGTTCCGGTTTCGGCTTTGAACTGGTCGGCCATCTCCTGCTGCTTGGCCAGACGTTCGGGCTGTTCCTCCGTGGTCCAGAAGCGGATCGTATCCGCCTGCGCCGACAGCGCGCCAAGCATCACTGCCAGCGACGTGCCCAGCATCAGGCGGGACATCTTGGGTGTAAGTTTCATGATCGGTCTCCCCGGTTATGATTATTGTCAGTCTGTATTATGCGCGCCAGTTCCTGTGGCGTTCGTGTTGGCGGTCCGTCCGATCCACCCTCAACCAGGGTGGCTTCGGTCAGTTCGCGTAAACCTGCGGGGTCGTCGCCCCGGATTTGCCGGATCAGCATCGTCGCCAAACGCTGTCCGGCCATGTGTGAATCTACCGCAAAGCTGGTCAGAGCCGGGCGCGCGTACCGGGATTCGGGAATGCCGTCATAGCCAATGATGGAAACGTCACGACCGATCTCAAGCCCCAGATCCTGCGCGACCGGGTAAAAGCCCAAGGCCGCCAGATCGGTGGCAAAGACAATTGCTGTCGTGGGCTGTTCGACCTGCATCAAGGCCATGGCCTGCGCAGCGCCTTCATCCCGTGTTCTGGCCCCGTCCCGGATCAGGTCGGGGTCCAAGGGCAATCCAGCCTCGTGCAGACCTTCGGCATACCCATCGCGGCGTAGGTGGCTGTAGTTGAACTTGAGGTCACTGCCGACATAACCAATGCGCGTATGTCCAAACCCGGCCAACCGCAAAACCGCCTTGCGCATCGCCGTTTCACCGGCGATATCGAACCAAGAGGTTTCCTCCCACGTGTTCGGCTGCCCATACCCGGTACGGCCATACAGGATGTGGGGAACCCCAAGGCTGCGCAAAAGGCCGATCCGGGCGTCCTTGACTGCGGTCCGGGGCAGAATGAAACCATCCGCTTTGCGTTCTTCGAACAATCTGCTGAGGACTTTCAACGTGTCCCGTTCCGAGGTCGCGGTCGAAATCGTCATCGTCCAGTCAAGGTGACTTGCAGCCTCGCACGCACCAGCCAGAAAATCCTGCAGGAACGGGTTGTGACGATCAGGTTCGTCGCTGTTCAACACCATCGCAATCGCACGAACCTGCCCGGTACGGATGGCCTGCGCATGGCTCAGAGGGCGATAGCCCAACTTGCGCGCCGCCGTTTCCACCCTGGCGCGGGTCACAGCCGAAATATCAGAATACCCGTTGAGCGCCCGCGACACAGTGCTTTTAGACAAGCCAAGGTGCGCGGCCAATTCATCAAGCTTGACGCGCCCAGAAACCGAGGGGCGATCTGCGGTGTCCCGCGGCCGATGTGAAAGATTCGCTGTCATTGATTGCAATTTTTTGTTCCGAAACCGGTTTCGGCAACGAAAAAGTTAAAAAAAGTGCAGAATGGCTATTTTTTTGGCTTCTTCTTATTGGGAAATCGCCCCGCTGGGCCTCCGCAAACAGACGAACGCCTTTTATTTGACCAATCAGGATTGCGTTTGAAGTAATGTCCCAGGTGGTCGGACCACACAATTTACGTATCGACCGACCTGAATCGGTTCAGGCTGGGTGCGGGACCTTGGACAAAAAAGGGCGCGGAATCGGCAACCTGATCCCACGCCCGTCAAATTGAAAGAACCTTCGGCGGTTTAAACGACGACGAACTTCTTCGCCTGCGGATCATAACATTGCAGTCCGCCTTCACCGATATCGGTCCACAATCCATGCAGGCTGAGAGAGCCATCCTCGACCGCCGACGACACAAACGGGAAGGTCATCAGGTTTTCCAACGAGGCCACAACCGCTTGCCGTTCAAATTGACGCGCTTGCTCTGCCCCGTCTTCGACATCAGAAACAAGTTCGTATTTCGGTTTCAGGATATCCATCCAGCGGCCAACAAAGCTTTCTTTCGCTTCCAACTGCGGGGCCTGTCCCTTGCACATGTCAATGCACCCCTGAACCCCGCCGCATTGCGAATGGCCCAGCACGATCAGATGCGCCACTTTCAGCGCAGTTACGGCATATTCGATTGCCGCGCTTGTGCCGTGGTGGTCACCGTCAGGGGCGTAAGGCGGAACAAGGTTGGCGATATTGCGGTGAATGAAGAACTCACCCTGATCAGCCCCGAAGATCGAAGTGACATGAACCCGACTATCGCAGCACGAAATCACCATGGCGCGCGGACGCTGTCCCTCTGTAGCAAGACGGCGATACCAGACCTGGTTCTCGGAATAAGTGGTGGCTTTCCAGCCATGATACCGTTTGACCAGATAATTCGGCAAAGGCTTGGCATGATTCATGTTCGTGTCCCTGATTTGTTCGCTGTGGGCTGCTGTAGCCCGAATTCGTGGAAAATTCGAGCAATTATCCCTCAGGAACGCAAGGTTTTGCAAAGAAGTTCTCGGTCAAAGTGGCCTTGTACCGTGGGGGTATAGTGAATTGGGGAATAAGTGGTGGAAAATATTATCACGCTTGAACACAAAGAAACTGTCCGACTGGACCCGGACCGGGTGAACGGGTTGTATCGGCAGCTTGGGGAAAAGAATGCACTGGACGTGTTGTGCCGCACGGTCGAGGAGCTGGCCGTTCGCCTGTCGAATTGCGAACGGTTCTGGCGGCAACGCGATTGGACCGGGCTGCGAAAATGTTCGCGGTCGTTGGTGGCGATAGCCGACCAGGTCGGCATGACAGCACTGGCTGTTGTCGCAGATGACGTCGCCCGGAACGTAGATGCAGGAGATGCGGTCGCCACGGGCGCCACCCTGTCTCGTCTGATCCGCGTGGGCGAGAAATCCCTGACGGTGATCTGGGATCAGCAGGACCTTTCTGTCTGACGGGGGCTTGCAGATGGAATGTGGGCGGCTAGGCTGGGCGCAAATCGAACCAGCCGAGTTACCCATGACCCTGACCTTTGCCTCGCCCTCAGACAATTCTGTCCCGCTGCACGTGATCGCCCAACCCGATCTGGATGATTGGGTAAAGGATCAGCCTGATGCCGTGCAGAACTGGGTCACGAACAACGGGTTTACGGGGGCGATGGGCCAGACCTTGTTGGTTCCCGGAACGGACGACGCGACGCTTTACGCTTTGGCGGGGTATGGCAAACCCGCAGGCCGCGCCCGCAAGCGTTTTCCACTGGCGGCTGCGGCAGAGGCGCTGCCGAAAGGCACCTATCACATCGCTTCGGGCGTTCCCAAAGACGCGCTGGAAACCGAATGCTTTGGCTGGTTGATGACCGGATACGCATTTGACCGCTATGCCAGTCAGTCACCGGCCAAGGCCCGGCTGGTTGCCCCCGACGGTATTGATGCCGCGCGTCTTGAGGTTCTGGCCAAAGCCGAAGCCCTGATCCGGGATCTGGTTAACACCCCCGCGTCGGATATGGGGCCAGAGCAATTACAGGCCGCCTCCGAGGGCCTCGCGCAGGAATTCGGTGCATCCTGTTCGGTGATCGCAGGCGATGCGCTGCTGGATCAGAACTTTCCGATGATCCACACGGTTGGCCGCGCTGCCGCGCAGGAACCGCGGCTGATCGAGATGAACTGGGGCACAACAGGGCCAAAGCTGACCTTGGTCGGTAAAGGTGTGTGCTTTGACACGGGCGGTCTGAACCTGAAACCCGGCGCGTCGATGGGGTTGATGAAGAAAGATATGGGCGGTGCCGCCAATGTTCTGGGGCTGGCCCGTATGATCATGGCGCTGAAGCTGCCGCTGCAACTGCGGGTTCTGATCCCCGCTGTCGAGAATTCGGTGTCCGGAAACGCCTTTCGGCCCGGCGACATCCTGACCTCGCGCAAGGGCCTGACGGTCGAGATCAACAATACCGACGCCGAAGGTCGCCTTGTTCTGGCAGACGCGCTGGCGCTTGCGGACGAAGGGACACCGGACCTCGTGATCTCGATGGCGACGCTGACCGGCGCTGCGCGGGTGGCGGTTGGAACCGATCTTGCGCCCTATTTCACCGACAGCGACAACGCGGCAGACGCGCTGACCCGCGCGGCGCGCAAGGCCGCCGATCCGGTCTGGCGCATGCCGTTCCACGACCCGTATGAAGGGTTGATCGAGCCGGGCATCGCCGATCTGGACAACGCCCCGGCCGGTGCGTTTGGCGGTTCTATTACCGCCGCGCTGTTCTTGCGTCGCTTTGTAGGCGACAGCCGTTACATGCATTTCGACATCTTCTCATGGCAGCGCAGCAACGAACCCGGTCGCAGCAAGGGCGGGTTTGGCCAAGGGCCCCGCGCCTTGTTGACGGCCTTGCCCGAGATGCTGGACCTATGACACGCCAACGCATCATCCAACCGGTTACCGACCTGTTGCGCGAGCCGGACGGTCCGCGCGACCGACAGTTGCTTTTTGGTGACGCTGTCGAGCTCTCAGAACGGGCAAACCGCTGGAGCCGGGTCATCGCAGAAAAAGATGGCTACGCCGGCTGGGTCCGGTCGGAACAGCTTGGCCCGGACCTAAGCGCAACGCATTGGATCACGGCACCAGCCACCCACGCCTATGCTCGGCCAGACATGAAAAGCCCCGACCGGACCTCTTTGAGTTTTGGAAGCAGGGTTGCGGCAACGTCCGAGGTAAATGGCTTTCTGGACACCGAGCTTGGGTTCATCCCGACCGTTCACGCCAAACATGTGGGCGTCCCGCTGACCGATCCTGTTGCAGTAGCCGAACTTTTTCTGGGCACACCCTATCTTTGGGGCGGAAACAGCCGGTTCGGGCTGGATTGTTCAGGACTGGTTCAGGCCGGGCTGCTAGCCTGCGGACAACCCTGCCCAGGAGACAGTGGCGATCAGGAGCGCGAACTTGGTCATCTGCTGCCGCAGGGCACCCCTCCTCAGCGCGGCGATCTGCTGTTTTGGAAAGGGCATGTGGCCTGGGTTTATTCCGAGGATATGCTGCTGCACGCCAATGCTTTCCACATGGACGTGACGTTTGAGCCAATGGAACAGGCGATCACGCGCATTCTGGAACAGGGTGACGGGCCGGTGACGGCCCATAAGCGGCTCTAATCAAGGTCAACTGAACGGATCAGCTTACGCTCAAGCACGCGCAGCACCGTGCGCAGATCGTGGCCGCGTTTCAGGATTCGGCCATCCATGCCCACGACCGAATACATCCCTTGTTTCTGTCGAAGCCGGGGGTGTTTCTCGACCCGATAGATGGGATGTTCCGCAGTTCGGCGAAAGATCGAAAACACGGCCATGTCCCGCAAGTTGGAAATACCGTAATCGCGCCATTCTCCGGCGGCGACCATCCGGCCGTAGACGGACAGAATATGGGACATCTCATGCCGGTTAAACGCGACGGGCATCTGGGCCGAGTTTGCAGAGAACCGGCTGGGAGGCTGCATGTTCATACCCCAAGCCTTGCCGGAAAACGCGTCTGAATCAAGTCCGGCGACACCCGGGTGTGATATTTTTGGATCGCTCTAACGCCGCTGACCAACCTGTCGACAGATCAGGATGACCGGCAACAGCCCCACCGCCAGGATGACCAGAGAGGGGACCGCAGCCCCCTCGAGCCGTTCATCCGAGGCCAACCGATAGGCCTGCACCGCCAGCGTATCAAAGTTGAACGGGCGCATGATCAGGGTCGCGGGCAGTTCTTTCATCACGTCCACAAACACAATCAGCAGCGCCGTCAGCAAGGACGGTGTCAGGATAGGAAGATGAACCCGGCGCAATGTTCCCAGCGGGGTTTGTCCCAAAGACCGCGAGGCCGCGTCCATGTTGGCATGAACTGTGCTTTGCCCACCTTCATAAGCGCCGAGCGCCGCCGCCAAGAACCGCACCATATAAGCGGCGACCAGCAGCCAGATTGAGCCCGTCACCAGCAAACCCGTCGAAACATCAAAGGTCGCCCGCATCCAAGCATCCAGTGCATTGTCGAAACTGGCAAATGGCACCATCAGGCCCACCGCAATGACACCTCCGGGCACCGCATAGCCCAACCGCGCCATGTACCCCGCGCCAGATGACAACCGCCCAGGGCGCAACCGCTGAAAGAATCCGACGCTGATCGCGGCGCAAACCGTAATCACGGCGGCAGTACCGGCCAAAGTCAGCGAGTTCTTAATGAAGCCGATATAGCGGCGCGACAGCAGGTTCTGCTCTGACTCCAGCCCCATCTGAATCAAGATGAACACCGGCAGCAGGAACCCCAGAAGAACCGGAATGGCGCACAGCGTAAAGCCCGCGGCAGCCTGCCAGCCCTTTAGCCGCGCCGAGGGCAGTGACGCATGGCTTTTCCCTGCCTGATAGTATTTCGCCTTACCGCGCTGCATCCGTTCGGCCACGGCCATGACCAGCGCAAAACCCAGCAGGCACAGGGCCAACTGCGCGGCGGCAGCGCGGTCTCCGATGGAAAACCAGCTTGTGTAGATACCGGTGGCGAATGTTTGCACGCCAAAATAGGCGACAGTGCCGAAATCGGCGATGGTTTCCATGATCGCCAGCAGCACACCCCCCGCAATTGCCGGGCGCGCCATGGGCAGCGATACGTGCCAGAACGCCAGCCAAGGGCTTTTGCCTAACGCCCGCGCCGCAAGAAAAGCCGTGGCGCTTTGCTGAAGAAACGCGGCGCGGGCCAGCAGGTAGACATAAGGATACAGCACGAGGATCAGCATCACCGCCGCACCCTCGGTCGAGCGTATCTCGGGGAACCAATAGTCGCGTGGCCCCCAGCCGGTCACATCGCGCAGGGTGCTTTGGACAATGCCGGGGTGATCCAGAATGAACGTATAAGCATAGGCCAGCACATAAGCCGGAAAAGCCAGCGGCAAAACCAAAGCAATCTCAAGGAACCGAACGCCGGGAAAGCGTGTCATGGTCACAAGCCACGCAGCACCGACACCGATGGCAAACGTACCAATCGCCACCAGAACGACCAAAATCACCGTCGTAAGCGCATAGCGCGGCAAAACGGTTTGCAACAGGTGCGAGATCGTATCCGTTCCGCCCGTTGCAGCCGCCAGAACGACGGCGAGCATCGGCAACAGGCAAGCGGCCGCAACAAGACAGGCGACCGTGCCAACCAGCCGGGTACCAAACGCGCCGTGGTTGCGCGTGCCATATTCTGAAACTTCTATGTCGGCCATGATCCCGGCTTGTAACTGGCGAATGCGCAGAGTTGGCCATTAATCGACCAAAACGCTAAGAAACACCAGTCTACAGGGGAACAAATCTGCGGCACAAACTGCCGCAGACTTTATTCATAGACCCGCTGATCCTCGATCACCAAACCATCCTTGGGCAGCGAACCGGGTTCAACAACCTCGATCGCGCCTTTTAGCTTCAGCACTTCGATCACGGATTTGGCATAGGTCATGTCATCTCCGCTGGGGCTTTCAATCTGAACGGTCATTGTGTCCATCTCGCCCTGACGGGCTGCGATGACACGAGCCTTGACGATCTCGGCATGTTTGTCGACCAGCGCGGCCACCTGTTCAGGGCGCACGAACATGCCCTTGATCTTGGTCGTCTGGTCGGCACGACCCATCCAGCCCTTGATCCGCGCATTTGTACGACCGCAGGGCGACTGGCCGGGCAGGATCGCCGACAGATCACCGGTCGCGAACCGGATCAACGGATAATCAGGGTTGAGCGAGGTCACGATCACCTCACCCACTTCACCCTCGGCCACAGGGGTGCCGGTGCCGGGGGTCACGATCTCGACGATGATGTGTTCGTCCAGAATCATCCCCTCCATTGCAGGGCTTTCGTAAGCGATATTGCCCAGATCAGCGGTGGCATAGCATTGCAGGCACGAAATCCCGCGATCCGCATATTCCTGACGCAAGGATGGGAACAGCGCGCCGCCTCCCACAGCAGCCGTAGCGAATTGCAGGTCCACACCCATCTCATCCGCTTTATCCAGTATGATCTTCAGATAGTCGGGCGTTCCGGCATATGCGGTGCAACCCACATCACGCGCGGCGGTCACTTGCAGCTCGGTCTGGCCGGTGCCTGCGGGCAACACGGCGGCGCCCACGGCCCGCGCGCCGCTTTCAAATATCATGCCGGCAGGCGTCAGGTGATAGCCGAAACAGTTCTGCACGATATCGCCCGGCCCCACGCCTGCCGCGTGCAGGAACCGGCCCATGCGCCACCAATCGGGATCGGTGTTGCCCGGTTCGTAGATCGGACCCGGAGACTGAAACACGTGATGGAAATGCCGCGCCGGAGTGACCGTGAACCCGCCGAATGGAGGTCGCTGAGCCTGTGCCTGCGCCAGTTCAGATTTGCGTAGAACCGGCAGTTTGACCAGATCTTCGATGGTTTTCACCGCATCGGTATCCACCCCGGCCAGATGAGCCTGAAACCCCGGCGCGGATTGGGCGCGTTCCAGCTGAACTCGCAACCCTTGCGCCTGATCAGCTGCGCGCTGATCGGCTGATCGGGTTTCGAGTGCGTCGTAGTAAGTCATCGCCAGATCCTCCACCCGCTCACAACCACCTCTTGCGGCGGCGGTATGAGCGTACATCTCGGAAACTTTTTCGGCCTTCATCGGACATGCCCAGATAGAACTCTTTCACGTCCGGGTTTTCACGCAACTCATCGGCAGGTCCGTCCATAACGACACGGCCCGATTCCAGAATGTACCCGTAATGGGCGAACCGCAGAGCAACGTTTGTATTCTGTTCGGCCAGCAGGAAGGACACGCCCTCTTTTTCATTGAGATCCTTCACGATGCCGAAAATCTCTTCGACCAATTGCGGGGCCAGCCCCATTGAAGGCTCGTCCAGCAGGATCGTTTCCGGCCGCGACATCAACGCCCGGCCCATGGCAACCATCTGCTGCTCACCGCCCGAGGTATAACCCGCCTGCGACCGGCGCCGTTCAGCCAGACGCGGGAAGTAGGTGTAAACCAGATCAAGGTCTTTCTGGACCGCGGCCTTGCCGTCCTTGCGGGTATAAGCTCCGGTCAGAAGATTTTCCTCGACCGTGAGGTGTTCGAAACAGTGACGGCCCTCCATCACCTGAATCACGCCTTTTTCAACCAGATCCGCCGGATCGCTTTCATGCACGCTTGCGCCGCGATACTTGATCGATCCTTTGGTGACTTCGCCCCGTTCCGAATGCAGCAGGTTCGACACCGCCTTGAGCGTCGTCGTCTTGCCCGCGCCATTACCACCGAGCAGAGCAGTAATACCGCCTTTGGGAACGGTCAGGCTGACACCCTTAAGGACGAGGATCACATGGTTGTAGATCACCTCGATATTGTTGACTTCAAGCAGGGTTTCCGCCTGCACGTCAGTGGTTTGAGCCGCATCCAGCATCAGCGCGTGTCCTCGTGCGAGTGTTGGGGTCGGGACGGCGGTCTGCCGCCGCCCCGGATTTCAGTACGCCGGATCAGCAGCGCGATCCGATGTTGTTTTCCGACGCATAAGCGCTCGAGTCTTCGTCGATCAGCGGACCGATCACGTCGCCATCGGTTGCCTTGAACTCGGAAATCAGGCTCCAGGTTTTGTTGGCCGCATCCCATTGGGTCACACCAACCAGAGCGTCCCCGCCGTGGTTCTCACACGAGACCGAGAATGCCGGACCAAAACCAGGCAGACCCAGTTCGGTCATCTTGGCTTCGTTGATTTCCAGCGCCTCCATACCGTCGCGCATCATCGCAGGGGTGATGTCGGCAGTACCGTGGATTTCCTGCGCTTTCTTGGCAGCTTCGGCCGCAAGCATCGCGGCATAAAGACCACGGTTGTACAGAACCGTACCGACCTGATCGCCAGCGCCGGCAGCTTTACCCGCATCGACGACATGCGTCTTCAGATCGTCAAAGACCGGGAAATCCGTGCCCACGTTGTGGAAGGTCAGCGCCTTATAGCCGTTTGCGGCCTCGCCCGCTGGCAGCACATCGTTTTCAGAACCGGACCACCAGATACCGATGAAGTTTTCCATCGGGTAACGGATGTTGGCAGCTTCCTGAACGGCCACCTGGTTCATGACGCCCCAGCCCCACATCAGAACATAATCGGGGCGATCACGGCGGATTTGCAGCCACTGCGATTTCTGTTCCTGGCCCGGATGGTCAACCGGCAGGGCGACAAGCTCAAAGCCATGCTTGGCCGAAAGCTCTTCCAACGTGCGGATCGGTTCCTTGCCATAGGCCGAGTTGTGGTAGACCAGAGCAATTTTCTTGCCGCTCAGGTCCCCGCCATTCTCTTCCAGCAGGTAGTTCACCGCGCCCGAGGCACCATCCCAATAGTTTGCAGGATAGTTGAACGTGTGGCTGAACACATCGCCGTTCTTGGCGGACGTACGGCCATAGCCCATCGTGTGCATCGGGATGCCGTCTGCCGTGGTCTTAGGGATCAGCTGATACGTGATACCGGTCGACAGCGGTTGATAGACCAGCGCACCTTCGCCCTTAGTCGATTCATAGCATTCCACACCTTTTTCGGTGTTATACCCTGTCTCGCATTCAATCACCTTCGCCGGAACGCCACCGATCCCGCCGTCACGTTCGTTCAGCAGGGTAAAGTAATCCGCATACCCATCCGCAAACGGAATACCACCCGCCGCGTAAGGTCCGGTACGGTAGCTGAGTGACGGGAATACGAGATCGGCCATAACCGGTCCTGCCGCCATTACGGCGCCCAGCGCCACGGTTGCCAATTTCAATTTCATCGGGTTTCTCCTCCCTTGGTTGGTCCGATGTTGGGTTCGGGCTTTGCACCCGTTATCTGATTGGGCCTGCCCCTAGTGCGGGAATGGCCAGAGTCTGAGTTTCTCTTTGGCGACGCGCCACAACTGCGCCAGCCCATGTGGTTCCAGGATCAGGAACATGATGATCAGCCCACCGACGATCACCAGCTGCAAATGCGCCACGATATCCGTGGGCCAACCCAGCATATCCGCGCCAACCACTTTCAGGACCACCGGCAACAGCACAAGGAACGCCGCCCCCGCAAAGGACCCGAAGATAGAGCCCAATCCCCCGATAATGATCATGAACAGAACCAGGAACGATTTGGTAATGCCGAACACCTCGCCAACCTCAACCGCGCCGAGATAGACTGCAAAGAACAACGCGCCCGAGATGCCCACAAAGAATGAGCTGACGGCAAAGGCGGTCAGTTTCGCCTTGAGAGGGTTCACCCCGATGATCTCGGCCGCGATATCCATATCGCGGATCGCCATCCACGTACGCCCGGTAGTGCCGCGTGTCAGGTTGCGTGCGATCACGGCGCAGACGGTCAGAAAGATCAGGCAGAACAGATACGTGGCCCATGCCGGAGCATTCGGTCCAGTGATGATGATCCCGAACACATCGCGTTCCGGTGCGTTGATCTGACCCGAAGCCGAGTAGTTGTAGAACCACGGCACCCGGTTGAACAGCCACACAAGAAAGAACTGCGCGGCCAGCGTCGCCACCGCCAAATAGAACCCCTTGATCCGCAACGATGGAAGACCGAACAGAACGCCGACAATGGCAGTGATGCCGCCGGCCAGAATGACATGGATGAACATGCTGACGTCAGGAAAGGCCGTCATCAGCTTGTAGCAGGCATAAGCCCCCACTGCCATGAAGCCGCCCGTACCTAGGCTGACCTGCCCGCAATACCCAACCAGAATATTCAGGCCGATTGCCGCGATCGCGTAGATCAGGAACGGCAGCAAAAGCGCGTTAGCCCAGTAATCGTTGATGATGAACGGTATGATCCCGAACGCGACCGCCAGAACCACATAGTACCGATACCGGTCGAATTTGATCGGGAAAGTCTGGCTGTCATCCACATAGGAAACTTTGAAGTCTCCGGCTTCACGATAGAACATGTGTCACTTTCCCCATTGTTCCTGCGCCCGGTTCCGGGCTGCGGCGTCCAGTTGATTGGACCCTTTTGCGTATCCGCTCGCCTCTGACGCGCGCACCAGTTTCATGTAGGCCATGATGCCCGTGACCAGCCCGGCAAAGGCAAGGATCGCAGCGACAACCAGTTGGGTTGCGGTCAGATCGTCCGAGGTGACGGCGATATAGCCAAAAGCCCAAAACCCCGACCACGCGATCACATTGATGATGGCAATCATTTTCTGCATCGCTACACCCTCTCGATGATCTTCTCACCGAACAGACCCTGCGGTCGGAATACGAGGAAGATCAGCGCCAGAACATAGGCGAACCAGTTCTCGGTCGCGCCACCGACCATCGGGCCGATTGCGAATTCAAACAGCTTTTCACCCACTCCGATGATCAGCCCGCCCACAATCGCTCCGGGGATCGAGGTAAAGCCGCCCAGCATCAGCACCGGCAACGCCTTAAGCGCGATCAGCGACAGCGAGAACTGAACGCCCGACTTGGTGCCCCACATGATCCCAGCAACCAGAGCGACAAACCCAGCAACCGACCAGACCATGATCCAGATGAAGTTCAGCGAGATTCCCACCGACAGCGCGGCCTGATGATCATCCGCCACCGCTCGCATCGCCCGGCCCTGCTTGGTGTATTGGCTGAACACCACCAGCGCGGCCACCAGCAGCGCGGCAATCAAGGTCGCCACGATGTCGAGGTTGTCGATGAAGAAGCCGTAGCCAAAGATGTTGAACGTGGTCTCGTCGATCCACAGGTTGATGCCTTGTGGCAGGCCCACGTCCAGAGTCTTGATCTCGGATCCCCACATCAGGTCGGCCACGCCTTCAAGCAAATAGGCCAGACCGATGGTCGCCATGAACAAAATGATCGGTTCCTGACCAACCAGATGGCGCATGACGAACCGTTGCACCGCCCAGGCAAGGAACACCATCACGGCCATGGTCAGCAGGATCGCCAGCAACGCCGGGACATTCCACCCGAAATAGTGGATATGCGTCCCGAAGATCGCGTTGATCAGATGCGCGAACGGCACTTGCCCGTTCATGATCCCCACAAGGGTCATGGCCGCGAACAGGGCCATAACACCCTGAGCATAGTTGAAAATCCCCGAAGCCTTGTAGATCAGCACAAAGCCCAGTGCGACCAGCGCATACAGAACACCGGCCATCAGACCATTCAGGATGACCTCCATCGCGAAAATCAGCTGATCAGGCATGTTCGCCCCCTCTCATGTCTGTCAGTTGGTCAGTCATGGCTCACCCCCAGATAGGCGTCGATGACTTCCTGGTTGTTGCGCACCTCGTCCGGTGTGCCGTCCCCGATCTTCTTTCCGTAATCCATCACGACAACCCGGTCGCTCAGATCCATCACCACGCCCATGTCGTGTTCGATCAGGGCGATGGTGGTGCCGAACTCGTCATTCACATCCAGGATAAAGCGGCTCATGTCCTCTTTTTCCTCGACGTTCATGCCTGCCATCGGTTCGTCCAACAGCAACAGCTTGGGTTCGGCCGCCAACGCACGGGCCAGCTCTACGCGTTTTTTCAATCCGTAAGGCAGGCGCGACACCGGAGTTTTCCGGATGTGCTGGATTTCAAGAAAGTCGATGATCTTCTCGACCGCCTCGCGGTTTTCGGTTTCTTCCGCCTCGGCTTTCCCTTTCCACAGCGCCTGCTGGAAAATGTTGGTCTTCATGTAACCCAGCCGCCCGGTCATGACGTTATCCAGAACGCTCATGCCTTCGAACAGGGCAATGTTCTGGAAGGTTCGCGCAATCCCCTGTTGTGCCACCTCAAAAGGCCGCATCGGAGGGCGCTTCGCCCCGTGAAACCAGACCTCACCCTCTTGCGGGACATAGAACCCAGATATCACGTTCAGCATCGAGGACTTCCCCGCGCCGTTCGGGCCGATAATGGCACGGATCTCACCTTCGCGGATGTCGAACGAGATATCCTTGATCGCGACCACACCACCGAAACGCAGGGTGATATTCTTCATCTCCATCACCACGCCGCCGATCTTGCGGCCATCCTCGGTGACATATCCTTCGGAACTATCCAGCATCAGTCACTCCCTGACTTGCGCAAAAACGGGACGGAGGGCGGGGCGACGACCGCAGGTCGAGCGGCGCTCGAACGGCCCTCATTCCGCCGCCACTTTGTGCTGTGCCGCCGGTACAACCGCTGCGTCGATGATTTGCAACGTAGCGCTGATCGACCCTTTGCGTCCGTCCTCATAGGTCACTTCGGTCGTCGTCGAGACATTGGGCGAGCCATCATAGAGGGCAGCAATAATGTCGTGGAACTTCTCCTCGACGAACCTGCGCCGCACCTTGCGGGTCCGGGTCATCTCACCATCATCGGCGTCCAGTTCCTTGTGCAGAACCACAAAGCGATGCACCTGACAGCCCGACAGCATCTCATCGGCCGCAACCGACTTGTTCACCTCTTCCACATGGGCCTTGATAGTCTCTAACACACGGGGATGGCTGGTCAGTTCCTGATACGACGCATAGGCAACGTTGTTGCGTTCTGCCCAGTTGCCTACCGCCATCAGGTCAATATTGATGAAGGCCACGCAACGATCCTTGCCGTTTCCGAACAGCACAACCTCAAGGATATCAGGATAGAATTTCAGCTTGTTCTCGACATATTTAGGCGCAAACATCGATCCGTCGGCCATTTTGCCCACATCCTTGGCGCGGTCGATAATCCGCAGATGGCCGCTGCTTTCCTCGATGAACCCGGCGTCCCCGGTCGCGACCCAGCCCTCGGCATCCTTGGTGGAGGCGGTCGAATCCGGGTTGTTGTAATACTCCACAAACACGCCCGGCGAGCGGTAGTGAATCTCGCCACTGTCATCGACCTTCAGCTCGACCGCGGGTGAGGGCACGCCCACCGTATCGGCGCGCACTTCGCCATCGGGCTGCTGGGTGATGAACACCGTGGCCTCGGTCTGGCCATAAAGCTGTTTGAGATTGATCCCCAACGAGCGGTAAAAGTCGAAAATCTCGGGCCCGATCGCCTCACCCGCCGTATAGCCCACCCGGAACCGCCCATAGCCCAGCGTATCCTTGAGCGGGCCGTAAACCAGCATATTGCCCAGCGCGTATTTCATCTTGTCGCCAAAACTGACCGGCTTGCCATCCAACAACAGGCCACCGACTTTTTTGGCGTGGGCCATGAAATTATGGAACATCTTCCGCTTCAGGCTGCCCGCGTCCTCCATGCGGATCATCACGTTGGTTAGCTGGGTTTCGAAAACGCGCGGTGGGGCGAAGAAATAGGTCGGCCCGATTTCGCGCAGGTCGGTCATCATTGTGTCGGCACTTTCGGGGCAGTTCACGCAGAAGCCGCACCAATAAGCCTGACCGATGGAAAAGATGAAATCGCCCACCCAGGCCATCGGCAGATAAGACAGGATGTCTTCGTTCCGTGTCAGGTGGTCGAACTCAGAGGAATTCTTTGCGCTTTCGATCACGTTACGGTTCGACAGCACCACGCCCTTGGGCTTTCCGGTCGTACCCGAGGTATAAAGCATCACGCAGGTGTCGTCATAGGTGATCGCCGCGATCCGCTTGTCCAGCTCGGTATCGAACCGCGCGTGTCCCGCACTGCCTTCGGCCATAATGTCGTCCAGAGCGTTCATCTGGGAATGGTCGTATTTCCGCATCCCGCGCTTGTCGGTATAAAGGATGTGTTTGACCTGATGCAGGTTTTCCTGAATCTCGATGACCTTGTCGACCTGCTCCTGATCTCCGCAAACGACGTATTTCGCGCCGCAATGTTCCAGCACATAGGCCATCTCTTCGGCGACCGAGTCCTGATACAGAGGCACCGGTACAGCACCCACCATCTGAGCGGCTACCATTGACCAGTAATGCGCCGGGCGGTTTCGCCCGATCACGGCGATATGGTCACCCTTTTCCACGCCGATTTCCAGAAATCCCAGCGCCAGTTTACGGATTTCAGCGGCGGCCTCAGCCCAGGTCCAGCATTGCCAGATCCCGAATTCCTTTTCCCGGTAGGCCGGGGAATCCCCGAACTGCGTCGCATTGCGGTGTAGCAGCGCCGGAAGAGAGGTCATCCCTTCAGCGCCCGACTGCGTCTGAGCCAATCTCTTTCTCCTCCCTATCCAACCCCTCCCTTGGGTCGGAAATGGCGGGTCCGGTTCAGACCCGGACACCACTGCCCCTATGACGGGACACGTGGACGATCAGCGGCAAGTTTTGCCTGATGTTTTCTCAATTCTTACGAATTGTAACAGGGGTGGAGCGTAAAGTACTTGGCTTCAGGATAAACAGTTGCATGATTGTTCAGTTGCCTTGGGCAGCACAGTCGCAAAACCAGACTTCATTTCAGAAAGGCTGGGATTAAGAAACGGGCCGAGCATACAGGATTGGGAATTCGAAGTTGTAGATTCCACCGATCTAGGTGTTTATCTTAAACTGTTTGATGAAATGTCTGGTCGAGAAGACATTCGCTTTACGTTGGCGGATATGATCATCCAAGCATTTGACGAATCCGGGCTTGATTTAAAGACAAACCCAGAATGGCAAGAATTTCTCAAGACTCTTTCCCGCGAAATAGACATTCATGCGTCGCAGATCTGGTATTGGGCGAACTGGGAAGTTCAACTCGAAGACGCTTGGGATGTTACACCCTACATGCGTTCTTTGTGCCAAACCCATTTTGCTTCTGAGACTTAGCTCGCAAGCATTTTATGAACATACTACAACCAATCCCTCAGTATCGGAATCAGCGGCACATCCGCCGCGGGCATCGGGTAGTTCCGCAACTCATTAGCCCGCACCCATTTCAACGCCTGCCCTTCTTTCGACTGCGGGATACCCTCCCACTTGCGGCAAGCAAACAAAGGCATAAGCAGGTGGAAATCGTCATAGCTGTGGCTGGCAAAAGTCAGTGGCGCAAGGCACGAGGCCCAGGTGTTGATGCCCAGTTCTTCCTCCAACTCGCGGATCAGGGCGACCTCGGGGGTTTCGCCGGGTTCAACCTTGCCGCCGGGGAATTCCCACAGACCAGCCATGGATTTGCCTTCCGGGCGCTGCGCCAGCAGCACCCGGCCTTCAACGTCAATCAGAGCGACAGCAGACACTAATACTGTCTTCATGAACGATAATCCGCGTTGATCTCGATATAGCCATGGGTCAGATCGCAGGTCCAAACAGTGGATGCGCCCTCGCCCAGCCCCAGATCGACAGCGATCACCAGATCCTGACCTTTCATATAAGCGGCCGCGTCTTCCTCGCGGTAGTCAGGGCTAACCCAGCCTTGCTCGGCCACCAGAATATCGCCGAAAGAAATACTCAGCAGGTCGCGGTCGGCGGCGGCACCGGATTTCCCGATGGCCATGACCACGCGGCCCCAATTGGGGTCTTCGCCCGCAATCGCCGTTTTCACCAGCGGTGAGTTGGCAATCGCCAGCCCATGCACCTTGGCATCCGCGTCCGAGGCCGCGCCGGTCACACGGATTTCCACGAACTTCGTGGCCCCTTCGCCGTCGCGCACCACCTGCTGTGCAAGGTCCAGCATCACAGCCTCAAGCGCCTGCGCAAAACTCGCGTTGCCAGTGGCATCCACACCCGAGGCCCCGGTTGCACATAACAATAGGGTATCCGAGGTCGAGGTATCGCTGTCCACGGTAATGCAGTTGAAGGTACGATCCGTCTGCGTGCCCAGCATCGACTGCAGCGCCGATTGCTCGACCAAGGCGTCGGTGAAGATGTAAACCAACATCGTCGCCATATCCGGCGCGATCATACCAGAACCCTTGGCGATCCCCGCAATAGAGACTGTTTTTCCATCAATCTCAACCTGCGCCGAGGCCCCCTTGGGGAAGGTGTCGGTGGTCATGATCGCCCGCGCAGCATCCTCGATCGCGTGGCGGCTGAGGCCCGATTTCAACGCTTCAAGCTGGGCGGTGATCTTGTCATGGGGCAGCGGCTCACCGATCACGCCAGTTGACGAGGTGAATACCCGTTCCACCGCAACACCAGTGGCTTTGGACACGGCTTGCGTCAGCTCGGTCACCGATGTCCGGCCGTGATGCCCGGTGAACGCATTGGCATTGCCTGAATTCACAAGGATCGCCGCCGGGCCATCGCTGGCCCCGCCGATTTTGTCCTGACAATCAAATACGGGTGCCGCGCGGGTGGCCGAGCGCGTGAACACCCCCGCCACCGAGGTACCGGGATCCAGCACCGCCAGCATCACATCTGTCCGGCCCTGATAGCGCACGCCCGCTTCAACCGTGGCAAAGCGCACCCCGTCAATCGCGGGCAATTCAGGAAACGCCGCCGGAGCCAGCGGCGAAACTTTGGTGATCGTCGCCACGGTCGCTTACTCCTGAATCAACTCTATCTGGCGAACGACGTCGGGGCTTACCCCTTCCAGTTCGGGCCGCTCGATCTGTGCTGCCTCAGTCAATTCTTCGATACGGGCCTGAATCGCTTCGTTTTGAACCGTCTGTGTCAGTTCATCGCGAATAGCGTCCAGCTCCGGGGCTTCGGATTTGCGTCTGTCATTCAATGTCACGACGTGCCAGCCGAACTGGGTTTGCACCGGGTCGGAAACCTGACCTTGCTCCAGTTCCAGAACAGCGGCCTCAAACTCGGGCACCATCTGGCCTTTGCCGAACCATCCCAGTGAACCGCCATTGGGTCCCGACGGGCCTGTCGATTTCTCTTTGGCCAGTTCAGCAAAATCCGCGCCGTCATCAAGCTGTGTCTTGATTTCCTTTGCCTCGTCTTCCGTCGCCACAAGGATGTGGCTGGCGTTGAATTCATCCTCGCCCTCAAACTGCGCATACTGCGCGTCGTAGGCAGATTGGATGGCTTCCTCGGTAACCGCATCCTCGACCAACGCATTCACGGTCTGAACTGCCAGCAACGACCGGGTCTCATTCGCCAGCGCAAGGGCGTTCAATTTCGTCAGCGCTTCCTGCTGCTGTCCCAGCAATTGCTGCTGAACCAGTTGCTCGATGATGAAGTCGTACAGAACATCGTCTTCAATCTGCTGATAGTTGGGCGGCAGGGTCGCAACAGTGGCGATGACATGGCCCAAAGTGATCTCGTCCCCGTTCACGCGGGCAACAACCGTACTGGCATCAGGCTGTGTTTCGGCGGCCAGCGGCAGGGCCATCATGGCAGTCAGGGCCAGAGATGGCAGAAAAGTGAAGCCTTTGGGCATTGAATCATCCTATTTCTTTGCCACGACGGGGCGCAGCGTTGACACTCAGGAACCTGCCGCTTACATCGCTTTGAAGCCTTGGACAGGGCCGCCTTTCACCCCCCGTATCTATGGGTTGCGCGCAAGGTGGGCAAGCCTGTCGCAACCAAGACAAGAACAGATCCGCTGGAGTGAACATGCTGGGACTCGGAACGCTCGCCAAAAAGGTGTTCGGAACACCGAACGACCGCAAGATCAAGGCGACCCGCCCGCTGATCGAACAGATCAATGCGCTGGAGCCCGAGTTCGAGAAATTGTCCGATGAAGGTCTGATCGAAAAGACCGCCGAGCTGCGCAAACGCGCGCTGGACGGCGAGAGCCTGGATGCCCTTCTACCCGAAGCCTTTGCCAACGTCCGCGAAGGGGCCAAGCGGGCCTTGGGTCTGCGCGCGTTCGACGTGCAGTTGATGGGCGGGGCCTTCCTGCATCAGGGCAACATCTCGGAAATGAAAACGGGTGAGGGCAAGACGCTGGTCGCCACTTTCCCCGCTTATCTGAACGCACTGACCGGCAAGGGCGTTCATGTTGTTACGGTGAACGAATACCTGGCCAAGCGCGACTCGGAATGGATGGGCAAGGTGTTCGGCGCTGTCGGCATGACCACTGGTGTTATCTGGTCGGGCCAGCCCGATGCCGAGAAAAAAGCCGCCTATGCCTGTGACGTGACCTACGCCACCAACAACGAACTGGGCTTTGACTATCTGCGCGACAACATGAAGGCCGATCTGGCCGAGATTTATCAAGTCCACCACAATTTTGCGATCGTGGACGAGGTTGACTCGATCCTGATTGACGAGGCTCGGACGCCGCTGATCATCTCGGGCCCGTCACAGGATCGGTCCGAGCTTTATACCACGATTGATGCGCTGATCCCGTCCTTGCAGGACGACCATTTCTCGTTGGACGAAAAATCCCGCAGCGTGACCTTTACGGATGAGGGCAACGAGTTCCTCGAGCAGCAACTGATCGCCGGCGGACTGATCCCCGAAGGCCATTCGCTGTATGATCCTGAAAGCACCACGGTTGTTCACCATGTGAATCAGGGCCTGCGCGCGCACAAGCTGTTCACGCGCGACAAGGATTACATCGTGCGTGATGGCAACGTAGTTCTGATCGACGAATTCACCGGCCGTATGATGCCGGGCCGCCGTCTGTCGGAAGGTCTGCATCAGGCCATCGAAGCCAAGGAAGGTGTGCCTATTCAGCCGGAAAACGTGACGCTGGCCAGCGTGACCTTCCAGAACTATTTCCGTCTGTATGACAAGCTGGGCGGTATGACCGGAACCGCGTTGACAGAGGCCGAAGAATTTCAGGAAATTTACGGTCTGGGCGTGGTCGAGGTTCCGACCAACAAGCCGATCGCCCGTGCGGATGAAGACGATCAGGTTTATCGCACCGCTGGAGAAAAATACGGCGCGATGATCCAGGAAACAAAGGAAGCGCAGGAACGCGGGCAGCCCGTCCTTCTGGGCACCACCTCGATCGAAAAGTCTGAGCTTCTGAGCCAGATGCTGACGAAGGAAGGTGTCGAGCACAACGTCCTGAACGCGCGTCAGCACGAGCAAGAGGCGCAGATCGTCGCCGATGCAGGCCGGTTCGGTGCCGTCACCATCGCCACCAACATGGCGGGCCGCGGCACCGACATTCAGCTTGGCGGCAATGTCGAGATGAAGGTCCTGCAGGCGTTGGCTGAAAATCCCGAGGCCGACCCTGCCGAGCTTCGCTCTGCCGAGGAATCCCGCCACGCAGAAGAGAAAGATAAGGTTCTGGCTGCAGGTGGTCTTTATGTCATGGCGTCCGAACGCCACGAAAGCCGCCGCATCGACAACCAGTTGCGCGGCCGTTCCGGCCGACAGGGTGATCCGGGCCGCACCGTGTTCTACCTGAGCCTTGAGGATGACTTGATGCGCATCTTCGGGTCGGAACGTCTGGATAAGGTCCTGCACACGCTGGGCATGAAGGAAGGCGAGGCAATCATTCACCCTTGGGTGAACAAATCGCTGGAACGCGCGCAGTCCAAGGTCGAAGGGCGCAACTTCGACATGCGCAAGAACGTCCTGAAATTCGACGACGTCATGAACGATCAGCGTAAGGTGGTCTTTAGCCAGCGGCGCGAGATCATGTCGTCGGATGACCTGTCCGAAATCGTGTCGGATATGCGGGAACAGGTGATTGACGACCTGATCGATGAATACATGCCACCAAAATCCTACGCCGATCAGTGGGACACCGAGGGTCTTCATGAGGCGGTTAAAGACAAGCTGACCATCGACGCCCCCGTGCAGGACTGGGCAGCCGAAGAAGGCGTAGATGACGAACAGGTGCGCGAACGCCTGATTAATGCCTCGGACGAGATGATGGCGCAGAAGGCCGCAGCCTTTGGCCCCGAGAACATGCGCAACATCGAAAAGCAGGTGTTGCTGAACACGATCGACAGCAAGTGGCGCGAGCATCTTCTGACGCTGGAGCATCTGCGCTCGGTCGTGGGATTCCGCGGTTACGCCCAGCGTGACCCGCTGAACGAATACAAGAACGAAAGCTTCCAGTTATTCGAAGGCATGTTGGACAGTCTGCGGGAAACTGTAACCCAGCAATTGTCGCGCGTCCGACCGCTTACCGACGAAGAACAGCGCGAGATGTTGGCGCAAATGCAGGCGCAGCAGGCACAGGCGCAACAAGCCGTCGATCAGGCGGTGGATCAGGCCGAAGCAGAGGCCGAGGCAGAAGCCTCGGGTGATGCGCGCCCCGGCTTTGTCGAAGATGACCCTAGCACATGGGGCAACCCGTCGCGCAACGACAGATGCCCCTGCGGATCAGGGAAAAAGTTCAAGCATTGCCACGGTCGTCTGACCTGACGCCGACGTAATTCAGACACAATGAGTCCGTTTCACGGCCACATATTGGCCGTGATTCATCTCCAGTATGCGACTCGCTCCTTCAACTGGGGAGGGTGTCTTGTTTGTAATTAAGAACTACGTGACCACCGGGGGCACGGTCGCCTGCGCCCTTGCGATCGGTTACCTGATGCAGAATGGATCACCTGCGCAGCCGAACGGCACGCAGACCGTTGTCAATGCGACCGCAATGACAGACCAGGCTTCGATCATCGCCGGGCTGGAGGATATTGTTCTGACCTCCTCGTCTCCAGCCACGGACGCGACCCAATCCAGAAAATCCCTGCAACCCAACCGTTCGGCCCCCTCAGAACCGATGGATTGCAATCTAAGCGCGCGGGCGCATGCCGTTCCGGGTGCAGCCGCCGCGCTGACTGTCAGGGCGCCCTGTCACGCCAATCATCGGGTTGACGTGCTGCACAGTGGCCTGACCGTGACGCAGATGACCGACGAAAACGGGCGGATGGAGCTGACGCTTCCGGCGTTGTCCGAATATGCAATCTTTCTGATCTCGGTCGACGATCAGAATGGTACGGTCGCAACCACGCATGTCCCGGACCTGAACCAATACAACCGGATTGCCCTTCAGTGGACGGGCGAGACCGATCTGCAAATCCATGCCCTTGAATTTGGGGCAAGCTATGGCGGCGCGGGTCATGTTTCCCCTGATCCGAATGCGCAGGGCGCGGGCAATGTCGTTACTCTTGGCCATTCCGGTCTGGAAAGCGCGCGCAATGTCGAAGTGTATTCCTTTCCAGCCGCTCAGATCAGCCAGTCAGGGTCAATTGCCCTGACGGTCGAAGCCGAAGTGACAGACGCCAACTGCGACCGCGATCTGAGCGTTCAGTCCTTTGAATTGCGCTCGGATCGCCGGCTGACATCGCGCGAGATGACGCTCAACCTGCCGAATTGTACACAAACGGGTGAGTTTCTTGTGTTGAATAATCTGATCGAAGACCTGACAATCGCCGCAAATTAAACGCAGGCAGGCTCGATCTTCTTATGACCTTTCTTCGTGTGGCGGTCGCTGCACTTATTTCGCTGACGCTATCCAAAAACGTGTCCGCGCAGGATATCACCCTGACATCCCATGACGGTAAGGTTGAGGTTGTCGGTAACCTGCTTGGCTTTGATGGTGAGTTCTATCGGGTGGACACTCCGTTCGGAACGCTGACCGTTGATGGATCAGGCGTCACGTGTGACGGCCCAGCATGCCCCAGCCTGACTGATTTCGTGGCAGAGGTGCGTTTCTCAGGCTCGTCCGTGATGGCCGAAAAAGTTCTGCCGGCACTGATCACAGGTTTCGCCCGGCAAGAGGGGTTGCTGGCCACGCCTCCTGATTCCGAGTCTGGCAACCTCGTGATCGAGCTCCAGAAAACGGGTCGGAATGCACCGCTGGGGCGGTTCTTTTTCAGCGCACACAACACAGGGCAGGGTTTTGTCGATCTGACCAATAACGAGACCGACATCGTGATGGCCCTGCGCGAAATACGCGATGATGAGCAAACCGCGGCAGAGGCGGCCGGTCTGGGCGACCTGACCCATGTGCGCCGGTCGCGTGTTGTGGCATTGGACGCGCTGGTCCCGATCGTTGCAATGGATAATCCCGTGCGGCAGATTTCCCCAACCGATCTGGTTCGGGTTTTTGCCGGAGAGATTATGAACTGGGCCGAATTGGGGGGGCCGGATGCGCCGATCTCAACCCATTTGCCTAGTGCTGGTTCAGGACTGGCCCAGATTGCCGAGGACCAGTTGTTTGTGCCATCAGACGCAGCCCTGTCGGAAAGCGTGGTTCGCCATATTCACAGCGGTTCGCTTGTGCAAAAGGTGGCAAAAGACCCGTTCGCCGTCGGGTTGGCAAGTCAGGCTGAACTGGACACTGTTCGTGCGCTGCCGTTGACCGGGGGGTGCGGTCATGCGCTTTCTGCCACGCGGCAGACTATCAAGACCGAGGATTATCCCCTTACTTCGCCCATGTTCCTGTATCTGCCCAACCGCCGCCTGCCCCGGATCGCAAGGCAGTTTCTGGCCTATACCCAAAGCGATGCGGCACAGTTACAGATCCGAAACTCTGGTTTTGTCGATCAAGCCCCGGAAATGATGCAGATCGGGTTACAGGGGGATCGGCTGGCAAACGCCATAGCGTCAGGCGGCCCCGAGGTCGGGCTGGACGAATTGCAGCGCATGATCGAAACGCTGCGTCCCCTCTCACGCTTGTCACTGTCCTTTCGGTTCGAGGCGGGATCGTCCCGGCCTGACGCGCAATCGCGGTCCAACATACGGCAGCTGGCACAACAGATTGAATCCGGGGCATTCGATGCGCGCAAGCTGACCTTTGTCGGGTTCAGTGATGGCGACGGTCCCGCCGCAGGCAATGCACGTATCGCCCTGCTGCGCGCGAAAACGGTTCGCAATGCAGTGCTGGCAGCCGTTGAGACCACGGTGCCAGACAGTGTCGAACTGAATGTGGATGCATTTGGTGAAGCGATGCCAATGGCCTGCGATGAGACGAATTGGGGCCGCAAAGTCAATCGCCGGGTCGAGGTCTGGGTCGAGTGACAGCTACAGATACCCTTGGGAGCGGAAACTCAGCTCATTTGATTTTCCGATGATCAGGTGATCGTGCAGCGTCAGCCCTAAGGCCGTGCAGGCATCCTGAATTCGGTTTGTCATGTCGATGTCCGATTGCGAAGGCGTCGGATCACCCGAGGGATGGTTATGCACAAGGATCAGGGCCGAGGCGTTTAGCTCAAGCGCGCGTTTGGCGACCTCGCGCGGGTAGACTGGCACATGGTCCACCGTGCCCTTGGCTTGTTCCTCATCCGCGATCAGCACATTCTTGCGGTCCAGAAAGAACACCCGAAACTGTTCAGTCTCGCGGTGCGCCATGGTTGTGTGGCAATAGTCCAGCAAAGCATCCCAGCCGGAAATCACGTGCCGCTGCATCACCCGCGCCCGTGCCATTCGGTGGGCGCAGGCTTCGAGTATCTTGAGGTCGGTGATCACCGTATCGCCCACGCCTTTGATCTGCCGCAGCCGTTCTTCTGGCGCAGTCAGAACGCGGTTGAAATCGCCGAATTTGTCCATGAGGGCACGCGCCAGAGGTTTAACATCCTGCCGAGGGATCGCGCGGAAAAGGACCAGTTCCAGCAACTCGTAATCCGGCATGGCAGCCGAACCGCCAGCCATGAACCGTTCGCGCAGCCGCTTGCGGTGATCCTTGATATAAGACGGCAACTTACCCGTCGGCAAAGGTTGCACCGGGGCTTCGTCAACGTCGAACAATGAGGGGGCTTCGGCAAAGGCATCCTGAGTCATACTCAAAGATTGGCTCAGAATCAGTTTCTGAATGGTTAACGCGCCTCGCCCGCCATGCGCGCAGTGGCCCGTCGGACAATCAGGTGCAAAAGGATGGAAAATACCCCCAGCGTCAGCATCGCAGCAAACATCAGATCGGTTTTGGCGCGCCCATTGGCCAACAGCATCAGATAACCCAACCCTTGCGAGGACCCGACCCATTCGCCGATCACCGCCCCGATCGGAGCATAAACGGCCGCCAGCCGCATCCCCGAGGCCAGCGACGGCAGCGCGGCGGGTATACGAATGTGCCACAACACGGCACGGGGGCTGGCCTGCATGGTGCGCGCAAGGTCCAGATACCCTTGTGGCGTCCGCATCAGCCCGTCAAAGAAGGAGGACGTGATCGGGAAGTAGATGATCAACACGGCCATGGCGACCTTGGACCACAACCCGTATCCCAGCCACAGGGTCAGTAAAGGTGCCAGCGCGAAAACCGGCAAGGCTTGGGTAAAGACCAGCATCGGCTGCACCAACACCCGCGCCGCGCGTGAATTGGCCAGTTGCAGGGCGGTCAGAACGCCCAGAACCGTCCCAAAGGCCAAACCGATCACCACCTCAACCGCCGTAATCCACGTGTGTTCCGCGATGATCCAGCGATTCTGCCACCATGTCTCGGCAACCAATGCCGGGCCGGGCAGGATGAATTTCGGCAACCCGGTCAGGCTGACGAACGCCTGCCAAAGAGCCAGCGCAAACACGGTTGCAGCAAGGGCCGACAGGATCTTCATGCAGCCTCTCTCAGCAGTCGCAACAAAGCACCCTGCGTTTCCAGCGTTTCCAGATCATCCACATGGCGCGGCGCAGGCGCGGTAGGGGGATCGCATGAGGTCAGCCCCTGCGGTGTCATCACCACAATGGATTGACCCAGCCGCGCGGCCTCGCCCGGATCGTGGGTCACCAAAAGAACGGTCCTGCCCTTCAGCGCATCGGCGGCAAGGTCCTGCATATCGGCTCGTGTACGCGCATCCAGGGCCGAGAACGGCTCATCCAGCAAAACGATGGGCCGATCCTCCATCAGGGTTCGCGCCAACGCGACCCGCTGGCGTTGCCCCCCGGACAGTTCTGACGGTCTCTTGGCCATGTGATCCTGAAGCCGCATCCGTTCGATCAAACGGTCCCTGCGTTCGATATCGGGTGTCTCACCGCGCAGCCGCGCGCCCAATGATACGTTCTGCGCAACTGTCGCCCACGGCAACAACAGATCGTCCTGCGCCATATACGCGACGCGATCCGCCACGGTCTGACCATCACTTGCGGTAATCTGGCCCTCGAAATCCGCGCCCGTTTCTAGCCCTGCGATCAAGCGCAGGACTGTGGTCTTTCCAACACCCGACCCCCCCAGCAAACAGGTCCACTGTCCCGACCCAAGGGTCAGGCTAAGCGGCGCGAACAGCGTCGCTCCGTCAATGGTGGCCGTGCCGCCTATGGTTAGATCCGGTGCAGGGGTCATGGTGTCAGGCCCATTTGCCAGAAATTGACCTCTAGCTCTGTGGCGGTTCGGAAGGTCTGGCACAGCCTGTCCCACCGGGGCGAAGTTTCAAAATCCGGTCCAATACGTCGTGTTAGAGCCTGGTCCAGCAATGATCCCACCGCCTTGCATGCCTCTTGATAGTCCGGGCCTGCATAGGTGTTGATCCAGTCGCGATAGGTCTCCGACGTAGCCTCGGACGCCAGACGCGCTCCGATCTCACCATAGCCCATAACGCATGGCGCAAGAGCCGCCAGCAGGTCCAGCAGATCGCCGCTGTAACCCGCCTCGAGCACAAACCGCGTATAGGCCAGATTCTCGGCACGTTCAGGGGTGGCGAATAGTTCCTCGCCCGAGATACCTTCGGCCTCGCAAATACCAATATGAAGCTGCATTTCCTCGGCCACCAGCGCGTTCACGGTACCGACTGCAGTCAGCATCTCGGAATGGGTTTCCGATTTCACCACCGCCAAGGCCCAGGCACGAGAAAAGTGGATCAGAAACACATAGTCCTGACGCAGATAGTGCAGGAACGCGTCACGCGGCAGGTTTCCGTCCTTCAGCCCTTCGACAAAAGCGTGGCGGGTATAGTCCCGCCACGGCCCTTGCGCCGCGTCGCGCATCAGCGCGAAGGCCTTGCCGTACTCGCTCATTGCGCAGTCACGTCGATGGTGATGTCGCTGACCGGGTTGATGCTGTCGATCATGCCGCTGTCCTTGAGGAATTCTTCGAACCGGGCATAACGGCCAGCGTCAAAACCCGCTGGACGCAGGGCAAAACGGGGCAGAGTGTCGACCCATGCGCGTGCATTCAGTTCGTCCTGCAGCTCAGGCGACGTGGCGGCGAAAATCTCCCAGCTTTTTTCGGGGTTGTTGACGATGTACTGGGTGGCTTTCTCGGTCGCTGCCAGAAAACGGGCGATCATGTCGGTGTCCATCCTGTCGGGATTGGCGACATAGATCAGTTCATCATAGGGCGGAACGCCTTCTTCCTCGATATAGAAGCAACGGCCTGCGACGCCTTCGATATCCATCTGGTTCAGCTCAAAGTTACGGAACGCGCCGATCACAGCATCGACCTGACCGGTCATCAGCGACGGCGACAGCGAAAAGTTGACGTTGATCAGCTCGATATCGTCCAGTGCAACACCATGTGCGTTCAGCATCGCCGTCAGGATTGCCTCTTCCACACCTGCGACCGAGAATCCGACCTTCTTGCCCTTGAGATCGGCAAGCGATTTGATCGGGCCGTCCTCAAGCACCAACAGACAGTTGAGCGGCGTCGCAACCAAAGTGCCCACCCGCTTGAGCGGCAGCCCCTCGTGGATCTGCAGATGCAGTTGCGGTTGATAAGACACGGCCAATTCCGCCTGACCCGCAGCAACCAGACGCGGAGGCGCAGACGGGTCCGCAGGTGGGACGATCTCGACCTCAAGCCCCTCATCTGCGAAGTAGCCATTTTCCTGAGCGACGATGATGGGACCGTGATCAGGGTTGATGAACCAGTCCAGCAGCACGGTCATCTTGTCCTCGGCCCATGCAGGCGCGGCGGCCAGCAGAGCGATGGCTGTGATCAGCTTTTTCATGTCTCACGTTTCCTTCTGTTCACGAGGTTGCGGCCGCGACGAGGACAATCTCGCCGGACCAATCCGGTTGTAATTCTTCAGCGGCGCGCCAGGCGCGCAAACCTGTGGCGCAGCACAAAGCCAGTGTTTTCTCTTTGTTAGGCTCTGATTTTAAGGCGTTGAGCGACAGGCGCCGCGCATTCGGATGCACGGGTTTCGGTGCTTCGTCTTCGCCGCGTAGTTCAACGATCAAGTCGTCCTCGGTCAGATCGCCCGGGGAGACAAATCTGAAATGCCGATCGGGCTCGGGCGCATTGTCAAAGCGAAAAGTGGTGCTGCGCAAGGTTCGCGCGTCGAACTGAACCATCTGACCCAAGGGCGAGGGGTCCAGCCCCAATATCAGGTTCAGCGTCATTTGCGCCTGCATCGCACCGATCATTCCCACAACGGGCCCCAAAACGCCCGCTGTTGCGCAACTTGCCCCATTGTCCGGCGCATCCGGAAACACAGCGCGCAATGACGGGGCACCGCCGCAGAACCCGCCGACATAACCCGACAGACCCAGAACCGACGCGGTGATCAGTGGTTTTCCCGCGCCAAAACACGTGTCGGACAGGATATAGCTGGCGGCGTAACTGTCAGCACAATCCAGAACCACATCTGCCTGCGCCACCAAGTCGGCTGCGTTTTCGCTTGTTAGGGCCTGTTCACTCGCAATTACGTTGATCTCGCCATTCAACGCGCGGCACCGTTCAGCAGCGACCGCAGCTTTGGGCCGCCCACAATCCGCTTCGGCAAACAACGTCTGGCGGTGCAGGTTTGACAAGGCAACCGTGTCACCATCTACAATCGTGATCTGCCCGATACCGGCACCGGCAAGTAGGGGAAGAACCGGTGCCGCCAGACCTCCGGCGCCAATCACGATAACCCGCGCGTCGGACAAGCGCGCCTGACCTTCGGCCCCGACTTCGGGCAACAGGGTTTGACGCGCGTAACGGCTCATCGCGTGACCTCGATCCATTGGCGCACGCGGGCTTCGGGGTCGGCGTTTAGGGTGATATCTGTCACGACCGAAACGATATCCGCACCCGCCTGCAATACGCCCAGTGCACGCTCCACACTCATGCCACCGATACCGACTAGGGGAATGTCGCCCACCCGTGCCTTCCACTCGATCACGCGCGGCAAACCCTGCTGTTCCCATTTCATTTTCTTCAGAATCGTCGGGTAGACAGGGCCAAGCGCCACATAATCCGGGTCCATCGCCAGAACACGCTCCAGCTCATCATCGTCATGGGTGGACACGCCCAGCTTCAGCCCAGCCTTACGGATGGATTTTAGATCGGCGTCGTCCAAATCCTCCTGACCCAGATGGATCCAGTCACACCCCGCATCAATGGCGGCCTGCCAATAGTCGTTCACTACCAGCACCGCGCCGTGTGCTCGACAGAGGTCCAGTGACGCAGAAATCTGTTCCCACACCACCTCATCCGGCTGATCTTTGATCCGCAACTGGACCAGTTTGACGCCCAGCGGCAACATGCGGCGCAACCAGTCGGAGTGATCGAAAATTGGGTAAAACCGGTCCAGCGTCATGACAGAAACGCCTTTCCGATCACTGGGGTCGAAGGCTCAGCCATATCTCGGGCCTCGATCGGATCGGCCTCATGCGCCAGTTGCCCCGCCTCGATCGCCAACATCATGGCTCGCGCCATCGCCGCCGGGTCGCCCGCCCGCGCCACGGCTGTATTGAGAAGCACGGCGTCATACCCCAACTCCATCGCGTGTGCCGCGTGACTTGGCAGGCCGATCCCCGCATCAATCACCAACGGGACATCAGCAAACTCGGCGCGCAGCGCGCGCAGCGCGTATTCGTTGTTCAGCCCGCGCCCCGACCCAATCGGCGCGCCCCAGGGCATCAGCACCTCGCACCCGGCCCCCAACAGGCGTTCTGCCACAACCAGATCGTCAGTGGTGTACGGGAAGACCTGAAACCCATCTCCGGTCAGGATGCGGGCCGCCTCGACCAATTGAAACACATCCGGCTGCAGGCTGTCGGTATGGCCTATCAGTTCAAGTTTGATCCACTTGGTATCAAACACCTCGCGCGCCATATGCGCCGTAGTCACGGCCTCTTTAACGGTATGGCAGCCAGCGGTGTTGGGCAGAACCAAAACGCCAAGGTCGCGGATAATTTGCCAAAACGTCTGCCCGGCACCAGATTCGCGCCGCAAGGACACGGTGGCGACCCCGGCTCTACTTTCCCGAAATGCTTTTTCTAGTATTGCCGGGCTGGGGTACTGCGCAGTCCCCAGCATCAATGGATTCGGCAGTTTGGTGCCATAGAACGTCTTCACCTTCAGCCCCCCTGCATCGGCGCAACAACTTCGACCCTGTCGCCGTCAGTCAGTTTATGGGCGACGCGTAGGGTCGACGGTACAAAGTCTTCATTCACCGCCGTCGCGACACGACCGGTAAACCCGCATTCCAGCAACAAGTCCGACAAGGTTTCGGCGCGCACCTCGCGTGGTTCACCGTTAAGCACGATCTTCATCGACCATCTCCGAATGTTTGTTCTCAAGCGCCAGATCAGCCACACCCTGCGCAAGTGCCGGGGCCAACAGGTAACCATGACGATACAGCCCGTTCGCATAAATCGTATGCCCCAGACGCCGAATGCGCGGCAGGTTGTCGGAGAAAGCCGGGCGCAGATCGACACCGATTTCCAGCACCTCCGCTTCTCCGAAGGCGGGGTTCAGCGCGTATGCGGCGCTTAACAATTCCAACATGGACCGCGCGGTGATGCGGCTGCTGTCCTCAGATTCGATCATTGTCGCGCCCAGCATGTAGACGCCATTGCCGCGCGGCACGATGTAAAGCGGCATCCGCGGGTGCAACAGGCGTACGGGCCGAGACAGGGTAACGTCAGGGCACCGGATCACAAGCATCTCACCCTTGACCCCACGAAGGTCATGCAATGTCTCGCGCGCGTGCAAACCCCGACAATCAATGGTGTTTTTCAAACCCGACGGGGCAAGTTTCTGATGAAATACCACATCCTCTGATTGCAAACGCCGATACAGGTCCAGCAGCGCGCGACGCGGGTCCAGATGCGCCTCGTTCGAAAAGAACAGGCCCTTAGGAAAACCCGCTAAATCAGGCTCTAATTCGACTATTTCCGGCTGATCGACGTCCTTAAATCCATGCGTCCGACGCGAGAACCGGCGCAAATCAGGCAAATCTCTTGAATTGGCAACAACCAGAGTACCGCGCCGATGTACCACGGTGCGCGTGCCCCACCATTCCAACGCGCCTTGCCCCAGGCGCAGCACTGGTTCCTCGGCATTTTCATACTCGCACCACGGAGCCAACATACCGCCAGCCCACCAGGAACACCCATGCGCACCCGGAGGGCCGCCGGGGTCAAAAACCTGCACCTTCGCGCCACGCGACACAAGCTCGCTGGCGACGGTCAAACCGGCAACACCGGCCCCTATGACCGACCAAAGCGTCATGCCGTCCACACCCGATGAAAGTGATGAACCGGCCCGTGGCCCTGTCCGATATTCAGCTCATCCGCCTTAGCGATTGCCCCCTGAAGATACTCATGCGCCTGCGCGACCGCATCGGGCAGTGCAAGACCTTTGGCCAATCCCGCAGCAATCGAGGATGACAACGTGCAACCGGTGCCGTGCGTGTTGCGGGTCTCAACACGTGGGGCTGTATATTCGCCAACAACGCCCGAAGCGTCCAGCAGTACATCGTGGCAAATATCCCCTACGCCATGACCGCCCTTCATCAATACGGCCTTTGCCCCCAATGCACACAAGCTACGCCCCTGATCCGCCATTTCCGCAGGAGACGTAGCCGCCGCGCTGCCCAACAGACACGCAGCTTCCGGCAAATTGGGCGTCAATACCGAAGCGCGAGGTAAGAGCACATCCCGCAAGGTTTGGACCGCGTCCTGCGCCAACAAGGCATCCCCCGACTTGGCGACCATCACGGGATCCAAAACAATCGGACCTTCAAAAGCTGCGATGCTGTCGGCCACGGTATGGATAATCTCAGGTGTCGCCAACATTCCAATCTTGATGGAACCAACCTTCAGATCAGTCAGAACAGCATCAATCTGCGCGGCGATAACCTCCAGCGGTATTCCATGCACGGCGGTCACCGCACGGGTGTTCTGCGCCGTTACCGCCGTAACAACACTCGCGCCAAACACACCCAGCGCCGACATCGCCTTAAGATCGGCCTGTATTCCGGCGCCGCCGCCGCTGTCCGATCCTGCAATTGTCAATGCAATAGGCGCCATTTGGTTGCTCCGGTTCAGTAGGGGCAACGGTGGCGTGGATAACGTCAGTAAACTGTACGACCGTTCCCTCCGCCGGTATTGCCCGGATCAGGTTCGATGGGTTGGCGCATTTGCACCTCTCAGCCCCATGATCAGGGCACCCCAACGGTTGGCGCAGAACATCTCAGGCGCGGTCGGATTAATCAAGAGGATTCTGCGAGGCTCTGCCTCGCGCTCCGGGATATTTTTGGCCAGATGAAGAACGGATCCCCTGCTTCATCTGGCCAAAAATATCCCGGGGGAGTCGCCCGAATGGGCGGCGGGGGCAGAGCCCCCTGACTGAAGGCTTCAGCCCTTCATCCCGTCCCAGAACGATTTCACCGAAGAGAAGAAGCTTTTGGATTCGGGATGATTGTCTTCGCCCAAGTCGTCGAACTCTTTCAAAAGCTCTTTCTGACGGCTGGTCAGGTTCACCGGTGTTTCCACCGCCAATTCGATGAACATATCCCCGACACCGCCACCACGCAGCGCAGGCATACCCTTACTGCGTAGACGCATCTGTCGGCCCGACTGACTTCCAGCCGGAATCTGCACGCGACCACGGCCGCCGTCGATCGTCGGCACCTCGATCGACCCACCAAGCGCGGCCTTTGCCATGCTGACGGGGACGCGGCAATAAAGGTTCACGCTGTCACGTTCGAACAGTTTGTGATCCGAAACCTCGACAAAGATATAGAGATCACCCGGAGGGCCACCACGCATCCCGGCCTCACCCTCGCCTGCCAGACGAATGCGCGTACCGGTTTCAACACCGGCAGGGATGTTCACGGACAATGCGCGCTCTTTTTCGACGCGGCCTGCGCCGCCACAGGATTTACAGGGATTCTTAATGATCTGGCCAAGGCCCGAACAGGTCGGACAAGACCGTTCTACCGTGAAAAAGCCCTGTTGCGCGCGGACCTTGCCCATGCCGGAACATGTGGGGCAGGTTGTAGGCTCGACGCCACTTTCCGCGCCCGAACCGTCACAGGCGGAGCAGGCAACTGCAGCGGGGACGTTGATGGTTTTCTGAAGCCCCGAGAATGCCTCTTCCAGCGTCACGCGCAGGTTGTAGCGTAGGTCTGATCCACGTGCAGCACGACGGCCGCCGCCGGCCCCGCCACGCTGACCACCCATGAAATCACCGAACAGGTCGTCAAATACGTCAGAAAATGCGCTGGAAAAGTCGCCCTGACCAAACCCACCACCGGGACGGCCACCACCACCCATGCCGTTTTCAAACGCGGCATGGCCAAAGCGGTCATAGGCGGCCTTTTTCTCGGCATCGCGCAGAACGTCATAGGCTTCGTTCGCTTCCTTGAACTGCGCCTCGGCATCCGGGTTGTCCTTGTTGCGGTCGGGATGCAATTCCTTGGCTTTCTTGCGAAAGCCTTTCTTGATCTCGTCCGCTGATGCGCCCTTTGATACGCCGAGCACATCATAGTAGTCGCGTTTTGACATCAGTATTTCCTTCTGCCTCAACGTAATCGGGCCGGCCCGACAACCGGACCGGCCCGAATTGGCCCGGTTACCCGTTAGTTACGCTTGTCGTCGTCCAGATCTTCGAACTCGGCGTCGACAATATCATCATCGCCCGGCGCTGCGTCTGCCGCTGCAGGCTCATCCTCACCTTCTTCGGCTTGCGCCTTGTAGATGGCCTCGCCCAGCTTCATGGCCGCTTCGGTGACGTTCTGGATGCCCGACTTGATCTTGTCGGCATTCTCGGTTTCCAGCTCGTCTTTCAGCGCGGCAATCGCCAGCTCGATGGCTTCGATGGTGGTCGGGTCGACCTTGTCGGCATGCTCTTCCATCGACTTCTCGGTCGAATGGATAAGGCTTTCCGCCTGGTTCTTGGCGTCCACCAACTCGCGGCGTTCCTTGTCGGCCTCGGCATTTTCCTCGGCGTCCTTGACCATCTTTTCGATGTCCGCGTCGGACAGACCGCCCGAAGCCTGGATAGTGATCTTCTGCTCTTTGCCGGTGCCTTTGTCCTTGGCCGAAACCGACACAATGCCGTTGGCGTCGATGTCAAAAGTCACCTCGATCTGAGGCATACCGCGCGGTGCGGGCGGGATATCTTCCAAGTTGAACTGACCCAGGATCTTGTTGTCCGCAGCCATTTCACGCTCACCCTGGAACACGCGAATGGTCACGGCGTTCTGGTTGTCCTCGGCAGTCGAGAAGACCTGAGACTTTTTTGTCGGGATGGTCGTGTTGCGGTCGATCAGACGGGTGAACACGCCACCCAGCGTTTCAATACCCAGCGACAGCGGGGTAACGTCCAGCAGAACCACGTCTTTAACGTCGCCCTGCAGAACACCGGCCTGAATGGCGGCGCCCATGGCAACCACTTCGTCCGGGTTTACGCCTTTGTGCGGCTCTTTACCGAAGAATTTGGTGACCTCTTCGATCACTTTCGGCATCCGGGTCATACCACCGACCAGAACAACCTCATCCACGTCGCCAGCCGACAGACCCGCATCTTTCAGTGCAGCCGCGCAAGGCTTCATCGACTTCTTGATCAGATCGCCCACCAGCGATTCCAGCTTGGCACGGGTCAGTTTCATGACCATGTGCAGCGGCTGGCCGTTGGCGCCCATCGAGATGAACGGCTGGTTGATCTCGGTCTGCGAGGTCGAGGACAGTTCGATCTTGGCTTTCTCAGCGGCTTCTTTCAGACGCTGCAGGGCCATTTTGTCGCTGGACAGATCGACACCGTGTTCCTTTTTGAACTCATCCGCCAGGTAATTGACGATGCGCATGTCAAAGTCTTCACCACCCAGGAAGGTGTCACCATTGGTCGATTTGACCTCGAACAGGCCGTCGTCGATTTCCAGGATGGTCACGTCGAAGGTACCACCACCAAGGTCATAGACCGCAATGGTTTGGGTTTCTTCTTTATCCAAACCATAGGCCAGCGCGGCAGCCGTCGGTTCGTTGATGATCCGCAGCACTTCCAGACCAGCGATTTTACCAGCGTCTTTGGTAGCCTGACGCTGTGCGTCGTTGAAATAGGCTGGAACGGTGATAACCGCCTGCGTGACTTCCTCACCCAGATAGCTTTCGGCGGTTTCCTTCATCTTGCCCAGAGTGAAGGCCGAGATTTGGCTTGGGGAGTACTTTTCACCACGGGCTTCAACCCATGCGTCGCCATTGCCGCCATTGACGATGGCATAAGGCACCATTTTCTTGTCTTTTTCGACTTCTGCATCATCCACACGACGGCCGATCAGACGCTTGACGCCAAAGATCGTGTTGTCGGGGTTGGTGACCGCCTGACGTTTTGCAGGCTGACCGACCAGTCGCTCATCTTCGGTGAAGGCGACGATCGAGGGCGTGGTCCGCGCCCCTTCGGCGTTTTCGATGACCTTCGGCTGCGAGCCGTCCATGATGGCCACGCACGAGTTGGTGGTTCCGAGGTCAATCCCGATTACTTTACTCATATGTTCAATCCCTTTCTCTTCAAGGCGATGTCCGAGGTCCGGACCCGTTATGGCACCCGCCCCCGATCTGATTTGCGCAATAGCCCTACACCATCACGCGTCCCGGCGTATATAAGGGCGGGACCAAAAGCCTGCAAGCGGTGTAAATCGCAGGTTTTCGGGATTCTGTGGCCTTTTTTCGCAAGGTTTTGGCAAGGATTGAGGATTCTGCGATGGCGCGGCTGATTTTGCGCGATTTCGACATCAGAAAAGCCTATCTGGACAGCACTGAACAAACAGGGCTGGTCGAGGTACTGCGCCCGATTCTGAAGTCCGCGCCTTTGTTCCGGCCTGTTACGCCCTCGGGCAAGGAAATGTCCGTTCGCATGACCTCGGCCGGATCGTTGGGTTGGGTGACAGATCGCGCGGGCTACAGGTATCAGTCGCAGCATCCCAAAGGGGTCAGTTGGCCGTCAATCCCCGAACCCATTCTTGCAGTCTGGCGCGATCTGGCCAGCGCGGAACGTGACCCGGATTGCTGCCTGATCAACTATTACGGCGAAAATGCCCGAATGGGGCTGCATCAGGACAAGGACGAAGCAGATTTTTCCTGGCCGGTTCTCTCAATTTCGCTTGGTGATGACGCCTTGTTCCGCATTGGCAACAGCGCCCGAGGCGGCAAGACCGAGTCAATCTGGCTCAACTCGGGCGATGTCGTGATTATGGGTGGCCCTGCGCGCCTGACCTATCACGGCGTGGATCGCATCCGGTTCGGGTCATCCAAGCTGTTGCCGAAAGGCGGAAGGATCAATCTGACCCTGCGCGTAGCCAGTTAGCGGCGCGCGTTCCAGCTCTGCGAGATTTGCTGGCGCGTGTAGAAAATTCCCAACAGACCAATCAGCAACAGCGTCAAGCCAACCCAGATTGGATATTCCCAGTTGGTGTTGCGCGGAAAATAGTTCCGAAACACAAATCCGCGGCACTGGTCGATGATATGAAACAACGGGTTCCACGCAAACATCGTTAACATGAAACCGCCCAGCGCGTTTGCCACGAACATCTTTCCCGAAAAGACCATGTTCAATCTGCGATAAATCGTGCTCAGAATCGTCGAAGTCGTTGGAAACCACGGCTTCAGGGCCATGAACACCACACCTACAGCGCACCCCGTGAACCAGGCCAATATCAGCATGTAGAACGCACCGCCTGGATCTTGAACTTCCAACGGGGCAACGACGACTATGTAACCGAACAGGATCACGAAAATGGATACCAACTGCGTATAAAGCGTTCCAAACGCGGCAGCCAACAGAACCACCATCATGTTCATCGGCGAATGCAGCATCATCGGGTTGTCGCCGGTACCAACACCGGACACTGCACCAACCGCTTTGACATGTGTGAGGAACAGAAAGATACCCGACAGCAGAAACAAAATGAACTCACCCCGAACCTTCGCAACGCGGGTCCCAAGAAAGGACATTATCAGGTAAAAGACAGTGAGCAGTGCCAGAACCTGAATGACATTCTTCACAATTGCGATAATTGCGTTGGAATGACCCGCGCGGATGTTGCGCACGACGGCGTGAAACACCAGTTCAGCCGTTGTGAACGCGCCACCCAAAAGGGTCTGATTTCGCTTAAAATAAAACACGCGTGCGTCGTTTCCTGCCCAATCGCCTGTAAACTGTCACGAAATTCTTGCCGATCCGTAACTGGCACATCATAAGGCCGACAGAATATTCAATCAACAAATCACAGGAACGGAGCATTTTTGTGACGTACGACGCCCTTATCCCCGTCATCCGCCGATTGGCTTTGGAAGCTGGCGACAAGATCATGGAAATCTATAATTCGGATGATTTCGACGTGAAGGTCAAATCCGACTCCAGCCCAGTGACCGAAGCTGATGAGGCCGCAGACGCCCTGATCTCGGCGGGTTTGCGCGACGCTTTCCCGGATATTCTGCTGGTGACCGAGGAACAGGCAGACTCGCACTCGGAAAAAGGCGACACGTTCCTGATCGTCGACCCACTGGACGGGACCAAGGAATTCATCAACCGCCGCGGCGATTTCACCGTGAACATCGCACTTGTTGAAAATGGCACGCCGACCCGAGGTGTGGTCTATGCCCCTGCCAAAGGACGCATGTTTTACACGCAACCCGACGGACAATCGGTTGAGGAAACCGGCGCGCTCGATAAGGACAATATCGGCGAAACGACCTCGATCTCAGTCTCTAAACCGGACAATTCCGCACTTTTGATCGTGGCTTCGAAATCACACCGGGATCAGGCGACCGAGGATTACATCAATAAGTATCAGGTGCAGGACAGCAAAAGCGCCGGCTCATCGCTGAAATTTTGTCTGGTGGCAACGGGTGAGGCCGATCTGTACCCCCGCGTCGGCCGCACGATGGAGTGGGACACAGCCGCAGGTCACGCCGTTCTGGCAGGCGCTGGCGGTAATGTGGTTCGCTTTGACGACCATACACCTCTGACCTATGGCAAGGACGGCTATGCAAACCCGTTCTTCATCGCCTACGCTCCGGGTGTTGACCTGAAGGAGGCCTGATGTCCGTTCTGATCGCCATTCCCGCCCGCTATGCCTCGACCCGCTATCCGGGCAAACCCCTGGTTCCCCTGACCGGAGCAAGTGGCAAAGCAATGACCCTGATTGAACGGTCATGGCGCGCGGCCTGTTCCGTATCCGGTGTGGACAAGGTGGTTGTCGCCACCGATGACGACCGCATCCGTGACGCGGCCGAAGAATTCGGGGCCGAAGTTGTCATGACCTCGGAATCTTGTGGAAATGGCACCGAACGCTGTGCAGAAACCCACGCCAATCTGGGCATGGGCTATGACATCGTGGTCAACCTACAGGGCGACGCACCGCTGACCCCGCATTGGTTCGTCGAAGACCTGATCGCAGGGCTGCGCGACGCACCAGATGCAGGCGTCGCCACACCGGTTCTGCGCTGCGACGGTGATGCGCTGAACAGCCTTCTGAACGATCGCAAGCACGGGCGCGTCGGCGGCACGACCGCCGTCTTCGCCGCAGATCACAGCGCCATGTATTTTTCGAAAGAAGTGGTTCCCTATACCGCCCAGACCTATGCATCGGCGGACGACACCCCAGTTTTTCACCACGTCGGCGTTTATGCCTATCGTCCCGATGCTCTGGCTGCTTACCCCACATGGCCCGTTGGCCCGCTGGAACAGTTGGAAGGTCTGGAACAACTGCGCTTCATGGAAAACGGGCGCAAGGTTCTTTGCGTCGAGGTTGAAGCCAAGGGTCGTCAGTTCTGGGAACTGAACAACCCGCAGGACGTGCCGAAACTGGAACAGATGATGGCCGCCATGGGGCTGGACTGACCGCAGTGTTTATCACAAGTAACCGACCCTTTTGGGCGGCAAGACAAATTGGACTTTTGAATGACTAATATTCTTGTGACCGGCGGTGCCGGCTACATCGGGTCGCATGCCTGCAAAGCGTTGTCACAAGCAGGATACACGCCTGTGACCTTTGACAACCTGATTACCGGTTGGCAGGACGCTGTGAAATTTGGCCCCTTTGAACAAGGCGACCTATTGGACCGCGCCCGGCTAGACGAGGTTTTCGCCAAATACCAGCCCGCCGCCGTGATGCATTTCGCGGCCCTCAACCAGGTGGGTGAGGCGATGTCGGAACCGGGCAAATACTGGACCAACAATGTCACCGGATCGCTGTCTCTGATCGAGGCCGCCGTTGCCGCCGGGTGCCTGAACTTCGTGTTCTCATCGACCTGCGCCACTTATGGCGAACACGACAATGTCGTGCTGGACGAAAACACGCCGCAGGAACCGCTTAACGCATATGGTGCATCCAAACGGGCGATCGAAGATATTCTGCGCGACTTTCAGGCAGCGCATGGTCTGAACCACGTGATTTTCCGGTATTTCAACGTTGCAGGCGCGGACCCTGACGGTGAGGTGGGCGAATTCCACCGCCCTGAAACTCATCTGATCCCGCTGATGCTGGATGCCATCGACGGCAAGCGCGACGGCCTGACGGTGTTTGGCACCGACTATGACACACCGGACGGAACCTGCATCCGCGACTATGTCCATGTCTGCGATCTGGTCGATGCGCATGTTCTGGGTCTGAACTGGCTGGAACAGGACAAGGGCAGCCGCGTGTTCAACCTTGGGACAGGCAGCGGATTTTCCGTGATGGAGGTTATCGGACATTCCAAGTCCGTCACCAATCGCGACGTGCCCTATTCCATCGGACCGCGCCGGGCCGGGGACTGCACCAAGCTGGTCTCAGGGTCGGTGCGCGCCGGTGACGAACTAGGCTGGGCGCCGAATAGATCTACGTTAGAGACGATGATTGCCGATGCGTGGCGCTGGCATCAAAACGGCCATTACGAGAAATGAGCCCCCTGTGACCGGTACCGAGGATATTCTGCCGCCCCTTTCATGGGTGCAGAAGTACCGGCTGCGCCTGAAACGACGGCGGCTGTTGTGGAGATCATTTCGCAGCCGCCGCCAGTTGACTCCGCTATTGGATCGAACCCGCGCGATCAAACCGGGCGACATTCTGGCCTTTACGACCCTTCGGAGCGAAATTACCCGCCTGCCCTGGTTTCTGCGGCACTATCGGGCCTTGGGTGTGGATCACTTTCTGATTGTGGATAACGGCAGCGAGGACGGGTCGGTCGTGTTTCTTTGTGACCAGCCGGACGTGTCGCTGTGGCAGACGCATGCCAGCTATCGCGATGCGCGGTACGGGCTGGACTGGCTGACCTGGTTACAGATGCGGCATGGGCACGAGCACTGGACGCTAATGGTGGATGCCGATGAGCTGCTGATCTACCCAGAGCATGATACGCAATCCCTTCATGATCTGACGTCCCTTCTGGACCAACAGGGTCGCGACGCGTTTGGCGCGCTGATGCTGGACCTTTATCCCAAGGACCAGCTGGGGGTTCAGGGCTATGAACCCGACACTGACCCAACTGCAGTTCTGAGCTGGTTTGACCCCGGTCCTTACCGCGCAAAACGGCAATCTCCCTTGGGAAATCTATGGATACAGGGCGGCGCGCGCGAACGAATGTTCTTTGCCGACACGCCGCGGCAGTCCCCGACGTTGAACAAGCTTCCTCTGGTTCGGTGGTCCCGGCGGTATGCTTACGTAAATTCGTGCCATTCGGCCTTACCGCGAAAATTGAACGCGGCCTATGACGGCCCAGATGACAGCAGACCGTCGGGCGTATTACTGCACACCAAGTTTCTGCCCGAGGTGATCGAGAAATCGAAGGTCGAAAAAACCCGGCGGCAGCATTTCCATAACCCCGATCAGTTCGCGGACTATTATGACGGGATAATTAATCGCCCCTTAATGTGGACACCTCAGTCAGAGCGTTACACAGGCTGGAGGCAACTGCAGCAGCTTGGGCTGATGGGCAATATTGATTGAAAATTCGGCCTCTTCGGCTAACGGCTTGTAAATGCGTTGCCTCGATAGATGGAAAAGTGGCATAACCCGATAATGACCCGGCACCACTCTGGCTGATCCAGGCCCCGGGTATGCTCGCGTAAATCAAAAGGTAGGGCAGTCACGTGAGCCTGTTGGATTCTTACCGAATGAGATTGCGGCGCAAGCGCCGTATTTTGCGCTGCCTTAGAAAACGGCGTGATCTTACGGCCGTTTCGACGAAAACACAGAATATCAAACGGCGTGATGTCCTGTTGGTGAGCGTCGTGCGAAACGAAAAAATTCGCCTGCCATTCTTTCTGGAATATTACCGCCGTCTGGGGGTCAATCACTTTTTGTTCGTCGACAATGACAGTGATGACGGAACCGGCGCATTTCTAGCCGATCAACCGGATGTTTCAGTCTGGCGGGCTGATGCAAGCTATAAGCGGGCTACGTTCGGCATCGACTGGTCGAATTACCTGCTGCGCAAATACGCGCATGGTCATTGGGTTCTGACAGTCGACCCGGATGAGTTCTTTATTTACCCGTTCTGCGACACCCGCCCGGTGCGGGCATTGACCGATTGGCTGGACGGATGCGCCGTACGCAGTTTTGGCACGATGCTGATCGACATGTACCCGCGTGGCCCTGTTGAAGCCGAACCCTACACTGAGGGTCAGGACCCGTTCGAAATCGCCCGCTGGTTCGACTCGGGCAACTACATGATCACAAAGAACCACGACTACGGAAACCTGTGGATTCAGGGCGGCCCACGCGCGCGGGTGTTTTTCCGGAACAACCCATCCAAAGCCCCCGCGCTGAACAAGATACCGCTGGTCAAGTGGGACCGGCGCTATGTTTATGTCAGTTCGACCCACTCTCTGCTGCCGCGCGGCCTGAACCAAGTTTATGACGAATGGGGCGGCGAAAAGACCAGCGGGGCGCTGCTGCATGCCAAGCTGATCGACACTTTGGGAGATAAGGCCCGCGAAGAAATGGAGCGCGGCCAACACTATCGAAGATCGGGGGAATACCGCGCCTATGCCCAAGGGTTGGACGACCAGCCCGTCTTTTGGTGCGACTGGTCCGAGAAATACATCAACTGGCGGCAGCTCGAAATTCTGGGGCTCATGTCCAAAGGAAACTGGGCATGAGCAAACTTGGCATCGTCATGCTAGTTCATTCTGCGCTGCACCGGGTCGAGCAGGTTGCGCGCCATTGGGCCACCGCCGGGTGTCCTGTTGTCATTCACGTCGATCAAAAAGTCTCGGACAAGGCATATTCCGATCTGGCCACATCCTGTGCGGACACGCCGCTCATCCGATTTTCCGAGCGACACACGTGCCAGTGGGGTGGGTGGAGCATCGTGGCAGCCTCGCAATCCGCGGCCGAACTGATGCTGGACGCGTTCCCGGATGTTCACCACGTTTACTTGTCGTCGGGTGCCTGCCTTCCACTGCGTCCCGTTTCCGAACTTGTCGACTATCTTGCGGAACGTCCGCGTGTGGATTTCATCGAAAGCGCAACCACTGCCGATGTTAGCTGGACCATCGGAGGGCTGGATCAGGAAAGGTTCACGCTGAGGTTTCCGTTCTCGTGGCGCAAGCACCGCAAGCTGTTCGATCTGTACGTCCGGCTGCAACGAGCGCTTGGGATGCGGCGCCGCATTCCCAAAGGATTGGTGCCACACATGGGCAGCCAATGGTGGTGCCTGACCCGTCAGACGCTGTCCGCCATTTTGCAGGACCCCAAGCGCAAGGTGTATGATCGGTATTTTCGCCGGGTCTGGATACCCGACGAAAGCTATTTTCAGACATTGGCGCGCCTTTATTCGATCCAAATCGAAAGTCGGTCACTCACCCTGTCCAAATTCGACTATCAGGGGCGCCCGCATATCTTCTACGACGACCACCTGCAGCTTTTGCGCAGGTCTGATTGCTTTGTGGCCCGTAAGGTCTGGCGCGACGCGGATCGACTGTATCAGTCCTTTCTCGCCGATCAGGCTGGCACAATGAAACCAGCAGAACCCAATCCGGGGAAGATCGACCGCGTATTCTCAAAGGCGGTCGAGCGCCGCACACGGGGACGGGACGGGCTGTATATGCAAAGCCGCTTTCCCCGTCATGGCAGCGAGAATGGCCTGACCTGTTTCCCATATTCCGTCTTTCAGGGCTTTGCTGAACTGTTCGAGGATTTTGAGCCTTGGCTGACTGAAACAACAGGCGGGCGCGTGCACGGCCACCTTTTCGCACCCAGCCGGGCAGAGTTCTCGGGCGGAGAAACCATCATAAACGGCGCGTTGAGCGATTGTGCGAAATTGCGGGACTATAACCCGACCGCCTTTCTATCCAACCTTGTCTGGAATACCCGAGGCGAGCGGCAATGTTTTCAGTTCGGGCCGCGTGATACGCAAAAGATCAACTGGTTTCTGGCGCGTGATAAGAATGCCCAAGTCTCAGTGATCACTGGTGCGTGGGCCATCCCGCTGTTTCGGTCCAACCTGAATTTCTCGGATATTCGCAACGAGGCCGCCCGGCTTCAGCAGATCGAAACCAAACAGCTTGAGGTTTTGAACTCGGTCTGGACTAAGGCACGGGTTCGAACGTGGTCTCTTGCGGAATTTGTTGAAACACCGATGGAACCACTTCAGGCGGTGGTCGGGGAAATAGGCATTCAAAACCAAAGCCATCTCACACAGACCCCGACCATGGTTGACCTTTCGGGATTTGGCCAATTCCTGCAAAACCTCAAGAACCAGGGGATGCATCCCTACATGATGGGCGACTTTCCGTCAGACGACGTGTTCGGAAAACAGGTCAGGCCATATCCAAAACCTTATTTGGTGCGATAACCGGATATGAGCCAAAAATTCGACTATTTCGTTATTCTTGCCGCCATGCGCACGGGCTCGAACCTGCTGGAGGCCAACCTGGACGCATTGGACGGGGTCACCAGCCACGGCGAGGCGTTCAACCCGCATTTCATAGGGCGATTGAAAACCGAAGAACTGCTGGGCATTTCGATTGAGCAGCGGGACCAGAATCCGACCGACCTGCTGGACGCGATCCGCGAGGCGCCTTGTGGCCTGAATGGTTTCCGCTTTTTTGATGGCCACGATCCACGCGTGTTAGAGCCTGTTCTAAGCGATCCCCGCTGCGCCAAGATTATCCTGACGCGAAACCCCTTGGACAGTTTCATATCGTTGCAAATTGCGCGGGAAACCAAGCAGTGGCAGCTAAAAAACGTGAAACGCAGGCGTGAGGCTCGTATTGAATTCGACGTGGTCGAGTTTCAGAAATACCTGGACCAACAGCAGAATTTCCAACTTTTGCTGCTTCATCACCTGCAAGACTCGGGTCAGACCCCATTCTACATCGCGTATGACGATTTAAATCGGCTGGAATCGCTGAATGGTCTGGCAGAATGGCTGGGTGTTGCCGGGCGGCTTACGGAACTTGATGACACGCTGAAACCTCAAAACCCCGAGGCGACCCAGTCCAAGGTCACAAACCCGGATCAGCTTGAGCGTGACTTGTCCCAAGTCGACAGGTTCAATCTGTATCGCACCCCCAATTTTGAACCCCAGCGTGGTCCGGCAGTAGCCAACTACGTGGCCACGCCGAACACACCACTGATGTACCTGCCTGTGCGCGGAGGGGTCGAGGCACAGGTTTCGCAATGGCTGGCTGATCTGGATGGGGTGGAAATGGATGCCCTGATCACCGACCAGAACCGAAAGCAGGCACGGAGGTGGATGGTTTCCCATCCCGGTCACCGGAAGTTCACCGTGCTGCGCCATCCGTTGGCCCGTGCGCATTCCGTTTTTTGTTCTAAAATCCTAAGCACCGGACCGGGTTCTTATCTGAAGATCCGCAATATGCTGCGCAATCGGTTCAAAATTCCCATTCCAGGCCAATTGCGCAAAGACAACTACCCTATCGACCAACACCTAGAGGCATTTTCCGCTTTCTTGCAGTTTCTGCGCCAGAACCTTGCGGGTCAAACGCCGGTTCGCGTTGACGGAATGTGGTGCAGTCAAGCGCAGGTGTTGGAAGGAATGGCGTCATTTGCCCTGCCCGATGTGATCCTGAGGGAAGAAGAACTGGCATCAGCCCTTCCCAATCTGGCCCGGTCGCTGGGGCACGAAACTCCGCTGGTGCCAACAATAACCGACCCTGACAGCCCTTACACGCTGGGCGAGATCTACGACGAAGCGCTCGAAACGCTGGCGGCAGATGCCTACCAGCGCGACTATATGCAATTCGGATTTGGTGCGTGGAAACCTGTTAAGGGCGCAGAGTGATCAGCGTACCGCGGTTCACCATTGCGTAGATTTCTTCAATCTCTTCATTCTTGACCGCAATGCATCCGGCCGTCCAATCCGGCGTCTTTTTCGCGCGTTTGCGTTCAGATCGCTTGTTGGGCTGGCCGTGGATAAAGATATCGCCACCGGGATCAACGCCTGCTGCCTTTGCCTGTGCAACGTCATCCGAGTTTGGGTAAGAAATCCCGAGGGACAGGTGATAACTGCTGTTGGGATTGCGGCGGTCGATCAGGTATGTGCCTTCGGGCGTGCGACCATCACCGCGTTTGGTCTTGGTCCCCGCGGGCGCAAAACCCAGATCCACCTTGTATTCTTTTAGAACGTGTTCGTTGTGCAGAAGATACATCTTCCGCGCACTTTTGTTGATGACCAAAGATGTCACTTCGGGCCCATCATATGTCAGAAATCTGGGGTTTGCCGAGGCGCAGGCCGAAAGGCCCAGCGTTGCCATAGCACCCAATCCAAATGCTCGACGATCCATGTTTCACTGCCTGCCGTTTTGTTTTTTTCAGGATTATGCCAGAAATCCGAAAAACTGAAATCACTTTTTGATGTTCGACTGCTCAATTAAGCGACGTTCGATGGATTCAAGGCGCTCTAGCACCTCATCGCGATAGGCATCGGTCTTTACCTCATCCTCGGCGTGGTGGGCATCTTGCATCGAGTTCACGATCAAACCCACCAGCAAGTTCACAACGGCAAAGGTCGTGACCATGATGAATGGCACAAAGAAAACCCACGCATAGGGATAAACCTGCATAACCGGGCGCACGATGCCCATCGACCAGCTTTCCAGCGTCATGATCTGGAATAGCGTATAGGCTGACAGGCCAAGATCGCCGAACCAGTCCGGGAAAGACTCCGAGAACAGCTTGGTCGAAATCACCGCGCCAATATAAAACAGGATCGCCATCAGAAGGAACACACTGGCCATGCCCGGCAAGGCTGAAATGAACCCTTCGACCACCCGGCGCAAACGGGGCGCAACCGAAATCACGCGCAGCACCCTGAGAATACGCAGCGCCCGCAAAACCGACAGGCTGCCCGCACTGGGCACAAGGGCGATGCCCACAATCAGGAAATCAAAGTTGTTCCACCCGTTCTTGAAAAAATTCCGCCCCGTTGCAATCAGCTTCATCGAGATTTCGGCAACAAAGATGGCCAGACATAACTGATCCAATGTCACGATCACCGAGCCTGCCAGTTCCATCAAGGTCGGAGATGTCTCCATCCCCAGCAGGACCGCATTGAACAGGATGACTCCGGTGATGAAATGGCCAAAAGCCGGGGCGTCGATGATTGTCTGCAGGCGTTGGGTGATCCCCATTCGGGTGCTCTCCTGTCAGGGTTATGAGTTCAGAGTAAAGCGGGCGGCAAGTTCGACATGTGACGACCACCGAAACTGGTCAACCACTTGTACCCATTCAAGGGTGTAACCCGCGTTAACCAGCGTTTTTGCGTCACGGGCGAATGTAACCGGGTTGCAAGAGACATAAGCAATCACTGGGCGTTTTGCCTGCGCCAGCTCGGATACCTGCGCCTCGGCCCCTGCGCGCGGCGGGTCCAGCACGATCGCGTCAAAATGCCTGAGTTCATCCGGCATCAAGGGTCGGCGGAACAGATCGCGCGCCTCGGTCGTTACTCGTTTCAGCCCTTTGGCCTTGCGCCACCCCTGATCCAGCGCGGCGGTCATGTCAGCCTCGCCCTCCACTGCGTGAACTTCGGCGGTCTGCGCCAGTGGAAGCGAAAAGGTACCACTGCCTGCGAATAGGTCGACAACGCGCTTTGCCCCCTCGGTTACCTGCAAAACAGCCTGTAATAGAGCCTGTTCACCGTCCTTGGTGGCCTGCAGAAACGCGCCGGGCGGAGGTACGACTTCGGCCGTCCCAAGGCGTTGAACCGGCTGCTGCCGCGTGGCGATAACCTCGTCATCCCAACTGAGCCGTGCAAGACCATGGTGTTCGGTCGCCTGCGCAAGGGCCAGCTCAAGCGGGCCGTCCAATGGCTTGCCGCCTTTGACTGCCACGTCCAGACCACCCTCGGACAGGGTCAGCGTCACGGCCAGAACCCCTTTTCGGCTGCCCCCCAGCAGGGCCAACGCCTCGGCCACCGGGATCGCGGCGATCAGGTCGGGATGCAGCAAATGGCAATCCGGGATTTCGGAAATCGTATCGGATGCGCGGCCATGGAACCCAGCCAAAGTGCCCTTTTTCGTGCGCCGCACAGCAACGGTTGCCCGACGCCGGGACCGTTCGGGTGAGGTATGGATCGGGCGCATGTCCGCTTCGATCCCTTGCGCATCCAGCGCCTTGCGCACAATTTCGACCTTCCAGTCGGCGACAAATGCGTCTGATGCATGTTGCAGTTGGCATCCACCACAAGACTTGTAGTGGCGGCACGGCGCCTTGACCCTTTGATCCGAGGGGGTTTCGACCCGGACCTCGGTCAAAAGCTGCCCGACAACGGTGCCGCTGACGGCTTCTCCCGGCAAGGTGCGCGGTGCAAAAACGGGGCCTTCGGCAATGCCATCCCCCTGATGACCAAGGCGCGTTATGGTGAATGTCTGCGTCATGATCCGCCTGATACCGGGGCTTTGCCCGCAACAAAACCCCTTTGACACCGTCACGGTCGGGTTGAACATAAAAACGCCGCCGGACCACTCGAGCCAATCAGCTAAAAGCTATTCCGCAGCCTCTGCTTGAATGAAGCCACCAGACTGACGATGCCAGAATCGTGCATAAAGGCCGCCCTGTTCCAGCAGAACGTCATGAGTGCCGGATTCGACAATGCGCCCCTGATCCAGCACGATGATCCGGTCCATCTCTCGCAGCGTGGAAAGCCGGTGTGCAATCGCAAGGACGGTCTTGCCCCGCATCACGCGGTGCAGGGCGGCTTGGATCGAGGCTTCTACCTCGGAATCCAGCGCAGATGTCGCCTCATCCAATACAAGGATCGGCGCGTCTTTCAGGATCGCACGCGCCAGGGCGATCCGCTGGCGCTGTCCCCCGCTGAGTTTTACGCCACGCTCACCCAGATGGGCATCATATCCTGTGCGACCGTGGGCGTCCTGCAAGCCAAGGATAAATTCGTGCGCCTCTGCCTTTTGTGCCGCGGCGATCATCTCGGCTTCTGTGGCATCAGGACGGCCATACAGGATGTTTTCACGCGCCGAGCGGTTGAACATCGCAGTTTCCTGCGTGACCATCCCGATATGCCTGCGCAAGCTGTCCTGTGTCACTTGGCGAACATCCTGACCGTCGATGCGAATTGTGCCCTTTTCCCCGTCATAGAGCCGCAATAACAAGGAAACCAAAGTTGACTTCCCTGCCCCGGATGCGCCGACGATGCCCAACTTCTCACCCGGATATACGGTCATATTCACATCGCTTACACCGCCGACATCGCGCCCATAAGCAAAGCTGACATGGTCAAACTCGATCCGACCGTCCTGCACCTGCAGATCGGACGCGTTTGCTGTGTCCACAATCCGGTCCCGTTTGGCGAGAGTCATCATTCCATTCTCAATCTCACCAACATTCGCATAGAGGCCCATCAGCGTGAAACTGACCCAGCCTGTCATCTGGGCAATACGGATCGAAACTGCGCCCGCCGCAACGATATCGCCTGCCGTTGCAGTTCCCGCCTGCCACAACCCGATCGTTGCGCCCATCAGCACAACCGGCAGCACACCTGCCAGCGTCATCAGAATGAACCTGAAACTAGCGGAAAGACTGCCGAACTCCAGCGACCGTTCCCGCAGGTCGACCATCGCATTGCGGGCAGCCTGATCTTCGTAGGCAGAATGCGCAAACAGCTTTACGGTCTTGATGTTCGTGATGGTGTCGACCACCTGCCCCGACACCATCGCCCGCGCCCCAGCCCGCGCGGCCGAGCGTTTGCGGATGCGCGGCAGATACCAGCGGATAAGCAGGAAATAAACGGCGAGCCAAGCCGTGAAGGGCAGCATGACAAGCGGATGAATAGACCCTAACAAAAGGAATGAACCCGCAAGCGAGGCGAGGGCAAAGACGATCGCACTGATGGTCTCGGACACGACCGACGCCATCGCATTCGAAGTTTGCATCTGCTTCTGGGCGATCCGCCCGGCGAAGTCGTCGTCGAAATAGGTGACGGACTGCCCCAATGTCCAACGGTTCAGCTTGGCCAGAACCAGCGGCGTGATATTGGGCATTACGATGTAATTGTTCGACAGTGAGGACAACCCGAACAATGCCGGGCGCAACAGCATGAAAAAGGCAACTGCGCCGAGTATCATCCACATGTTGCTAGCGGTCAGAAAGTTCTCGGGCCCGCCTGCGGTTGCAATGTCGACCACCAATCCCAGAATCCAGGCAGTTCCGGCCTCCATCGCGCCAGCGGTTGCGGAAAAGAAGGCCGCGACAAACAGCATGGGCCACGCGCCGGACAAGCACCAGCGAATGAACGCCCCGAGTGTTTGCGGCGGGGGCGTTTCGATGTTTTTGAACGGATTTATGAGGTCGGCGATCCTCATTCCGCGGCCTCCGGGTTCAGGAAGCCCCCAGATTGCCGCGCCCAGAACTGGGCGTAAAGCCCACCATGGGACAACAGCTCGGCATGGCCGCCTTGCTCTACAATTCTTCCGTCGTCCATGACCAGAATGCGGTCCATCTGGGCAATGGTACTCAGCCGGTGGGCAATGGCGATCACGGTTTTACCTTGCATCATGCCGTAAAGAGTTTCCTGTATCGAAGCTTCGACCTCGGAATCTAGAGCAGATGTCGCTTCATCCAACAGCAGGATCGGCGCATCCTTCAGGATCACACGCGCCAAGGTCACCCGCTGACGTTGCCCGCCAGACAGTTTAACGCCCCGCTCACCCACATGCGCGTCATAGCCCGTGCGCCCTTGTGGGTCTTGCAGATCAAGGATGAATTCATGCGCTTCGGCCTGTTTGGCAGCGGCGATCATCTGAGCCTCGGTCGCGTCAGGACGACCATAGAGGATGTTATCTCGGACCGAGCGGTGCAGCAGCGCGCTGTCTTGTTGCACCATGCCGATATGACTGCGCAAACTGTCCTGCGTGACCTGCGCGATGTTCTGACCGTCGATCAGGATCGCACCCTGCTCGACGTCGTAAAACCGCAAGAGCAGCTTTACTAGGGTCGATTTCCCGGCCCCGGACCGCCCGATCAGACCGATCTTTTCACCCGGCTGAATGGTCAGATTGATGTGGTCCAAACCCCCGGTCTTGCGCCCGTAATGGTGGGACAGATCGCGAATGTCGATCTGACCATTGGACAATTGCAACGGTTTGGCGCCGGGCACATCCAACAGATCAATGGGTTGCGCAATCGTCTGCATCCCCTCGGCCACAACACCAAGCTGACGGAAAAAGCTGGTCAGCGCCCACATGATCCAGCCAGTCATCGCGTTCAGCCGCAGAGTCAAAGCGGTAGCAGCCGCAACCACCCCGACCGAGGCGCTGCCTTGCATCCACAGGGCAATCGCCCATCCGACAACGCCAACGATCAGCAGACCGTTCAGCGTGACCAAAACCGCATCCATGATGGTGAAGATCCGCATCTCGATCTGAAAGGTTCGGCGTGTTTCCTCGATGGCTTCGCGGGCATAGTCCAGTTCCTGCGCGTCATGGGCGAACATCTTGACCGAATGGATGTTGGTGTAGCTGTCGACCACCCGCCCCGTCACGGCAGACCGCGCATCGGACGCCGCCTGCGACGCGGGACCTACCCGAGCAACCGTCCAACGAACCAGCAATCCATACAGGACAAACCAGACCAGCAGTGGCAGCAAAAGGCGCGGATCAGCCACCATAAGCAGCACCGCCGCCCCGATCAAATAGGCCAGCGAGAAAGAGATCGCGTCAAAGACCTGAAACACCGCCTCGCCCGCTGCCGGGGGCGTTTGCATGATCCGGTTGGCGATGCGGCCCGCAAAGTCATTCTCGAACCAGCCCACCGACTGACGCAGCACATGTTTATGCGCGCGCCAGCGGATAAGGGTGCCAAAGTTCGGCAGAATCGTGTTGTTCAACAACAGCACATCCACGACATGCAACATAGGCCGCAGCAAAAGGACAAAAAGGGCCATCAGGATCAGTTCAGTCCCATGGGCCTTCCACACCTCGGCCGGTGGTCCGGTCAACAGGTCAACTACGCGACCCATATAGTAGATCAGCCCGACCTCAACTGCCGCTACGATGACTGAAATCAGCCCCGCCCAGAAGAATACCCGATAGAACGGCTTGGAGTATTCCAGCATGAACGGCCATAACCGCGTGGGCGGCGTGTCAGATTCCTTGTAGGCGACAAAAGGGTCAACGAGGTTTTCGAAAAAGCGAAACATGGAGAGTGCTCCGATTGAGCAGAAAATTGGTCATGCGAAGAAAGATGGCGCTAGAACACCACCCAACGGGTCAAGGTGTCCCGGCTTTAGCCGAACCAGATCCCGTAATACATTCGCATCCCTCCATTTAAGTGACAGGCGAACGTAAGCACAAAGACTGCGACTTGTCATCCCTTTTTGAGACTACGCCTCAGCCGCTCAGCAAATCGTCGCGGGTCAGCCCGAAACCCGAAGCAATCCAGCGGGCCTCAAGCTCGGCCAGTTTCTGGCCCAGCGCGGGGCCGGTGAATTCGGGGATCAGGTCAGATGCGCTGATCGGAAATTCGGCATTTGCCCCTGCGTGAAGGTCAGTGCGCATCTCCTCGGACCAGGGCTGTTCGAAAAAGGCGCATCGCAGAAGCACTTTGTGCAGACCGCTTTCCTCGCCATATCGGAACCCAAGCTCTGCGGTAGACGCGTTCCCGCTTGCCTCATCCCGCATCTGAGTAAGTCGCTGAAGCTGCGCCTTGCTCAGGCGCAGGGTCTTTGCAATTTCGGGCGTCGCAATCGCAGCGAGCCGCCGGATGGGATCTGGTGCGGCGCCAGCCTGCTGCTCGAACATAATCAGTGGCGCAAGGGCCCGATCATCTGCACCCGGCACAAGTTGCGCCAGAACGCCGACGCTGCGCATGGCCGCGACAGAGGGTGCAGGATCGGGGGCACCCAGCAATTTCAAAAGCTCGGCCCCGACACGTTCGCGGGACAAATCCGACAATCCGTCCAAATTGGACGCAATCGCCGCCAGAGCATCCGCGTCAAACCCAGCCTCTGCATCACCATACCAAGCGTGGAACCGAAAATAGCGCAAAGACCGCAGGTAATCTTCACGGATGCGGTGTTCTGCGGTTCCGATGAAGCGCACCCGCCGTGCCCGCAAATCCGGCAGGCCATTCAGCGGATCCAATACCGTCCCGTCAGGCTGCGCATAAAGTGCGTTCATGGTGAAGTCCCGGCGTGCCGCGTCCTCTTGGATATTGTCCGAGAACGCCACAACCGCGCGGCGGCCATCAGTTTCGATGTCACGGCGGAAGGTGGTGATCTCATGCGGGACGCCATCACAGACCACCGTGATCGTTCCATGATCAATCCCGGTTGGGATCGCTTTCAGCCCCGCGTTTTGCGCAAGCTCGACAACCTGCTGCGGGCGAGCGTCCGTAGCGATGTCGATATCGGACACGGCCGCGCACAAAAGCGCATTTCGCACACAGCCACCGACAAACAGCGCCTGCGCCCCGCCGTCCGTCAACACCGCGCAAACCTTTTGTGTCGCCGGATCGGAAACCCAGCTTTCGGAAATTTGCGTCATTCGCTCACCCGCGCGGCCAGACCCCGTAGCATGCGGGCCGTTGCGCCCCAGATATAATAGGGACCGAACGGCACCGTAAAATAATACCGTTTGTGACCCCGCCAGCGACGCGACTCAATAATGTAGTTTGCGGGATCAAGGACATGCGCCAGCGGGACCGAAAACACCTCATCCACTTCGCCCGGTTCCGGTACCGGTTGAAACCTGTCCCGCAGAATGGCGAGTACCGGGGTGACCGTGAAGGATGTCACTGTCTCATGGGTCGGCAAATGGCCCAGAATGTCCGGCAGGTCCGGAGGCAAACCGATCTCCTCCTGCGCCTCACGCAGGGCGGTGGCCGTGACATCGGCGTCACCTTTGTCCTGCTTGCCGCCCGGAAAGGCAATCTGACCCGGATGATGTTTAAGCGCTGACGAACGCTTGGTCAGGATCACACGCGGAGTGTTTCCGACAACGGAAACCGGAACCAGAACCCCCGCCGGGCGCAGCTTCCGACCTTCCGGCAATACAGTGTCGGGGTTCAGGTCAAAATCACTTGACCCGTCGCCGGGGCGGCTCAGCGCCGCCCGCAGCACGTCTGTCGGATCAGGGCCGGTCAGCATCAAAACCGACGGTGCCGGGATCCAGCACGTAATGCGCGCCGCAGAACTGGCAGTCTGCGGTGACTTTGCCCTCGGGCGTCGTCATCTTTTCAATGTCCTTCGCCGAATAGATCGACAGGCTCTGCCGCACGCGATCCTCAGAGCAGGTACATCCGAATTGCACCGGCTGAGCGTCATAGACGCGGGGCTGTTCTTCATGAAACAAGCGCACCAGCAAGTCGGTCGGCGCGGTTGACGGGCCGATCAGTTCCAGATCCTCGACCGTATCCAGCAGGATATTCACGCGGCCCCAGTTTTCACCTTCCTCGCCATCGACCAGATCGCTGGCGGTCAGAATGTCTCCGGTGCCTTCGCCCGTTGCCGCAAACGGCGAGGCTTTGGGCATATGCTGCAGCATGATCCCGCCCGCGCGCCAATGTTCGCCAACGCCCGGTTCGGTCGATTTTCCAAAACTCAGCGAGAACCGTGTCGGCAACTGCTCGGACTGGGCAAAATAGGCTTCGGCACAGGCGCTGAGCGACCCGCCGGCCAAGGGAGTGATCCCTTGATAGGGATGCGTACCTTCGCCCTGGTCGATCATGATCGCAAAATACCCTTCGCCCACCTGATCGAACGGGCTGGCATCGGTCAGCCTGTCCCGATCAAAGCTGGCATAAGCCCGAATGCGCGCCGGTTCGCCTTCTTCGGTGGGCGCATAGTAATCGGTGGCAATCATGCGAACGGCGCCCTTGGACTGTACCTGAAGGGACAGCTTCCAGCGCAATGACACCGTCTGACCGATCAACGCGGTCAGCAGGGCCATCTCAGCGACCAGAGCCTCGACCTTTTCGGGATAGTCGTGTTGTTTCAGGATGCCATCCAGCACCCCGTCCAGACGGGCCACGCGGCCACGCATGTCCGATACATCGAGTTGAAAGGGCAGGACGGTATCGTCCCACGCGATTTTGGTTCCAAGAGACATGGGGTTTCCTTACACGCCACAGGTTGGCATACCGCCAGCATATAGGTCGAACAATTCGGGTTGTAAGGGGCAATACATGATCAGACGGTTCGGTGAAACCCCACAAGCGGGTCGTAAATACATACGAAGGGTCGGCGTTTACGCGTTGCTGCCCCGGGGTCGGCACCTTTTGCTGACTTGTCAGATGGAACCCGGCCCTGATCTGCAATTGCCCGGCGGCGGTATTGATCCCGGCGAATCGCCTATAACGGCCCTTCACCGAGAGGTTTTCGAAGAAACAGGCTGGCTGGTGGCCAATCCACGTCGTGTCGGCGCATTTCGCCGGTTCACCTATATGCCGGAATATGACTTATGGGCAGAAAAGGTCTGTCTGATCTACCGCGCTCGTCCCGTCCGCAATATCGGCGCCCCGACCGAACCGTTTCACGAAGCGTTGTGGATGGATACTGCAGACGCGGTTGAGATGTTGGGCAATGGCGGCGACCGTCATTTCGCCAGTTTGCATCTGGATACGCTCTAGGGCCCTCCGTATTCTAAAAATACGGCCGAGACATCGTCATCCATGCTGCTGCCGGGGGCCATGGCTTGGGTCAGGTCTCGAAAGATGTTATCAAGAAAATCGGACCCTGCGGCACCCTTGGTGCATTTGATCGCCATTTGACGCAGCCCTTCTTCTTCAAGCAATTGCCCATCCGCCATCGTGCATTCCGTAAAGCCGTCGGAATACAAAAGAAGCCTGTCGCCGGGGTTCAGATAGGTTTCAATCCGCTGAAAAGGCACGTCCGGCAACAACCCGATCGGCAGCCCGCCTTCGCCCAGAAACGCAGTTCCTCCATCCTGACGAAGCACCAATGGGTGGGGATGGCCCGCCTGCACCATTTTCAAGTGCCCGTTGCGCAGGTCGATGATCCCATAGACCATGGTAAAGTATTCTTCGATCCCGGCATCCGCCATCAATCGGGAATTTCGGGTCTCGGCGACCTTCTCGGGCTGCAACAGCGCATAGAATTTATCGAACCGCTTTTCCATCGCTACATTCTGGTCGAAATGCTTGCTGGACAGATACCCGCCCAGCCGCGCTGTCATCATGGCCGAGGTGATGCCGTGGCCCGACACGTCAATGCTGTAAAATCCCAACCTGTTCACACCGGGTGAGAACATGCCGACAAGATCGCCGCCGATGTGACCGCAGGGTTTCAGCAACAGGCTGACTCGGGAATTCCCGAAGCTGCGCGTCAGTTCCGGCACCAGAGATTCCTGAATCTTGCGGGCCTGCATTAGGTCTTTGTCGATGGCGTCATGCGCCAGCTTCAGGTCTTCCAACGCTGATTCAATCAGGCGATTTTTCTCGGACAACTCGCGCTGCATATCCAGAATTCGGGCGCCTGCTGAAATACGGGCTCGCAGTTCGTCCGCCTCGAGCGGCTTAATCAGAAAGTCGTCTGCCCCGGCGTCCAGCCCGCGCGCGACCTCTTGCTTTTCGCTCTTGGAGGTTAGCAGGATGAAATAGCTGTACACCTCTCGATTCAACGACCGAAATGCCCGACAGAATTCCAGGCCGCTCATCCCCGGCATGACCCAATCGCTCAGGACCAGGTCCGGCGATTCCTTTGCGCAGATTTCCAGCGCGGCAGCGCCATTATCCGCCTCAAGAACCTGAAACCCCCATTTCTTGAGCGAGGCCACAAGTATGCGCCGCTGAAGTCGGCTGTCATCTACGACAAGCACCTTCTGGATCACTCCAAAATCCAACTCTGACCTGGCTTCTGCTTGACTGACCTCTGCCACCCGAATCCTCTGCTCCCTAGCTGCACCCCCCCGCGCAAAAAGACCGTAGGCTTCGGCTGTTTAACATCAGGTGAAGGTTGATTTTTGCGTCGCTTAACCTGCCCTTTACCGGTACAACGCTACCAAAATCATGTCGCGGTTTTGTTTTGGAGATTTCGGGCATGATCAACTGGTCCAGGGTCAATCAGTTGCGGAACGAAGTGGGCAGCGCCGAGTTTGACGAGGTCGTTCAGATCTTTCTGGACGAAGTGCAAGAAGCGATCGACCGACTGGAACAGGACACGTTGCGGAAAGACTTGGAACAAAACCTGCATTTTCTCAAAGGCAGCGCCCTGAGCCTTGGGTTTGACCACTTCTCAAGGCTGTGCCAGGACGGTGAGCGGTCGGCGGCCTCTGGCCAAGCGGTCGAAGTCAACATGCCTGAAATTCTGACCGCATTTGAAGAAGCTCGCGCCCGTTTCCTGACCGAAAAGGCGCAGAACCTGACTTAGATGACAAACTGCGCCAGCGTTTCGTCGTCTGTTATGTCGGTATAGGTGAACCCCGCTTCGTCCAGATGCGCGAAAAGACGTGCAAAATTCTCGGGCTTCCGGGTTTCGATACCAATCAGGACCGAGCCGAAATTGCGCGCGGATTTCTTCATATACTCAAATCGGGCAATATCGTCATCCGGGCCGAGGATATTCAGAAATTCCTTCAACGCGCCGGGACGCTGCGGCAAGCGCAGAATAAAGTACTTCTTCACGCCCGAGTAGCGCTGCGCCCGCTCTTTCACTTCGGGCAGACGCTCAAAATCGAAATTCCCGCCCGAGGTGACGCAAACCACGGTCTTGCCGCGAATGAAGCTTTGCACATCGGCAACCGCCTCAACCGCAAGAGCACCCGCAGGTTCCAGAACAATGCCTTCGACATTCAGCATTTCAATCATCGTGGCACAGATGCGATCTTCGGACAGGACCAACACATCCGAAAGATGGCGTGACTTGAGCAATTCAAACGGCTTGGCACCAATCCGACCAACCGCGGCGCCGTCAACGAAATTGTCTACGTGGTCCAGCGAAACCGGGTGACCCGCCGCCATCGCCGCATGCAGGCACGCCCCACCTTTGGGCTCGACAAACAGGCAATGCGTTCGATCGCCAAACCACGTCGCCACACCTGATGACATTCCTCCACCCCCAACCGGCAGGATGACGTGGTCTGGGACGCGGCCCAGTTGCTCTTCGATCTCAACCGCAAGGGACGCCTGCCCCTCGATTACGTCCTCATCATCGAAGGGTGACAGAAAATAACCGCCGTGCTGCGCACACCACTGTTGCGCCGCTGCCAGAGTATCATCGAAATAGTCTCCGGACAGATGAACCTCGATATTGTCGCCGCCGAAGATGCGGGTTTTTTGAATTTTCTGCTGCGGCGTTGTCACCGGCATGAAGATCACACCGCGCACGTTCAGGTGTTTGCACATGAACGCCACACCCTGCGCATGATTGCCTGCGCTGGCGCAGACGAAAAGGTCATGCCCCTTTTGCTTGCGCATGGCGTTGAACGCACCGCGAATTTTATATGACCGCACCGGGCTTAGGTCTTCACGCTTGAGCCAGATATCAGCCCCATAGCGGTCAGACAGGTGGGCATTCCGCTGCAAGGGCGTCGGCGGAAAAACCGATCGCATTTCCTGTTCGGCGGCGCGGGCACGGGTCATGAAGTCACTCATGACGGTTTCACTGCCGCATCACCACCGAAAGCGCAAGGAATACATATGTGTACGAGCGGCTAGGTCAGTTCACGCTTTTCGATGAACACACCGAACATCGTGGTCAAAATACTGACATTGATCAGCGGCAACACCAAAGTACCGAAGAACAGGGTCAGCAAGATGCCCAGCAGGGGAATGAACGCGAGCGCGGTGAACGCAAGCTGCACCAGAAACTGAAACAGAAAGTTCACGATAAGAAGCAGGATGATTGCACCGCCCATTCCTTGTGTGCTGTTCCACGCATCCCCAAGCGTTACTGGATGGCCAATCGCAGCCGCTGGCAGAATGATCGAAAGGCGATAGAATGCAACGATCAGAAAAAAGGCGAAAGCGACCATTACCACCAAAGTCAGTGCGCCAGCTCCCATCGCGGCCATAACCATGCTTAGCGGCAAGAAGGCAAGGCCCATCAGCAGGCCCAACAGCAACACGCGCCCAAAATACGCGAGAATCCTGTCAAACCGGAAAGTCGGGAAAATACCGTGGGGGTATTCTTCCAGCAGGATAAAACGATGCCAGGACACGGCGATCCAGAACATCGTGATTATTCCCACGATGGCCACGCTTGCGACGAAGAACACCAGCGATCCGTATGACGTTCCCGGTGGCAAGGTACCGCTTTCCGGATCAAGCTGATCCCAGGGTATATCCAGAACCATAAACAGCGCGACGATGGCGGCGGTTGCCGCAAGTGCCGGCCCAAAGGTAATTTGCAGAACCTGCTTAATATTTCCAAAAACCATTCGCACGGAATGCACAAAAATCTGCCAGCCCAACATCGTAAAAACTGCCCTTTCAACCAATCCTTGTTCTCTATCCGTCCGTTTCACCTGAAATCGCTGCCTGCGTCAACGCAGATAACTTGCCCCCGCTTTCAAAACCCGTTAGGGGCCAATCGTTCTACGCATAAAGGGAAGTCAGATGTCCGCGCCCAAGAAAGTTGTTCTGGCCTATTCCGGTGGCCTTGATACCTCGATCATTCTGAAATGGTTGCAGACCGAGTATGGCTGTGAGGTCGTCACCTTCACCGCCGATCTGGGTCAGGGTGAGGAACTGGAGCCTGCCCGCCAGAAGGCCGAACTGCTGGGGATCAAGCCCGAGAACATCTATATCGAAGATATCCGCGAGGAATTCGTCCGCGATTTCGTCTTCCCCATGTTCCGCGCCAATGCGCAGTACGAAGGTCTGTACCTGCTGGGTACGTCCATTGCGCGCCCGCTGATCTCGAAACGTCTGGTTGAGATCGCGGCTGAAACCGGTGCCGATGCCGTGGCCCACGGCGCAACCGGCAAGGGCAACGACCAGGTTCGTTTCGAATTGGCAGCCTATGCTCTGAACCCTGGCATCAAGGTCATCGCGCCGTGGCGGGAATGGGATTTGACCAGCCGCACCAAGCTGTTGGAATTCGCCGAACAGAACCAGATTCCGATTGCCAAGGACAAACGCGGTGAGGCTCCGTTCTCGGTCGATGCGAACCTGCTGCATACCTCGTCCGAGGGTAAGGTTCTGGAAGACCCCGCCGATATGGCACCGGATTACGTCTATCAGCGCACCGTCCACCCCGAAGATGCGCCGAACGAGCCTGAGTTCATCGAAATCGGCTTTGAAAAAGGCGACGCAGTCAGCATCAATGGCGAAGCGATGAGCCCGGCCACCATCCTGACCAAACTGAACGAATATGGTGGTAAGCACGGCATTGGCCGTCTGGACCTGGTCGAAGGCCGTTTTGTTGGCATGAAGTCGCGCGGTATCTACGAAACGCCCGGCGGCACCATCCTGCTGGAAGCGCACCGTGGCATTGAATCCATCACCATGGACCGCGGCGCGATGCACCTGAAAGACCAGTTGATGCCGCAATATGCTGAGTTGATCTATAACGGCTTCTGGTACTCGCCCGAACGCGAAATGCTGCAAGCGGCCATCGACAAGAGCCAGGAACACGTAACCGGCGCCGTGCGGGTGAAACTGTACAAAGGTCTGGCCTCGACCGTGGGCCGCTGGTCGGATCACTCGCTCTACTCCGAGGCGCACGTCACCTTCGAGGAAGACGCGGGTGCGTATGACCAGACAGATGCGGCGGGCTTTATCCAGTTGAACGCCCTGCGTCTTAAACTGCTGGCAGCCCGCGACAAGCGTTTGTCCAAGTGACCGAAGACGACGGCATCGGTGATGAGCTTGATCTGTTCATCGAAGCGCAGGACACGGTTTGGTCCGACGTCCTGCGCGAGTTGAAGCAGGGGCAGAAAACCAGCCACTGGATGTGGTTCGTCTTTCCGCAACTGGCCGCGCTTGGCCGGTCCGACATGGCGCAGCTCTACGGCATTGAAGATCTGGACGAGGCGACCGCCTATCTGGATCACCCAGAACTGCGCAAACGCTTGATAGAAACAGCGCAGTTGATGCTGCTGCACAAGGGCCGCGATGCCACGGACATTCTGGGCGGGATAGATGGCAAGAAGTTGCGGTCTTGCATGACGCTGTTCTCATCCGTACCCGATGCCCCGCCGGAATTTCTGGCTGTTCTGGACGCATTCTATGACGGTCAGCGGTGCGAACGCACTGTCCAGCTTTTGCAGGAGTCGTAAGCAATGGTTCTCGTGGGGTCATCCTTGCCTGGCTAACCGGTTTAGCCTTACGCACAGGCCAACCGAGGAGGGATAACATGTTGCAGTCAATTGCGGACGACATTCAGAAAAACCTGGTTGGCAAAAGCTTCGAAGGCTCGTTGAAGTTCGATTGCGGCGATGACGGTGTGATCGTCCTGTCCGACAATCAGGCCACCACACACGATCGAGAAACCGACTGCACCATCCGCATTTCGCAGAAGAACCTGACCAAACTGCTGACCGGCAAGCTGAACCCGATGACAGGAGTGGCTTTGGGCAAGCTCAAGATTTCGGGAAATATGGGCGTTGCGATGAAACTGGGGCAGTTGCTCGGATAAACTCCTCTCACCAGCGCGTGACAAAAGATGTCAGGTGATTGCGTCGGGCAAAAAGACAAGGCAGCTTAATCTCAGAAGGAGACCTGCCATGACCCGCATCGCTTATCTCGACTACGTCAAACCGACGCTTCTTTTTACTCTGATCGCAATTGCCGCTCTGTTGCGAGCGACCCCGGCACCCGCCGCGGGAACCGAAACCCTGACGGTAGCCGGCGGGTGTTTCTGGTGTGTCGAATCCGACTTTGAATCCGTGAAAGGTGTGACAGGGGCAGTTTCCGGATTTACCGGCGGCAAAACCGCAAGCCCTACGTATGATCAGGTCTCCAAAGGGGGCACCGGTCATTACGAAGCCGTCCAGATCACCTTTGACCCATCGGTCGTTTCCCGTGAAACGCTGTTGAACCTCTTTTTCCGGTCCGTAGACCCTACCGATGCCGGAGGGCAGTTCTGTGATCGGGGGGATAGTTATAGAACCGCCATTTTTGTCTCTAATGCAGGCGAAAAAGCGTCTGCTGAACAAGCCAAGGCAGATGCACAACGTGCGCTGGGGCAGACCGTGGTTACGCCGATCCTGCAGGCTGGCACGTTCTATCCTGCCGACGCATATCATCAGGATTATTACAAAGGGTCCAAGCTGGTTCTCACGCGGTTTGGCCCCAAACGCCAACACAGCGCATACAAGGCTTACCGCAAAGCCTGCGGCCGGGACGCCCGTGTCAAACAACTTTGGGGCGGCGACGCGCCATTTGCCGGATCCTAATCGAGCTTCGCGTCCCGGACCTCTTTCAAATCTGGGATGACATCTGCTGTACCGTGCCGCGTGACCATCAGGGCCGCGGCACGGATTGCTTGGGAAATCGCCTGCGGGATCGGCATCCCGCGATCCATCCCGGCCAGAACATAGCCGGTAAAGGTGTCCCCCGCGCCGGTCGTATCCACAGGCTGCACTTTATAGGCCGGGAAATCCGACGCCGCGGCGCGGTGATGGTACCGCGCGCCTTTTGATCCCAAGGTGACAATTACATGCTCGACCTTCAAATCCGAGACCGATTGACCGGTGGCTTGACGCAGTTGATCGGCCTCAACTTCGTTCAATATCAGGAAATCCAGATAGGGCAGCACGGCCTGCACCGCATCGGCCTGAAACGGGGCTGCGGCATAGCAGACAGTCAAACCCATCTCACGACCCATCTTCGCGGCCTCAACCTGAAGATTGGTTTCGTTCTGCATCACCAGCAAATCGCCGCGCGAAGCTGAAGACAGCGCCTGCCCCAACTGATCCTGCGAGATTGCGTGGTTCGCCCCCTGAAACAGGATGATGTTATTCTCACCTTCGGCATCCACGGCAATGATGGCGTGACCTGTCGGCACGTCGACCTGGGCGATATGGCGTGTGTCCACGCCATATTCCGTCAAACGATCCAACGCCCAGCGCCCATCCGACCCCACGGCCCCAACATGCGCCACCTGCGCCCCGGCCCGGGCCGCAGCCACGGACATGTTCGCGCCTTTGCCGCCCAGGAAACGATCCAAACGGTTGGCCGAGAGCGTCTCCCCCGGCCCGGGAAGGTGCGGTACGTCGTAAATCATGTCCGCGTTGATCGAGCCGAGGTTCCAGATCGTCATCGCTTATCCAATGTCACAAGACGCCAGGATAGCCATGTTCAAGATGTCATTCGCCGTCGAAACGGTCGAGCAGATCTGAATCGGCTTGTCGACACCTGACAGGATCGGACCGATGACCGTAGCACCGCCCATTTCCTGCATCAGCTTGGTCGAGATCGACGCCGAATGGCGCGCGGGAACGATCAGGATATTTGCCGGGCCTGTCAGACGCTGGAATGGATAGCTGGCCTGTTGATCCACATTCAGGGCTACGTCGACGGTCATCTCGCCCTCATATTCGAAGTCAACGCCACGCTGGTCCAGAACCGCAGGCGCACGGTGCATTTTTTCAGCCCGCTCCGACATCGGATAGCCGAATGTCGAAAAGCTGACGAAGGCCACGCGCGGCTCGAGCCCCATGTGGCGCGCAACGGCGGCCGAGCGCTCAGCGATGTTGGCCAGATCATTCTCGTCAGGCCATTCATGAACCAGTGTATCGCCGATCAACACGATCCGCCCCTTGTGCAATAACGCCGTTACACCAGCCGCGCCATGCGCCGCGTCCGCGTCGAACACGTGATTGATCCGGTCCAGAACATGCGCCGACTTGCGCGTGGCCCCGGTCACAAGACCATCGCCATGCCCATGCGCAAGCATCAGCGAGGAAAACACGTGACGGTCCCGCGCGGCAAGGCGGTGAATGTCCTTGCGGTCGAAACCCTTACGCTGAAGCCGATCGTACAGGAAGTTCGAGTAGGTCTCGAGATGCGCGGTATTGGCAGCGTTTACCACCTCAAGCTCACGCACGGCATCGCCCAGACCGGCCTCTTCCAGCTTGGCCTTTACGTCATCGGCACGCCCCACAACCAGCGCCTTGCCAAAGCCCGAACGCTGATAGATGACAGCCGCGCGCAGCACGCGGGGATCGTCGCCCTCGGCAAAGATCATCCGGCTTTGCGCCTGACGCGCCCGCGCATTAAGGCCCCGCAGAATGCTGGCGGTCGGGTCCATGCGGGACTTGAGGCTCAGCTCATAGGCCTCCATGTCGATGATCGGACGTCGCGCGGCCCCGGTATCCATACCGGCCTTAGCGACGGCAGGTGGAATACGGTGGATCAAGCGCGGGTCAAACGGCGTAGGGATGATATAGTCGCGCCCAAAGGTCAGCGATTTGCCATAGGCCATCGCAACCTCATCCGGCACATCCTCGCGCGCCAGGTTGGCAAGCGCGTGGGCACAGGCGATCTTCATCTCATCATTGATGGCGCGGGCATGGATATCCAGCGCGCCGCGGAACAGGTAGGGAAAGCCCAGAACATTGTTCACCTGGTTCGGATAGTCGCTGCGCCCGGTGGCAACAATGGCATCAACACGAACTTCGTGCGCCTCTTCCGGGGTGATCTCGGGGTCGGGGTTGGCCATGGCGAAAATCACCGGGTTATCGGCCATCGACGCAACCATATCCTGCGTCACGGCCCCTTTGACCGACACGCCCAGAAACACATCCGCGCCCTTCATGGCTTCTTCCAGCGTGCGCAGTTCGGTCGTGATCGCATGAGCCGATTTCCACTGGTTCATACCTTCGGTCCGACCCTGATAGATCACGCCCTTGGTGTCACACACGATGCAGTTCTCGTGCCGCGCGCCCATTGACTTAAGCAGTTCGATACAGGCGATCCCCGCCGCACCGGCACCGTTCAGAACAATCTTCACGTCTTCGATCTTCTTGCCCGAAATATGCAGCGCATTCAGCAAGCCCGCCGCACAGATCACCGCTGTACCATGCTGATCGTCGTGGAAGACGGGGATATCCATCTCTTCCTTGAGGCGCTGTTCAATGATGAAGCACTCGGGCGCTTTGATGTCTTCAAGGTTGATGCCGCCAAATGTTGGCCCCATCAGGCGGACCGCGCGACAGAACTCATCCGGATCTTCAGTGTCCAGTTCGATGTCGATCGAGTTCACGTCGGCAAAACGCTTAAACAGAACGGCCTTGCCCTCCATCACCGGCTTGCCGCCCAGCGCGCCCAGATTGCCGAGACCCAGCACAGCCGTCCCGTTCGAGATCACGGCGACCAGATTGCCCTTGTTGGTATAGTCATAGGCAGTCTCGGGTGCTTCGGCGATAGCTTCACAGGGAACGGCCACGCCAGGGCTATAGGCCAATGACAGATCGCGCTGCGTGGTCATGGGAACGGTGGCCTGCACCTCCCACTTGCCGGGGGTGGGGTCCAGGTGAAAGGCCAGCGCCTCTTCTTTGGTGATCTTCGCTTTGGGCATCTTATCGGTCGTTTCCATGAATTCGGGGCTGTTGCGTCATAGCGCAGGCGGGGCTGCGCCTCAACGACAATACGTTTTCACCTTTCGTCGCGGTTGGGGGATTTGTAAGGTCGCCACCGGAAGACGCCAAAAGGGGGCCGCTTTTGTCCACAGTCACGCCAATGATGGCGCAATATCTTGAGATCAAAGAGGCCCATTCAGACGCCCTGCTGTTCTACCGCATGGGTGATTTCTACGAGATGTTTTTCCAGGACGCGGTGAATGCCGCCGAGGCGCTGGACATCGCCCTGACCAAACGCGGCAAGCACAATGGCGAGGATATCCCCATGTGCGGCGTTCCCGTTCATGCGGCCGAGGGCTATCTGCTGACGCTGATCCGCAAAGGCTTTCGCGTGGCTGTGTGCGAGCAGATGGAAAGCCCGGCCGAAGCCAAGAAAAGAGGCTCTAAATCAGTGGTTCGGCGGGATGTTGTGCGTCTGGTGACGCCCGGCACACTGACCGAGGACGCCCTGCTAGAGGCCCGTCGCCACAATTTTCTGGCCGCCTACGCCGAGGTTCGTGATGAAGCCGCGCTGGCCTGGGCCGATATTTCGACCGGAGCGTTCCACGTGATGCCTTTGACCTCGATCAGGCTTAGCCCCGAACTGGCGCGGCTTGCTCCGTCCGAGCTGATCGTGGGCGACGGGATGGAGCAAGCGTTAAATGAAACCGTCCGCGATCTGGGCATTTCGCTGACCCCGATCGGACGCGCCAGTTTCGACAGCACTGCGGCGGAAAAACGCATCTGCGGGTTGTTTCACGTGGGCGCTTTGGATGCGTTCGGGTCATTTGGGCGCGCCGAAGTGTCGGCCATGGGCGCGCTGGTCGACTATCTTGAGATCACGCAAAAGGGCAAACTGCCCCTGCTGCAAACGCCGCTCAAGGAATCCGAGTACCGCGTGGTGCAGATCGACGCCGCCACGCGCCGGAATCTGGAACTGACCCGGTCGCTCTCCGGTGGGCGCGCCGGATCACTGCTGTCAGTGGTTGACCGTACCGTAACCCCGGGTGGTGCCCGGCTGCTGGAACAGCGTCTGTCCAGCCCGTCCCGCAATCTGGACGTGATCCACGCCCGGTTGGACGCGGTAAGTTTTGCCGCCGAAGACAGCCTGACCACCTCGGACTTGCGCGAGATCCTGCGCAAAACCCCTGATTTGGACCGTGCCCTGTCGCGCCTGTCGTTGGAGCGCGGAGGCCCCCGCGATCTGGCTGCCATTCGCAATGGGCTGACACAGGCGTCGGCAATCGCTGATTTGTGCGAAGGTCAGGATCTTCCGGTCCTGCTGGCGACCGCAGTACAAAACCTTGTCGGCTTTGATGATCTACTGAACCTGCTGGACGAGGCGCTTGTTGCTGAACCACCCTTGCTTGCGCGCGATGGTGGCTTCATCGCCCCCGGTTTCGACGCCGAACTGGACGAAGCGCGCACGCTGCGCGACGAAGGTCGATCCGTCATAGCCGGGTTTCAGCAAAAATACGCAGAGCACACGGGCATCACATCGTTGAAGATCAAGCACAACAACGTGCTGGGCTACTTCATCGAAACCACGGCCACTCATGCCGAAAAAATGCTGAACCTACCGTTCAGTGAAACCTACATCCATCGTCAGACCACTGCGAACCAAGTCCGGTTCACCACAGTAGAACTGTCCGAGATCGAAACCCGCATCCTGAACGCCGGAAATCTGGCTTTGGAAATCGAAAAGCGGCTCTATCAAAGGCTTTCTAGCGAAATTCTGGCCCTCGCGGCCCGCCTCAACCAAGCGGCCCGAGGGTTGGCCGAACTGGATCTGACCACAGCTCTCGCTAATCTGGCGCGCGAAGAAAACTGGTGCCGTCCGCAGGTCGACAATTCGCGTGCATTCGGCATTAAAGGGGGTCGCCACCCGGTTGTAGAACACGCGCTCCGCCAGCAATCAGGCGATGCCTTCATAGCCAACGACTGCGACCTGAACGCCGATCAGGGTTCAGCGATCTGGCTACTGACTGGTCCCAACATGGCCGGTAAATCAACCTTCCTGCGCCAAAATGCCCTGATCGCCCTGCTGGCCCAAATGGGCAGTTACGTTCCCGCCGAACGGGCCCATGTCGGCTTGGTTAGCCAACTTTTCAGCCGGGTAGGAGCGTCAGACGATCTGGCGCGGGGGCGTTCGACTTTCATGGTCGAAATGGTGGAAACAGCCGCAATCCTCAATCAGGCCGACGACCACGCGCTGGTGATCCTCGACGAAATCGGGCGCGGCACCGCCACCTATGACGGCCTCTCCATCGCTTGGGCCACACTGGAACATCTGCACGCCGCCAACCAATGCCGCGCGCTGTTTGCCACCCACTACCACGAACTCACCGCCTTGGCCGGAAAACTCGAAAGCGTCGACAACGCCACTGTCGCTGTCAAAGAATGGGAAGGCGAAGTCATCTTCCTGCACGAAGTCCACAAAGGCGCCGCCGACCGATCTTATGGCGTGCAGGTCGCGCAATTGGCCGGGCTTCCCGCATCCGTGGTCGACCGCGCCCGCGTCGTGCTGGACCAATTGGAAAAAACTGAACGTGAAGGCGGCAAGCAAAAGGCGTTGATCGACGATCTCCCCCTATTCTCAGCCGCATCACCCCCACCGCCGCCCGCGCCAAAAACCTCACCAGTCACGAATATGCTGGACGACATCCTGCCCGATGAACTGACACCCCGCGAAGCGCTCGACCTGATCTACAAACTGAAAGAGGTGGCCAAATCCTGACCACCCCTTCTTCTGTTCAAAAATACTTCCGCCGGAGGCTTGGCCTCGCAGAGGTCAATCAGCTTGCAGGTGTTGAAGAAACGCCCACCTGCGCCGGACGCAGCAAACGGTCGTGCAGCATGAACCCCTCAGCCGAGACCTGAATGATATCGCCAGCCTTGGTGCCCGGAACAGGGGCCTCGAACATGGCTTCGTGAAGATTGGGATCAAACCGGTCGCCGACTTCGGGTGTGATCACCTCGATCCCGTGTTTCTGGAACACGTTCGTCAGTGCGCGCATGGTCAGTTCGACACCTTCGATCAAACCGGCAGCAACCTCTTTCTGCTCGTCGGTTGCGGCCTCTAGCGCACGTTTCATGTTGTCATATACCGGCAGCATATCGCGCGCCAGCTTGGACCCGCCATACTGCTCTGCATCCCGACGCGCTTTGTCGCCCCGTTTGCGCGCGTTTTCAGCATCAGCCAGTGCGCGCATGAACTTGTCCTTGAAATCATCACGCTCAGCGCGCAGGGCATCAATTTCCAGCGCCTCTTCACTGATTTCAGCAAACTCCTCGGCCAACTCTTCTGCCTCGGCTGTTGCGATATCGTCCAGAAAATCTTCGTTTTTGGGTTCCGCCATCTCTTACCCTCTAGCTCCGGTCGGAAATAAGCTTGCCGACCAGTTGCGCCGTATAATCCACGATCGGCACGATCCGTCCATAGTTGAGTCGTGTGGGTCCAATAACCCCGACCGCACCGATTATCTTTCGATCAGCGTTCATATATGGAGACACCACCAAAGAGGAACCCGAAAGTGAGAAAAGTTTGTTCTCAGAGCCGATAAAAATGCGTACACCCTCGCCTTCCTCGGTCAATTCAAGGAATTCGGCAATATCGCGCTTACGTTCCAGGTCATCAAACAAGGTGCGGATTCGATTCAGCTCTTCCGTTTGACCGGGTTCATTCAGCAGATTCGCGCGCCCACGCACGATCAGACGGGCCGAGTCGCTGCCATCTCCGTCCCAGGCCGCAATCCCGCTTTCCACCATCTCGCGGGCCAGAACGTCGATCTCTTGTTTACGTGCGTCAATCTGCGACAGCATCTGACGGCGCACTTCGCTGAGGGTTCGCCCCTCGATAAGCGCATTCAGGAAATTTGCCGCCTCGCGCATCGAACTGGGCGTCTGCCCCGGCGGCGGCGTTAACAGCCGGTTCTCGACATGCCCATCCGAGAACACCAGTACCACCAACGCCCGGTCATGCGCCAAGGAAACAAACTCGATATGCTTGATCTCGGCCTCGTGTTTTGGCGTCAAAACCAGCGACGCGCCATGTGTCACGTGTGACAAAGCCGATCCCACACGATCCAGCATACCGCCCACATCGCCTGCGTTAGAGCCTAAAGTCTCATCCAATTTCTGTCGATCATCCGCCCCCAGATCGCCGACCTCAAGCAGCCCGTCGACAAACATCCGCAGTCCTTGCTGCGTAGGAATCCGGCCCGCGCTGACATGGGGGCTGTCCAACAGGCCCAGAAATTCCAGATCCTGCATCACATTGCGCACGGTCGCGGCGCTGACTTTTTCCGACAAGGTGCGGGTCAGGGTGCGGCTGCCCACCGGTTCTCCGCTATCCAAATAGCTTTCGACGATCAGCCGGAAAACCTCACGCGACCGGTCGTTCATCTCGTTCAGAATTTTGCTCGCTTCGCTCATCGGCGGTCCCCTGCTGGATCATCATTAAATCGCAGGCAAATGAAAGGTCAATCGGGGTTGCATCGTAACGCCACGGGGCGGTATCCCCAACCCAGCAAACAAAGGATTTTCCATGCGACCCTCAGGACGTAATCTAGACGAAATGCGCGCTGTTTCCATCGAGACAGGTTTCACCAAACATGCCGAAGGTTCCTGCCTGATTAAAATGGGCGATACCCATGTGCTGTGTACCGCCACGATCGAGGACCGCGTGCCGCCCTTCATCAAAGGCTCGGGCCTGGGTTGGGTGACAGCGGAATACGGGATGCTGCCCCGCGCAACCAACACACGGATGCGGCGTGAGGCGGCAAGCGGCAAACAAGGTGGCCGCACCGTGGAAATCCAGCGCCTGATCGGCCGGGCGCTACGCGCTGGTGTCGACCGGGTTGCTTTGGGCGAACGTCAGATCACCGTCGATTGTGACGTGATCCAGGCCGATGGCGGCACGCGCTGCGCTTCGATCACCGGGGGCTGGGTCGCGCTGCGTCTGGCTGTGAACAAGCTGATGAAAGCGGGTGATGTAATTTCTGATCCGCTGGTCGATCCCGTCGCTGCTGTGTCCTGCGGCATCTACGCGGGTCAGCCGGTTCTAGATCTGGACTACCCCGAAGACAGCGAAGCAGGCGTTGATGGCAACTTCATCATGACCGGCTCGGGCAAACTGATCGAAGTGCAGATGAGCGCTGAAGGTTCCATCTTTAGCCGCGCGCAGATGGATCAGCTGATGGATCTGGCCGAAAAAGGCGTCGGTGAACTGGCCGCCGCGCAAAAGGCCGCCACCGCATGACCCGCAAGTTCGACGGTGACAGGCTGCTGGTCGCCACGCATAACAAAGGCAAGCTTGAGGAGATGGCGCATCTGCTTGAGCCCTTCGGCGTGACAGTCATCGGCGCGGCTGAGATGAGCCTGCCTGAACCGGAAGAGACCGAGGATACTTTCGTTGGCAACGCCCGAATCAAAGCCCATGCCGCCGCCAAGGCCACCGGCCTGCCTGCCCTGTCGGACGATTCAGGGATTACCATTGATGCGTTGGACGGCGCGCCTGGTGTTTACACCGCCGATTGGGCTGAAACCGGTAATGGCCGCGATTTCCTGATGGCAATGACCCGCGCGCATGATGAGCTGGAAGCAAAAGACGCCCCGCACCCCCGCACCGCTCAATTCCGATGCACTCTGGTACTGGCCTGGCCCGACGGCCACGATGAAGTGTTCGAAGGCATTGCCCCGGGCCATCTGGTCTGGCCAATCCGGGGTAAAGACGGGTTCGGTTATGACCCGATGTTTGTCCCTGACGGTCACGATATTACCTTTGCCGAAATGGGTCGCTGGGAAAAGAACAAGATCAGCCATCGCGGCCGCGCGGTTGAGATGTTCGTGAAGGGCTGTTTTGGCGGATGATTGGCGCAACGGGGGCTTTGGCCTGTATGTGCATTGGCCCTTTTGCGAGGCCAAATGCCCCTATTGCGATTTCAACAGCCATGTTTCCAGAAATATCAATCAAAAACAATGGCTTGAGGCATATCTGACCGAGTTGCGCCGCTCGGCCATCGAAACGCCTGACCGTGTGTTGAACACGATCTTCTTTGGCGGCGGCACCCCATCTCTGATGGACCCCGACACTGTGGCCGCCGTGATTGACGAGGCCCGCGCCCTGTGGCGGCCCGCCAATGACATGGAAATCACGCTTGAGGCCAATCCCGGATCAGTCGAGGCCGGACGGTTCGCCGCCTATCGCGACGCTGGGGTCAACCGGATCTCGATGGGTGTACAGGCGCTGAATGACGATGACCTACGCAGATTAGGTCGAATCCACACGGTCGCTGAAGCACAGGCAGCGTTTGATATCGCCAGAACTTGCTTTGACAGAGTCAGCTTTGACTTGATCTACGCCCGCCAGCACCAATCCTTGGCCGCTTGGCGTGCTGAACTGACCCAAGCTTTGTCCATGGCCGTCGACCACCTGTCCTTGTATCAACTGACCATCGAAGACGGCACCGCTTTCGGCGACAGATATGCCGTTGGGAAATTGCGCGGCCTGCCCGAGGATGACAGCGCAGCCGACATGTATCTTGCAACACAAGAAATTTGCGAAGCCCACGGCCTGCCTGCTTACGAGGTTTCTAATCACGCCCGACCGGGGGCAGAATCCCGGCACAATCTGATTTATTGGCGCTATGGCGATTACGTTGGCATCGGTCCCGGTGCCCATGGCCGAATAACGCTTGGCGATAGAAAACTGGCGACTGAAACCCACCTGATGCCGAACACTTGGCTGGACGCTGTGCATAACGGCAGTGGAGAGCGGGAAAGAACCGAGCTTTCAAATCAGGATCAAGCAGTTGAATACCTTATAATGTGTCTAAGGCTAAAAGAAGGTCTATATATAGATCGTTATGAAACCTTGTCTGGTTCTTCATTGCCGCAAGAAAAATTGGACGATCTGAGTGCCATCGGTATGATCGAACAGGTAAACGGTCGGGTCATCGCCACCAAAGATGGGCGTGCAGTATTGAACTCCATCATTCGCGAATTGTTGGGATAAGACATGCAATACGTCTGGGCGGCATTGGGATTGTTGAGCGTTGCACTTGCCGTCGTCGGCATCGCCCTTCCATTGCTACCGACCGTTCCGTTCCTGCTGTTGGCCGCTTTTTTCTTTGCACGCTCGTCTTCCCGGCTTCACAACTGGCTGATCACGCACCGGGTCTTTGGCCCGATGATCCTGGATTGGCAGAGTTCCGGTGCCATCCGTCCCGCAGCAAAAAAGGCGGCAACCCTCTCGATTGCCGCCGTTTTTGGAATTTCGATTATTCTCTCGGTCCCGAATTATGTGTTGGCAATTCAGGCGATTGTCTTGGGGGGTGTTCTAACCTTTATCTGGACTCGGCCTAGCGGCTGAGCTTTGCACAAAGATCGTCAAGCTGGTCCAGATTTTCATATGTCAGAACGACCTGCCCGGTTTCTGTCCCAGACTTGTGGTTGATGGCCACTTTCATCGCCAAGATAGCAGAGAGGTCTTTTTCAAGCGCCCGCGTATCGGCGTCTTTACCTGCATCCAGATTTCTGGATTTCGGCGTAGCTTTAACCGGGTCGACCTGCTCTTTTTTAACAAGCGCTTCGGTCGCACGAACCGACAATCCGTCGCGTACCACGATCTTCGCCAATTCAGAGGGGTTGCTTGACGTAATCAACGCCCTTGCATGCCCTGCAGAAAGCTTACCTTCGACCACCAATTGCTGAACATCCATCGGCAACGACAGCAAACGAAGAAGATTCGCAATGTGACTGCGGCTTTTGCCAAGGGCCTCGGCCAGCTTTTCCTGCGTGTGTCCGAAACGATCCATAAGCTGCTTGTATCCGGCCGCTTCTTCGACAGCATTCAAGTCAGCTCTTTGAATATTCTCAATAATCGCAACTTCCAACACTTCGGTATCGTCGAAATCACGAACAATGACAGGAATATCATGCAGTTGCGCCATTTGCGCAGCACGCCAGCGGCGCTCACCCGCGACGATCTCATAGTCGCCTTCCGCAATCTCGCGGACGATCAGCGGCTGAATAATACCCTTTTCCTTAACCGAAGCAGCAAGTTCATCCAGTTGTTCACGCGAAAAGGTACGGCGCGGCTGATTTGGGTTTGCATGAAGTTTTTCGATCGGAACCTTCATGTCCGCACGCCGTGGTTCAGATGGGCGCAACCCTTCTGTTTCCTGCGTTACGTCGGCCATCAAAGCCGATAGACCGCGGCCCAATCCCCTAGGTTTTGTTTTCTTAGCTGCCACTGGACCCTCCTACTGCCACTTATGCGGCTTTCTTGTTCTTGTGCATGACTTCGCGCGCCAAATGCCGATATGCCATCGCCCCCAGAGATCCGGAATCATATTGAAGTACAGGCAATGCGTAAGACGGCGCCTCACTGACCCGTACATTTCTGGGTATTTTGGTTTTAAATACCATCTCGCCCAGATTGTCACGCGCGTCTTTTTCGACCTGACGGGACAAGTTGTTGCGGTTGTCATACATCGTCAACACAACACCTTCGATCCGCAGGTCCGGATTGGCAGTTTGGCGGACCTCGCGAATAGTCAGCATCAACTGGGACAAACCTTCCAACGCGAAGAACTCACTCTGCAATGGAACAAGCACAGAATGCGCCGCGACCATCGCATTGACCGTCAACAAATTAAGGGACGGTGGACAATCTATCAGGACATAGTCCAGCTTGAACTGGTCAACTGACGTTTGCCGCAGCGCGTCGTGCAGCAGATAGCTTCGCTTTTCGTTGGAAATAAGCTCAATATCGGCTGAACTCAGGTCGACTGTGGCAGGAACCACATATAAGCCGCCAATTTCAGTCTCCTGAATGACGGCTTCCAACGGGGCGTCGTCCAATATCAGGTCGTAGGTTGTCCAATCCCTGTCTTCAACGCCCAGACCTGTTGACGCGTTGCCCTGAGGATCCAAATCAACCACAAGAACGCGGCATCCGGCTTCGGCCAATCCCGCTGCAAGATTTATCGCAGTCGTCGTCTTCCCAACCCCGCCCTTCTGATTGGCTACCGCAATAATCCGGGGCCCTGAGGGACGAGACAGATCAACCACGTGATACTCCTTTGATTTTAAGGATAACGGCCTGAGGTTCAGTTAAACTTGTAATCGGCTCTGCTTGGAAATTCCATTCCTTGCGCGCGTCTTCCAGTTCTTTTTTCCACGTCGCGCCTTTCAGCAACAGAGCCGTTCCAGAACTGCCTAAATGCCTGTCACAAAAGGACAATAAGACCGTCAGATCTGCCAAAGCACGCGCAGATAGGACATCCGCATCCAAGGGATTCACGATTTCGATTCGTTTGGAAACAACGGAACACTTTGCACCACATTCCCTTGCCACTGTTCGCAGAAAGGCGGATTTCCTTTGATCGCTTTCTACTAGGGTAAACTGCGCATTCGGGTTCTCTTCTATTGCCATGATCGCGCAAACCATTCCGGGGAACCCTCCCCCGCTTCCTAAGTCTGCCCAATTCCGAAAGGATTCAGCGCAACGATACACCTGGACAGAATCCTTTATGTGCCGCGTCCAAATTTCGGCCAGACTGTTTCGGGAAACCAGGTTAATTTTCGGATTCCATCGCTTTACCAGCTCGACATATTTGGCCAGACGCTCAAATGTTTCACGTGAAACATCCAAATCGCCAAATTGCACGTCACTCATGCCTTGCGGACCTTTTGTTCACGACGCAGTTTCGCTAGAACAAGCGTCAAAGCGGCCGGAGTAACTCCTTCAACGCGACTAGCTTGCGCTATATTCTCTGGTCGCGCATTCGACAACTTTTGCTTCATCTCTGAAGACAAGCCATCCAGAGCGAAATATTCGAAATCCCTTGGAATTTCATGAGATTCGTCGCGCTTCATAGCTTCGACGTCCCTTTGCTGGCGCGCAATGTAGTTTGCGTACAGGGCATCCCTTTCAACCTGCTTCTGGATTTCAGGATCTGCATCCCCCAAGCTTGGGACCAGTGGTATAAGATCCCCAAACGAAACATCCGGGAATGCGAGAATAGCCATCCCATTTCGCCTATTTCCGTCCTGATTGACGCTGATACCAACTGATCGCATGTCTTTTGGGGTATAGGTCCTGTCCATCAGAATGGATTTTACCGCCGTCAATTTTTCCATCTTGTCGGAAAAGTGGCGCTCTCTAACGTCCCCTACGCAACCGATTTTCAAGCCAATCGGTGTTAACCTTTGATCTGCATTATCTGCGCGTAACGACAGTCTGAATTCCGCACGGGACGTAAACATACGGTAAGGTTCTGCTACTCCGCGCGTCGTCAAATCGTCTATCATTACACCGATATAGCTATCTGCACGCGTGAAATGAACCGGATCCCGATCAAATGAAAACAAGGCGGCATTCAAACCGGCGACCAAACCCTGTGCCGCGGCTTCCTCGTATCCAGTGGTACCGTTAATCTGCCCCGCAAGATATAGGCCCGAGATTTCCGGAACGGACAGGGATGAAGTTAAAACGCGCGGATCTACATAATCATATTCAATCGCGTAACCCGGTTGCAGTATTTCTGTATTCTCTAGCCCCTTAATGGACCGGACATATTGAAGTTGAACATCCTGGGGAAGCGATGTCGAAATCCCATTCGGGTAGATCGTATGATCATTAACACCTTCAGGCTCAAGGAATATCTGATGAGAGTCCTTATCGGCAAACCTGACTATTTTATCCTCAATTGAAGGGCAATACCTTGGGCCAACCCCATCAATATGCCCCCCGTACATTGCTGAACGGCTTAGGTTTTTCTCAATAATTTCATGCGTTCGCGCATTTGTATGCGTTATACCGCAAGAAATTTGGGGGGCCACAACAGACTTAGACAGAAATGAAAATAATGTAGGTTCATCATCTCCATCCTGGCGCTCCAGATCGGACCAGTCGATCGTGCGGCCATCAAGTCGGGGCGGAGTACCTGTTTTCAATCTTCCCAACGGAAGCTGAAAACTGTCTAAGCGTTGCGCCAATTTTACTGACGGATTGTCCCCCATTCTTCCGCCAGGGCGGGAAACGTCTCCAATATGAATCACACCCCGAAGGAACGTACCGGAAGTAAGTATGACTGCCTTGGCTCGAATCTCGGAACCATCTGCCAATCTGACTCCGCGCACGCTCTGCCTTTCCATCAGAAAATCGACAACTTCGCCTACCACAATCGAAAGACGTGGCTGGGCGTCGGTCTCTTTCTGCATTGCTGCGCGATACAACGCGCGGTCCGCCTGTGTCCTCGGCCCTTGAACTGCGGGTCCTTTGCGCCGATTCAACAGACGGAATTGAATTCCGGCTTGATCCGCTACACGGCCCATAACTCCGTCCAGCGCATCAATCTCTCTCACTAGGTGACCTTTTCCAAGGCCTCCAATCGCTGGATTGCAAGACATCACCCCGATGTCAGAAGCAGACAAGGTGACAAGCGCCGTTTCCGCCCCCATGCGGGCAGATGCATGTGCAGCCTCGGTTCCGGCATGACCCGCGCCGATAACAACAACATCAAAATCTGAATGTTTCACGTGAAACACTCCCTATTTTCCCAGACAGAAGCTTGCGAAGATTTCATCCAAAAGATCTTCCACGCCTATTCTACCGACCAATGCCTCTAGCGCACGAATGGCTGTGCGCAATTCTTCGGCAGCGATATCATACAAGTCCGGGCCTGATTCCAGAACAGACATTGCTGCAACCAACGCCTCCTGAGCATTATTGAGCGAAATACGGTGCCTTTCGCGGGTTGCAATACCATAACTTGTGGCACGGCCACCCAATATACGCGATATATCGGAGATCAACTGATCCAAACCCTTACCAGTTTTACCTGATATCCCACCTTCTATATCATCCCTGAGGTCAGCCTTCGGCAAAACTTGAATATCACCGTCGCGCACTGAAACACCCAAAGACATCGGGTCCTCGGTCAGGAATACCCGTAAATCCGCGGCCTCTGCACGTTTAATCGCCAATTCGATTCCAAGGCTTTCAACATGATCTTCGGTTTCGCGAAGCCCAGCTGTGTCCAAAAGCGTGACTGGCAACCCCTCAAGATCCATTCGGACCTCGATCACATCGCGGGTCGTTCCGGCATACTCCGACGTTATCGCCGCATCTCGCCCGGCAAGTGCATTCAGTAAGGTGGACTTCCCTGCATTAGGAAGGCCGACAATTGCGACTTCGAACCCTGAGCGAATACGCTCCGCAATCCGAACTCCGTCGGCTTCGCGTTGCACATCAGCCATGACACCAGTGACCAAAGAACGGACTTCGGGCGTAACATCCGTCGGAACCTCTTCGTCAGCGAAATCAATGACAGCTTCCAAAAGGGATGCGGCGCGGATCAGATCACGACGCCAGCGTTCTGCAAGGGAACCCAGTTCGCCGGCTAATATTGTCTGTGCCTGTTTGCGCTGCGCTTCGGTTTCGGCATCAATCAAGTCGGCCAAGCCTTCGACCTGCGTCAAATCCATCTTGCCGTTTTCAAGCGCGCGACGCGTGAATTCCCCCGGCTCTGCAAGCCGCAAACCTTCAGTATCGCCAAGACAGCGCATCACCGCATTCACAGATGCCATACTTCCGTGAACCTGCAACTCTGCCACATCTTCACCGGTAAAGCTCGCAGGGGCCTGGAATGTTAGTACCAGACCCTCATCCAGAATTGAGCCGTCAGTTGCAAACAAGGCGCGCACACGCATGCCGCGGGCTGGCAGAGTATCCCTGGTTAATGCAGCCGCTGCGGAATGCGCCAAAGGACCAGAGAGGCGGATGACCGCCACCCCGGCTTTGCCCTGCGCGCTGGCCAAGGCGAATATCGTATCCATTCGAAGGCCTCGCGTCAGTTAAAACCTGTGTCAGGTGTTCATTGAATCGAAGAACTCGCCATTCGTCTTCGTCTGCTTCAGCTTGGATAGCAGGAACTCGATCGCGTCGGTCGTACCCATCGGGTTGAGGATACGGCGCAGAACGAAAGTTTTGGCCAAATCGCCCTTATCGACCAGCAAGTCCTCTTTCCGGGTACCGGATTTGAGAATGTCGATGGCCGGGAACACGCGCTTGTCGGCAATTTTGCGATCCAGCACGATTTCCGAGTTACCGGTGCCTTTGAATTCTTCAAAGATCACCTCATCCATCCGGCTGCCGGTGTCGATCAGCGCGGTGGCGATAATGGTCAGCGAACCGCCCTCTTCGATATTCCGCGCGGCACCAAAGAACCGCTTGGGCCGTTGAAGGGCGTTCGCATCAACACCACCTGTCAGAACCTTGCCCGACGATGGTACCACTGTGTTAAACGCCCTACCAAGTCTTGTGATCGAATCGAGAAGAATAACAACATCTCGTTTGTGCTCGACCAGACGCTTGGCTTTTTCGATCACCATTTCCGACACGGCCACGTGGCGCGTTGCGGGTTCATCAAAGGTCGAGGATACAACCTCACCCTTTACCGAACGCTGCATGTCGGTCACCTCTTCCGGGCGTTCGTCGATCAGCAAGACGATCAGATAACATTCGGGGTGGTTCTGCTCGATCGAGTGCGCGATGTTCTGCAAGATCACTGTCTTACCCGTCCGCGGGGGCGCCACGATCAACGACCGCTGGCCCTTACCAATCGGTGCCACAAGGTCGATGACACGAGCAGATTTATCCTTGATGGTAGGATCCTCGATCTCCATCTTCAGACGCTCTTCTGGATACAATGGCGTCAGGTTGTCGAACAGGATCTTGTGCTTGGCCTTCTCGGGCTCTTCAAAATTGATCTTAGTAACCTTGATCAGCGCAAAATAGCGTTCGTTGTCATCAGGTGCCTTGATCTCACCTTCAACCGTGTCGCCGGTACGAAGCGAATGCTGGCGGATCATGTCGGGTGAAACATAGATGTCGTCTGGACCCGGCAGATAGTTCGCCTCGGGCGAGCGCAGGAAGCCGAACCCGTCCTGCAAAACTTCCAGAACGCCGTCACCACCGACGGTCCAACCCTCATCCGCGCGTTCGCGCAGAATCTGGAACATCATCTCGCCTTTACGCATGGTCGAGGCGTTCTCGATCTCCAGCTCTTCGGCCATTGCCAGAAGGTCTTTGGGGCTTTTGGCTTTTAGGTCGGCCAGATTCAGAGTTTCATTGGACATGATACAAACCTTCACCGCTGTCAGCGCGGCACGAAGTGGAATTTCAGTACGGAAGATACGCCGCCCGGACGGGCGTGTTGACCCCTACATAAGCGTGGCTTCAAGTGGAGTCAAACCACCTGTCTGACCCTTACGCGCAAAAGTGCCCTCAGAACTTCAGAATGACCGCCAGAACGATGATCACCATCAAAACGGTCGGAACCTCGTTCATCATGCGATACTGCCGCCCAGTGAGCTTATTTTGCCCCTCAAGGAAGTCTTTGCGCCGAGCCATCAGCCAATGATGAAACCAGGTCATACCAATCACGGATAAGCCTTTGACCCAAGGCCATGCAAAATCCCAACCGACGATACCCGGTGTAAACACCATGATCAGGCCACAGACCCAAGCCACAATCATTGCGGGGCGCATGATCACACGCAGCAGCTTTTCTTCCATTTCAAAGAAGATTGCCTCAGCCCCTTCGACAGTCTGTGCTTTTTCGACGTGATAAACGAATAGTCTGGGCAAATAGAACAGGCCCGCCATCCACGAGATCACTGCCATGATGTGAAGAGACTTCACCCATGGGTAAATCGTGAAAAGAAAATCCGTCATCTTGGCTCCGAAGATTACTCGGAACCCTCCCTAATAAAAAATTAAGAAAAGAAAAAGGAAGATGGTTTTGTAGGGTGAACAAAATCAGTGGATTACTTTTTTACACATCTGTTTTCCCCAGGTGGATAGAATCCGGTTTAGATGCAGTGATTCTGTTGAGGGAATAAATTTCACAACAATTACAGTATGTTATATATTAACCGAGTATGAATTGCTGGGGATAAGTCTTTGGGTAACCTTGGAAAACCGGGTTATTCCTGTTCTTGGACTTATCCTTGTCCCTGCTGGATACCATTCGGGCGAATCCGGGAAGTTTGGCGTGGAAATCCCGGGCTTGCGTGTCAACTGGAAAACCATACAAACCATCCCGGAACAGTTAACGGTTTACTCAAGGGGTTTTCCACATGTCTGTCCCCATCATTCTGGCCTCTGGGTCGTCGATACGAGCGCAGCTTCTCAGGAACGCGGGCGTGCCTTTCACCGTGCAAACCGCGCGTGTGGATGAAGAGACAGCCAAACGGGCATTGCTGGCCGAGGATGCAAGCCCGCGCGACATTGCGGATACGCTGGCCGAAATGAAAGCACGCAAGCTCAGTGACAAATTTCCGGGTGCAATGGTGCTGGGCTGCGATCAGGTGCTGGATTTCGACGGTCGGTTGCTGTCCAAACCCGAAACGCCAACGGATGCACTGTCGCAACTCAGGGCGATGCGTGGCAAGCGACATATGCTGCTGTCTGCCGCTGTGATTTATCAGGACGGGGAACCCATTTGGCGACATGTGGGTCAGGTTCGATTGCGGATGCGGATGAGCTCGGACGCATATCTGCGAGATTTTGTTGATCGCAACTGGGACAGTATCCGGCACGCGGTCGGGGCATATAAATTGGAGGAAGAAGGCGTGCGTCTGTTCGCAACCATTGACGGAGACTATTTTAACGTCTTGGGTATGCCCCTATTAGAGCTGTTGAATTTTCTGGCGGTCAAAGGGGTGATTGAGCAATGAGTGAAGGCCGTATTCCTCTGGCAGGTGTGATTGGACACCCGGTTGCGCATTCAAAATCCCCGACCCTTCATGGACATTGGTTAAAATCCTATGGTCTGGCTGGGCACTATATTCCAATGGATGTTGCCCCGGATGATCTTGAAGTTGTCCTGCGCAGCTTGCCTAAGGCTGGGTTTGTAGGGGCAAATGTAACGGTACCCCATAAAGAAGCGGCCTTGCGATTGGCGGATAACGTATCGGATCGGGCGCAGAAAATCGGTGCTGCGAACACGCTGGTCTTTCGTGAAGATGGCGCGATCCATGCCGACAATACCGATGGCTACGGATTCATGGAAAACCTGCGCAGTGGGGCACCGGATTGGACGCCGGGCGATGGTCCGGCCGTGGTGTTTGGCGCTGGCGGAGCTGCGCGCGCCGTTTTGCAAGCATTGGTCGAGGCCGGAGTGCCTAAGATCATGCTGACCAACCGAACACGGACCCGGGCGGATAAGCTGAAAGAGGAATTCGGACAAACCATCACCGTTGTCGATTGGGTGCAGGCCGGAAATGTGGTCGAAGATGCCGAGCTGGTGGTCAATACGACGTCACTTGGGATGCAAGGGCAGCTTGAGCTGCGGGTCCCTTTGGATGGGTTGCAGCCGGGTGCTGTTGTCACTGATCTGGTCTATGCGCCGCTGAAAACCCATCTTTTGCAAACGGCCGAAGAAGCCGGATGCACGGTCGTGGATGGGTTGGGTATGCTGCTGCATCAGGCCGTTCCTGGATTTGAAAGCTGGTTCGGGGTGCGGCCCGAGGTGAATCTGGATTTGCGCGCGGCTGTTTTGTCATGAGTTTCGCGCTGGGTCTGACCGGCTCGATCGGGATGGGGAAAAGCACGACGGCCCAGATGTTCGTCGATGAAGGCTGTGCGCTATGGGATGCGGATGCCGCGGTGCATAGACTCTATTCAAGGGATGGATCGGCTGTTGAACCGATGCAGACGGCTTTTCCGGATGCAATTGTTGATGGGGCTGTCTGTCGTGATGCGCTGAAACGGATCATTGCGCGGGACGTATTCGCCTTAAAACAGATAGAGGCGATTGTTCACCCGCTGGTGGCGGCGGATCGGGCTGCGTTTCGGCAAAACGCGACCGCGGATATACTGGTTTTTGACATCCCTTTGTTGTTTGAAACCGGGGGTCATGTAGCGATGGACGCCGTGGCCTGTGTTTCGGTACCTGCCGATGAACAAAAACGCCGGGTGATGGATCGCGGCACGATGTCCGATGCGCAGTTTGAAAAAATCCGCGCCAAGCAGATTCCGAACGAAGAAAAATGCGCCCGGTCAGATTTTGTGATCGTGACAGACAGTCTGGACCATGCCCGCGTACAGGTGCAGGATGTGGTCAAACAGATACGAGCGGGGCTGGCAGATGCGTGAGATTGTACTCGACACCGAAACCACGGGGTTCGATCCAGAAAGCGGTGACCGGATCGTGGAAATCGGTGCGGTCGAACTGTGGAACCACGTTGCCACAGGCGAAACCTATCACGTCTATATCAACCCTGAGCGCTCTATGCCTGAAGAAGCCTTTGGTGTGCATGGCATTGGCCCGGATCTGCTGGATAACCCGCGCCCGCCGGAAAAGGGTGAGGTGACGCTGAAGGACAAGCCGGTTTTCGCCAAGGTCGGTCAGGGATTTCGCGATTTCATCAAGGATTCGAAACTGGTCATTCACAACGCCTCGTTCGATATGAAATTCCTGAACGCCGAGCTGAAATGGATGGGTCTGCCCCCGATCCCGATGGATCAGGCGCTGGATACACTGGCGATTGCGCGCAAACGCTTTCCCGGCTCACCTGCTTCTTTGGATGCGTTGTGCCGCCGGTTCAATATCGACAACTCGAACCGAACACTGCACGGGGCGCTGCTCGACTCCGAAATTCTGGCCGAGGTTTATCTGGAACTGATCGGGGGGCGACAGCCGGATTTCGGATTGTCGACTGCGGCATCCTCATCTGCGGGCGGCGGCGATGAATGGCGCCCAACAGCGCGCCCAAATGCGCTTGCGTCCCGTATTACCGAAGACGAACGCGCCGCGCATGATGCTTTCGTGGAAAAACTGGGCGAAAACGCATTGTGGACCCGCGCCTGAGAAACATCCCGGCGCGGGTCCGGAGCTTTAGGCTTCGGTTTTCTGGGCTTCGGCCTGACGACGCATCAGTTCGTTGCGGTACAGGCTGACAAAGTCGATGTTGTCCAGATTTACTGGCGGGTAACCACCGTCGCGGGTCACATCGCTGACGATACGGCGCAGGAACGGGAACAGCATCCGGGGGCATTCGATCATCAGGAACGGATGCAGCTGATCTTCGGCAACACCTTCCACGTGGAACAGGCCGCAATAGTCCAGCTCACACAGGAACAGGATGTCTTCCAGACCCTTGGCCTTTGACTTGAGGTTCAGCTTGATCGACACTTCGTACTGATGGTCTGCCGGGCGCTTTTTCGCATCCAGATTGACCTGTACGGAAATCTCGGGCTGAACGTCGCCCGATACGCCCTTTTGGGCCATCACGTTTTCAAAAGACAGGTCACGGATGAATTGTCCCAGAACGCGCATCTGGATTTGCGGGGCGGCCTGGGCCGCGGTGTTTTCTTTGGCGTCTTCTTCGGCCATGGATCTACTCCGAAAATAAAATTCGTCACTGCTTAACAAGTTGGGGCAGACACCTCAATGCAGGTCACGGCCCTTCGACCCATTTCGAAGGTTTTGATGGGTCCTGACGCGGGCGAACTTCGGTAAATTCGCCGTCAATCACGTCGTCTTGTTGAAACGGATCAGGCCCGGAGCGAAATTGCGCGCCGGTTCCCATCTGAAACTGCGTGATGGTGGCTTTTGATTTAAGGTACCGGAATACAGCAACCCGGACGCCGGGAATTAGCAAAGCAAAACCAACGGCATCGGTGAAAAACCCCGGCGTCAGTAGCAAAACGCCCGACAGCAGGATCATTGCGCCATGGGCCAGCGGCTCGGTCGGGTCGTCCAACTCAGCAAAGGAACGTTGCAGGTTTTCCATCGCCATGCGACCTTGTGTCCGTACCAAAACAGTGCCCAGAACGGCTGTCAGGACTACAATGGCAAGCGTTGGCCACAGGCCGATCAAGCCGCCAACCTGAATGAACAGAGCGATCTCGATGATCGGGACCAATAAAAAAGCCAAGAACAGATACATTTGCGCTATCCTTTACAGCAGGGCGGACTGTGGACTTGCCGCCTTGTGTCACCTACATAGTGGCTTGAGGCCGCGTACACAAAGTCCCGGCACTGAAAAGAGAATGAAATGAGCGACAACCCAATGATCCAGTTGCTGGTCCTGGCCGGAATTGCCGTTTTCCTGATCCTTCGCTTGAAAAGCGTTCTGGGCACGCGTGAGGGGTTTGAAAAACCCCCGGTTCAGCAGCAACCAGAGGCGCACAAGTCGCGTCGCGACTTCGAGGTGATCGAAGGCGGCCCGGATCACGACATCACCGACCACGTCGCCGAAGACAGCGAACAGGCGCAAACCCTGACTGCGATGAAGCGGGTCGAGCCCAGCTTTTCTGTCAGTGAGTTCGTTCAGGGTGCGCGTGGCGCTTATGAGATGATCGTCATGGGGTTTGAAAAGGGCAATCTGGATGAAATACAGCCCTTCTTGTCCGAAGAGGTGTTCGACACGTTCGTATCCGTAGTCGCTGCCCGCGAAGATCAAGGTCTTACGATCGAGGCTGAATTTATTGGCGTGCGCGAGACATCCTTGGCAGATGTGAAGTTCGACAAGGATACCAACCAGGCCGAGATCACCATGAAGTTTGTTGGTGAGCTGACCTCGGTCGTGCGTGATCGCGGCGGGGACATCATCGAAGGCAACCCCAACACCGTCAAACGCCAGAAGGACAGCTGGACCTTTGCCCGCGTCATGGGCGCGGACGATCCGAACTGGCTGCTTGTCGCCACGGACGCATGATTGCTGCGCTTCGGTCGTTATTGCTGGGGGCTGTGATGGCAACCTCTGTCAGCGCCGAAGCGACGCGTTCCATACTGACCTTTGACGATCTAGATGGCTGGGCCGAGGATGACCACGGCGCAGCCCTTTCGGTTTTTCTGAATACATGCGGTGATCTGGACGACCCTGACTGGCGTGCGCTGTGCGCCGTTGCCCGGGCCTATGAATCTGACGCTGCCCGATTGTTCTTTGAGCTGTTCTTCCGTCCTGTTCTGGTCGAAGACGGCAAAGATGCCCTATTTACCGGCTATTTCGAGCCCGAGCTGGATGGATCTCTGACCCGATCCGAACGTTTCAGATATCCGATTTACAAGATGCCGCCGGAAGCTCGCGCCGAAGGTCCGTGGCTGAGCCGCCGCGAAATTCTGACCGGCGACAGCATGACCGGCCGGGGTCTGGAGATTGCCTGGGTCGATGACCCGGTGGAATTGTTCTTTTTACAGATTCAGGGCTCTGGCCGTATTCGTCTGCCGGATGGGGGCGCGGTGCGCGTTGGGTATGGCGGGGCGAACGGCCACCCCTATCGGTCTATCGGGTCGGAACTGATCCGTCGCGGAGCGTTGGGTGCGCATCAGGTCAGCGCGCAGATGATCCGGGCTTGGGTGCGTAAAAACCCCGAAGCGGGTGCCGAACTGCTGTTCCACAATCCGTCATATGTGTTCTTCCGCGAAGTAAACCGCGTCGCGCCAGAATTGGGTCCCTTGGGCGCAATGAATCGGTCTGTCACCACACTGCGCAGCATTGCCGCTGATCCGGCCTATACGCCTTTGGGCGCGCCGGTTTGGGTTGAGAAGAACGGCAAAACACCGCTACGCCGATTGATGATCGCACAGGACACAGGCGCCGCCATCAAGGGCGCCCAACGTGCAGACATCTTTTTCGGCACCGGGGACGAAGCCGGGGAAGCTGCCGGTCGATTAAAGGATTCGGGTCGAATGGTGCTTTTGTTGCCGATTCAACGCGCCTATGCGCTGTTGCCGGATGAGTTCTGATGACACGCCGAAAACTGACTGCGGAAGAGATTGAGCTGTGGCGCAAGGTGACCAATCAGGCCGAACGCCTGCATCCCGAAGTGCCGCAAACTGTGCACCCGACGACGTTGCCCAAACCCAAGCCAACCAAAACGCCCAGGGTGCGGATTGAGCGGTTCGAGGTCGGGCAGAACGCCTTGGGAAAACCTGCGCGCAACGCGTTGAAGCCCACGGTCACAGAAGGCCTGCGCGCGACGCCGGTCCAGATGGATACCAAGGCTTTCAGCCGCATGAAACGGGGCAAGCTGAAGCCAGAGGGCAAGCTGGACTTGCATGGAATGCGCGTGGATACGGCGCATCCAACATTGATCCGGTTCATTCTGTCAGCGCAAGCATCAGGCAAACGTCTGGTTTTGGTCGTAACCGGAAAGGGCAAGGACCGTGATGAGCCCGGCCCCATTCCCACGCCGCGCGGTGTGTTGCGCAATCAAGTGCCGCAATGGTTATCTCTGCCACCCTTGGCGCAGGCTGTTCTGCAAGTGACACCTGCCCATGTCAGCCATGGCGGTGACGGGGCCTATTACGTGTATTTGCGCCGCGTTCGTTAAAGGGTTTGAGCGGCTCTTGCGATGCCAATGCGGGCAAGGACACTGACCAGTACGAAAAAGCCTCCGATCCACAGAAACTGGATGTCCAGCGGCACACCCAGATCAATCATCACGCCGGTCAACCCCGGCCCGATGGCTGATCCCAGAACCATGACCGCCGTTGCCATCGCCTTGATCGCGCCGATATGCCGGGTGCCATAGAATTCGGCCCAGAACGCGCTGGGCAGGGTGCTGTTGGCACCAACTGTCAGCGCCAGAAACATCAAGGCCAGCGTTGCGCCCCCGATCGACGATGTCATCCCCACGATCCCAAACCCAACGGCCATAGGCAGTTGATAAAACGGCATGATCCTAGGCGTGCCCCATTTATCCAGCGCCCAACCCGCCGCAAACATCGACAACATGGAAACGCTGGTGAAAATCGGAAACAGGGCAACCAGTTCGATATGCTGCCAGCCCTTCGAGCCCGCCAGATGAACCTGATGAAAGAAAAAGGCGGTGATAAAAGCAGATGGGCCCAGCAAGGCCGGTGCCATGAACCAGAACAGCGGATGAAAGATCGCTTCTTTCCGGGTCCAGTTACGACCTTCCATTCCCGTTGCCGAATATTCGCTGGACAGGCTTTGCGGGGTTCTTTCCTGACAAAGCAGCCGTAGCAGCGCAGGGATCCCCAAAAGGGTGACACACGCGGCAATCACCCAAAGCCACCGCCAGTCCAAGAAGGCCATGGCAGCCACAAAAGTGACCGGCAGCAACGCTTCGCCCACCGAGAAACCCACCGACGCGATCGCCAGCGCCTTGCCCCGTGTGGCAGTGAACCATCTGGCCATTGCCACCATCGCCAAGTGGGTGCTCATCCCCTGCCCAAACAGACGCAACAGAAACACCACAACAGGCAGCAAGGCAAGCCAGGCGTTCACCGCCATCGCCAACGCTGCCAGTGCCAGACCTGCCAGAACCGCGGGGCCCAGAACCCTTACTCGAAAGATGTCGGTCAGCCCTCCGGCCCAGATCATCACGACGGCCGATATGGTGGTTCCAAGAGAATACAAACCGCCCCACGCGCCATGACTCAGACCAAAAGCGGCGCGGATTTCCCCAGAAAAGATCGAAATGAAAAAGGTCTGCCCAAAGCTGGACATGAAGGTCAGCAAGACTCCGGCACTTAACCATGTCGCGTTGTCCCGAAGGTATTGCCCCAACCGGAACCGCGTCACGGAGAGCTGACCCGCGCCTGCCCCGTTTCGCTTAGAACGATTTCAGTTGCACCCGTCGGGTTGCGAACGCTGTTGGGGGCGATCACATCAAACCCGCGACCGTCCGGGTCGAAGGTTCGGCTCACCCTTCGGGCGGAATTGATGATGGCCAAAAGCGCGGGCGACGTCGCGGCCACGAAATGCGAGGAATCCGCATCCTTGTTGAACGCCGTCGTGTCCAGAATGCTGATCTTGTAATCCGCCAATGCATCAACGGAACTGATATTGCCAAGGCGCTCACCTTGAGTGGTGCCGCGCAGCCGGGCCGAAATGTTCAACAGTTTGTCTTTCCGCGACACCATCACGATGAAAGGGTCCGGTGGCGTTTTGATCGTATCCATTTGCGACCGGAACAGATCGACATCCAGATCGGGGGCAATCAGAACGACACCTTCGATATTCTTGCTGGCCCAACCGGGTTCGCGCAATTCGGCCTGTCGCATCATCTCCATCGTCAGGGCCGTACCCATGGAATGCGCCACAAGAATAACGCGCCTTACACCCATTGCCTTAAGCTGTCGCACAGTCTGCTCCAACCCGTCGCGCGCGAACAGCATACTGTCCAGATCATAGGCATATCCGGCACCACGGGCCTGGCTGGGCCAGGAATACACCATGATTGCACCGGGGATGTTGATGTCACGGCTTAGCTGGGCCGCGCGGAACGTGGTCTCGAACTGGGTTGTGTTATAGCCATGGATAAAGATGGACACCTCATCCTTGCCCCCCAATCGCGCCTTCATCTCACTTGGCCCTTGCAACTCATCCACACCGGCCATGACGAATTGCTTCTCGGGGTTCGGATTGGCATATGAAAAATCAAGGGTCCCGGGTGTGTGATTGGGCGGGATCGAAACCGTCATTTCCAGATATTGCAACGCCTCGCCCCGCTTAAATCCATAAGAACCGTCCGGCTCCCGCGCACGCGTTGTCGTTGCAAAAACGGTTTCAGGGCTTCCGACGGACAGCGCAGTTGGCACCGTCTCGGATATCGTACGGTCGACACAGGCGGTTAGAGGCACCGCCAGCAGGAAAATGAAAAAATAGCGCAGCAAAGGATTGGTCCTCGGGACAATATGCGCCCACGCTATCTGATTTTCGCCTCAGGTCCAGCGGTGCCGTACAGAATGACCGGCGGAAACCGGCTGGACCTATTACAAGACGTAACGGCTAAGGTCTGTGGACTTGGTCAGTTCACCCAGATTGTCATCGACGAATTGCGCGTTCACCGTGATCTTGGCCCCGGCCTGATCTGGGGCGGTGAAGGAAAGTTCTTCGAACACACGCTCCATCACCGTGTACAAACGCCGCGCACCAATGTTTTCGACGCTTTGGTTCACGTCCGCCGCGATTTTGGCCAAGGCCGCGATGCCATCTTCGGTGAAGCTGACCGTGACCTCTTCGGTGCCCATCAGGGCGGTGTACTGGCGGGTCAGGGCGTTGTCTGTCTCGGTCAGGATACGCACGAAATCCTCTTCGGTCAGCGCGCGCAGTTCAACCCGGATCGGCAGACGGCCCTGCAATTCCGGCAACAGGTCCGAGGGTTTGGCGATGTGGAACGCGCCCGAAGCGATAAACAGGATATGGTCGGTTTTGACCGCACCGTGTTTGGTGCTGACAGTTGTGCCCTCAATCAGGGGAAGCAGGTCGCGCTGTACCCCTTCCCGGCTGACGTCGCCGCCGCGTGCATCTGATCGCGCGCAGACCTTGTCGATCTCATCCAGAAAAACGATGCCATTCTGTTCGACCGATTCCAAAGCCACGCGGTTGACGGTTTCATCATCCAGCAGCTTGTCGGCCTCTTCCCCGATCAGCGCGTCATAGCTTTCGGCGACAGTCATCTTCTTTTTGACGGTCCGCCCACCGAACGCCTTGCCGAAGATGTCGCCCAGATTCATCATACCCATCTGGCTGCCGGGTTGACCGGGAATGTCGAACATCGGCATTGGGTTCGCGCTGTCGGACAACTCCAACTCGATCACCGTATCATCCAGCTCGCCCGCTTTCAGTTTCTTGCGGAACATCTCGCGCGTGCCTTCCCGGGCATCGGTACCGGCGATGGCTTCGATCACGCGATCTTCGGCGGCCTGATGCGCCTTGGCTTTGACGTCTTCGCGCATGAATTCGCGGGTCTGGATAATCGCGGCATCTGCCAGATCACGCACGATCTGTTCCACGTCGCGCCCGACATACCCAACTTCGGTAAACTTGGTGGCTTCGACCTTGATGAATGGCGCGCGGGCGAGTTTCGCCAGTCGGCGGCTGATCTCGGTCTTGCCAACACCGGTGGGGCCGATCATCAGGATGTTTTTCGGATACACTTCATCCCGAATGTCATCGGTCAGTTGCTTGCGCCGCCAGCGGTTGCGCAGCGCGACGGCGACTGCGCGTTTGGCATCCTTCTGCCCGATAATGAAACGGTCCAGTTCCGAGACAATCTCGCGCGGGGTCAGGTCGGTCAAGGCGCAGTCCTTTCGGTCGGCATATGGAAACTTGGGCTTAGGTAATCACCGCTGGATCGAAAACAACAGCGGCAGCGTTGGTTAGCAATGCCCTATCCGGTTTGCAAATGCTTTCCTTAGGTGAAACGCACCCCCTCTGATACAGTAATTTCAAGGTGTTGAGGGTCAGGAGCGCGCGGATGACGAAAATTGCCAAGATCACCCTTCTGTTCGTGGTGTTTGTGGACCTGCTTGGGCAGGGGCTGGTTTTCCCGATCATCAACTCGCTGATCATGGAGACGAAATCCAACTTCCTGCCCGAAAGCACCGCAATGGGTATGCGACATCTGTACTATGGGCTGGTGATCGGTTGTTTCTTTCTGTCCTGGTTTCTGGGCGTTGTGTATGTCTCGAAAGTCTCGGATTCGATCGGGCGCAAGAACGCATTGCTGGTCTGTCTGGGTGGAGCGTTGGCAGGCTATGCGCTGACCATTACGGCGCTGTATCTCAACAGTCTGATCCTGTTGATTATCGGTAGGTCGATCACGGGCTTTACGGCTGGGAACCAACCTATCGCACAGGCGGCTATGATTGACGGCAGCACCGATGCCGCCGACCGCGACCGCAATATGGGGTATATCATCACCGGTGTCAGCTTTGGCCTTGTTGGAGGACCGATCATCGGCGCCGTCCTGTCCGATGCCAACCTACTGGGCAGTTATGCGACGCTGAAAACACCGTTCTACGGGGCCTTCGCTCTGGTACTGATTGCGATTTTCCTTGTGATGTTCTTTTTCAAGGACACCCGCACGGAACGCGCAGCCTTTGTTTTTCGCCCCCGCGATATCACCGACAGCCTGATCGCGGTCCGCACGCATCCGTTGGTTCTGAAAATCCTGCCGGTTTATGCCTTGTTCATGATCGCGAATGTCACCTTCTATGTCTTCGTCGACAATTTCCTGACATCTGCATGGGGCTATGGCGTGATCGGCGGAAGCATGGCGATGGTTGTCATCGGCTTTGCGCTGGCCTTCTCAAGCACTTTCCTTGTGAAACCGGCACAAGAAAAGTTCAGCAAGCATCAGATCATCTACACATCGCTGGTGGTCATGGTGATCTGCGGCTTTGGATTTGCCTTCAGTCCCAGCGGTGTGCTGAGTTACATCCCGGTATTCTTCTTCTATTTCTTCTTTGGCGTGTCCTACCCAACCTTGCTGGGCCTGTTTTCCTCCGCCGTCAGCGAAACCGATCAGGGTTGGGTGATGGGCGTGACCACGGCTGTCTTTTGTCTGGCCGGAGGGATCATGTCCCTGATCGGCGGCGGGTTGATGAGCATCGACATCCGCGTGCCCTACTACATCGTCATCCTCGCCGCGATACTGGGCCTGATCGGGATGCACCTGCGGTGGAAGGGTAAAGAGATCAAGGCGTTACTGGCCTGAGATTTCCTCAACCGTCAGGTTGCCATTGGTATAGACGCAGATATCGGCGGCAATCGCCATTGCCTCACGCGCCACCGTTTCGGCGGGCTTGTCGCTGTCCATCATCGCGCGCGCTGCGGCCAGAGCGAAATTTCCGCCGGATCCGATGGCGGCGACGTTGTGTTCCGGCTCCAGCACGTCTCCTGCCCCTGTGATCACCAGCAGATCCTTGCCATCCGTGACGATCAGCATCGCCTCAAGCTTTTGCAGGTATTTATCCGTCCGCCAGTCTTTCGCCAGCTCGACCGAGGCGCGGGCCAGTTGGCCTGGCGTGGCCTCCAACTTGGCTTCCAGCCGCTCCAGCAAAGTGAAGGCATCGGCTGTTGATCCGGCGAAACCCGCGACAACCTCGAACCCGCCCGGCGACAGGCGGCGCACTTTCCGGGCGGTGCCCTTGATCACGGTTTGACCCAGGCTGACTTGACCGTCCCCGGCAATCACCACTTGGCCGCCTTTCTTGACGCCAATAATTGTCGTGCCGTGCCATCCGGGAAAATCGCTGTCTGCCATGGAAGCCTCCGTTTTGTCTGGTCCCCTATATGGGCCGGGCGCGCGTGCAGCGCAACAGTTCACAAACCGCTTAAAAGATATGCATTAAATGCAATTCGGGGTTACCAGACTAGCAATTGTGAGTCTCAGGCAATGCTCCTACATGAGCCTTACAACCGACACGAGGTCGGCTGTTTCAGTCACAAGGAAATGCGCAAATGGCAACTACTGCAAATATCCATGCGCCGCTCGGAGCAGCTACCATCCTGCATGTAGTGGACGCGATCTACGGAACATTCGAAAAAGCGGCTTTGTGGAATGAATCCCGCAAGACACGCAAGCTTTTGTCGAACCTGAGCGACGCCCAGTTGGAAGATGTCGGTCTGACCCGCGCGGAAATCGAGACGATCTGACCCGCACGATCATTACAAGAATAGTTGAGCCGCTCAGACTTGGGCGGCTTTTTCTTTTTCAGGATAATTTGTATCGGTCGGAAAGATCCGGCAGAAACGCCTCGACCGCAGCGGTGGCCACCACATGCCGCGTCCCGTCTTTGTCGTCGATATCCAGCCCGCCCTTTACGGCACGTACCTTGGCCCGCCCGCGTGGAAGATCTGCAGCGACCTGATCACAATCCACAGCTTCGGGATCTTGAACACCGATTGTCACCTGAACGCGCATCTCGTGGTGATCCACGCCCAGCTTGGAAAACAGCGTGATCGACGAGTGATGCAAGGCGTCTTGCACGGCCCGCCGTGCGGCCTTGGTGTAATCCTGCCCATACAGATCGTTGCCAGTACCCATTTCCAGAATGATACGTTTTTCGCTCATGTCGCAGGCTCCATGTCGAACGAGACAATAATGGCCGCGTTTGCGATGACGGTGCGCCCCTCGGCGTGGGGTTTGTCGATATCCAGTCCGCCTTCGGTGACAGTCACATTCGGCTGACCATAAGGAAATACGGCTTTCAGCGCCTCCTGGTCCACCTGATCGGGCTTCTGCACCCCGATTTCAGCATCAATGATCATTGCCTCTTTCGGGAAATCGAACAGTTCTGCCATGTTGACAGAGTTGTGCCAAAGCGCATCCTTGATCGCACGCAGAGCGGCCTCGGTATAATCCTCGCGGCGCAGCGAGATTCCCATTCCAAATTCAACAAGAACCCGAGTTTTCGTCATGTGCCCTCCCGGCAGAAAGAAAGGCGCCCCGGTTGGGACGCCTTTGAAAACAGTCTGTCCAACCAGATCAGATGGACTCGTCAATCCAGCTTTGCAGCGCGGCTTTGGGCGCGGCACCTGCGCGGTTCGAAACAACCTGACCGTCTTTGAAGATGAACAGTGCCGGAATACCGCGCACGCCCATGGCGGCGGCTGCGTTCGGGTTGCTGTCCACGTCTACCTTGGCAATCTTGACCTTGCCGCCATACTCAGTGGCCAGCTCTTCCAGAGCGGGGCCGATCTGTTTACAGGGGCCACACCATTCGGCCCAAAAATCGACAACAACGGGGATGTCGGAATTCTTGACTTCGGCGTCAAAGGTATCATCGGTTACGGCTACGGTCGACATATTCTGTCTCCTGAATGGGGAATGCTTGGTCACTGAACCTAGGTGCGAGGTTTTCCAAGGTCAAGGCATCGGCGCACGAGCCAGGGCATCCGTCACAACATCGTGTGGCAACCACATCAGCCCAGCGGTTCGGGTCCAGAGGATTGCAGTTCGGATATCCCGGTCCGGATAGATCTGCGACAGGGCTTGTGCATAAGCGCCCATCTGACGCAACAGCCCTTCAGGGCAGGCGTTCGCATCCTCGGGGATTGTGGCATTGGATTTGAAATCAATGGCTTGCACAGTATCGACCGTGACGATCAACCGATCTATGACCCCGTGCATCCGGTGGCCGTTCAGGTCGGCGGTAATCGGAACCTCGGCCAGCGCGTCCGGACCAAATATGTCCTGCAGATGTTCTGCAGTCAGGACTGTATGGGCTTCGTCAAACAGTTCTTGTCGGTCCATTTCCTGCATATCGGGAAGAACGCAGGCGCAGAGCTGCGGCCAGTTGTCCCGTGGCACCGACGGCAAATGCTCAAGCAGCAGGTGCAGGCGCGTGCCGCGAAGTTTGGCTGCGTCTTCGTCCTGACCGCTGTCACCCGGCAACGCCTTAGCGCCACCCAGATCCGATGGGCTGATCGTTTGTTGCGCCGGGGACGGGGTTGCAGCCGCAGTTAGAAACACGGCAGGCAAATCGGCGTCTTCAACAGGTGCCTCTGCATGAGAGACAAGCGGCAAGCTGGTCCAGTCCCCATGTGACAGCCTTAATGTATCAGACCCCGGCTCTTGAGTAGCCCCTGCCCGGCCCATCGCGGCCTCAACCATCTGATACCAACTGGTTCCGTCCTTTCCGACATCCCCAGCGGCCCCAACGATCAGCCATTTCTCTGCCCGTGTCAGCGCAACGTAAAGCAGCCGGAGGCGTTCATTTTCCTCCCGCGTTCGCGCACCGGTCCGGGCCTGCGCGATCAGGCTGGGGGACGCATCTGAGGGAACCTTCCACAGTGGCGTGTCATCGGCCACCATGATTTCGGCATCGCGCGGGGCTTGCCGCTTGCCCGTGTCCGGCAGGATGACAATCGGTGCCTCAAGACCCTTGGACCCATGTACGGTCATCACGCGGATCATGTTGCCCACGCCGCTCATCTGCCGCTTGATTTCCAGATCATCTGTCTGCATCCAGACCAGAAAACCTGTCAGGCTGGGTATATCCGTCCGCTCATAGGCAAGCGCCTGAGAAAGCAAGGCGTTGATGCCATCCTCAGCCTCGGCCCCCAACCGGCCCAGCAGGTTTCGCCGCCCGTGATGGCGGGTCAAGATGCGTTCGATCAAGTCATATGGGCGAAGAAAGTCGATCTGGCTGCGTAGGTCATTCAGCACGGCCAGCGTTTCGGGAAACTCTTCGGCGCGGTTGCGCAGCGCTGCCCACAGGAATTGTTCCTGCCGTCGATGCGCCAGATCGAAAATCTGCTGCTCGGTCCACCCAAATAGAGGAGATTTCAGCACAGTGGCCAGCGACAGGCTGTCTTCGGGCGTGGCCAGAAAACTCAGCAACGCAGCAAGGTCCTTCACCGCCAATTCCGCGCCGACCTTCAATCGGTCGGCCCCGGCGATTGGCAGTCGTAAAGCTTTGCAGGCACGGATGATCTCGGCAAACAGATCCGAGCGGCGCTGCACAAGGATCAGAAAGTCCCCCGGCTGCATCTTGCGGCGAACGAGCGTACCTGGGGTTTCGCCATCCTCGGGGATCGTTTCGCCAGTGTCGATCATCGACTTGATCGAATGGGCTATCTTTTCCGCAAGAATGACGGTGTGATGCCGCGCACCGGGGCGGTCTACCGGATCGGTCCAGTCGGCTTCGTCATCGTCGGTCACCTTTTCGATCGCAGGCCAAAGGTCTACGCGACCCGGCAGGCTGGACTTGAACGCGCGGTGCAGGGCTTTGTCCTGAAACCCCGCCTCGGCGTGACCTTCAAACAGGATATTCACCAAAGACAAGATCGCACTGGACGAGCGGAAGGAGTATTCAAGCTCCAAACTCTCCAATTTAGAGCCTGAATTGATCAGCCGCCGCCCAAACTCCTGCTGCATCCGGTCAAAGGCTGCGGGATCGGCCCCCTGAAAGGAATAGATCGACTGTTTCTTGTCCCCGACCACAAAGATCGTGCGTTCGACCCCGGATCGGGCCCCTTCCCCGCTGGTAAATTCCTGCGCCAGCTTTTCAACCACGTCCCATTGATCTGGGCTGGTATCTTGCGCTTCGTCCACAAGAATATGGTCGATGCCGCCATCCAGCCGATACAGCACCCATTCTGCCACCGCCGGGTCGTTCAGCACCCGCCGTGCGCGCAGGATCAGGTCGTCGAAATCCAGCCACCCACGCAACTGTTTACGACGTTCATATTCGGGCAGGAAAGCGGCGGCAAAGCGATGCAGTACATGGGTCTTACGTGCGGCAACCAAGGCCAAACGCAGCTCACGCGCGGCCTCGATGCGCAGCATCAACGCCTTAAGCTGGGGCATCCGATCGGCCAATGCGCCCTCGCGCAGCGCCTTGGTCGAAAAGCTGTTGATCTTGGCCGAGAACGGCTCTTTGGCTCCTTTGCCAGTCAGAAACACGTTTTCCAACATCGGCAAACTGGCCAGCCGGGGCTCGGTGAATGCCGCCAGTTTCGCCGCAGTTTTCGCGTTGGTGCTTCCGCCTTCGGAAAGCGCAGGCAGGATTGACTGAATTAATTCAACTTCACCACCCAGAAACACCTGTTTCAGCAGCGCGTCTTCGTCAAACCCTTCGGGCAGATCAAATCGCCTTTGAATTTCCGCCCAGTCTAGCGCCTGCGCAAACAAGTTGCGTTTTTGGGTGATCGCGGCCGTCAGATTGTCGAACCCGGTATCTGTTACAAACCGGGCCACGTCTTCGATCAAAGAGGCTTGCGGTCCTTCTGCAAAATCCTCAACGATTTCCTCGCGCAACAGGGCGGCGGCACGGTCTTCCATTTCAGCGAACTGCGGGCTGACCCCGGCTTCAAGCGGAAATCGACGCAGCAATGAGGCGCAGAATGAGTGGATCGTCTGAATCTTCAGCCCGCCCGGTGTTTCAATCGCGCGCGCAAACAATGTTCGCGCCTGCGCCAGGCGACCGGAATTAATTGCGCCGGGCACACCCAGTTCCGTCAGTTGCGCGCGCAAGGCGTCATCGCCCAGCATGGCCCATTCACCCAGTCGTTTGAACAGGCGGTTCTGCATCTCGCTGGCGGCGGCCTTGGTGTAGGTCAGGCACAGGATATGCTGCGGCTGCACACTATCCAGCAGCAGGCGCGCAACCCGGTCCGTCAACACCCGCGTTTTGCCGGAACCCGCGTTCGCCGCAAGCCAGGTCGATGCATCGGGCCGTGCTGCTTGCACCTGCCGTTCGGTCGCGTCGTTGCGGTGGCTCATGTCAGAACCTCCGGTGCAGAGTCGCTGGTCCGATCCCATTCGCCGAAGCGGGCAAGATGATCATAGTCGCCGACATCCGTATCTTTGTGCAGCATCCTCCGCGCCGTGAAGCCCTGATCAGGCTCTAAATATGCGGAAATCAGTTCTCTTAGCTCTGCAATGACCTTATCTGGCGGTTCTTTTGCCAAGGGCGCAAGGACCTCTTTATACGTTCCGCCCATCCCCACAAACACGGCCTCGGCCACGGGCAGCGGATTCAGCCCCTCGATCCCGCCTTGTTCGGCGATGGCTGCCTCGATCAGCAATTGTTTTTCAAACTTCGCCTGCTGGCTTTCGCTCGGAGGTGCGCCGGTCTTGTAATCTATCAGACGCACTGCACCCCTGCTGTTCAGGTCGACCCGGTCGGCGCGGCCCACGATGGCGAAGTCCAAAGGAGCAAGAACAAGGTTCATTTTGGCCTCAAACGAAACCGGCCCCCCATCCCCGTGCCGAGCAGTTTCTGCGCTGAGAAAGTCATCCGCGATCCGGTCTAGCCGCGCCAGCCACAGCTTGCGCGCTGTCGGCCACGCGACGTGTTGCGCAAGCAGGTTTTCGGCGCGTTTCAGGAAATTCTCGCGTGTCAGCAGGGCTGTATCCAGAACACTGTCCTTGACGAAATGCTCCAGAATTTCATGAATCACGATCCCCCGTAGCAAGGCATCGGGGGCCTGAACCAACGGATCAAGGGGCCTCAGGCGCAGCACGTGCTTAGAGTAGATTGCGTATGGATCACGGATCAGCCGTTTGATTTCCGTAACGCTCAGGCGGCGCGGTCGCGCAGCGACCGGCGGACGCGGAGAGGGACGCGGCGCGGGTTCAATTCGAGGTGCAGCTTCAAGCTGTTCCGACCAGCGCAGCCATTTCCTGCCGCGGGCGCGCATCTGGGACAGCGCCTCGCGGCCTCCCTGATCCGGTAACCCCTGCAGCAAGTTCGTCAAACGGTTCAACCAGCGGGACGGTACGGTTTCGGCATCATCAGACCGGGTTGCGCGCGTCAGCCACACTTCGGGCGCGCCGATCGCCTGTTGGAAATCATGCGCCGACAGTCCAATCCTACGTTCCGGAAGCAATAGGCCGACCTTGTCGCGCATCTGCCGGTTCAGCCACGGGTCAGGCGCTGCGGCTTCGGGCCAACTGCCTTCATTCAGTCCGCCCAAAATCAGCAGATCGGCCCCTTGTACACGCGCCTCAAGCGTGCCCCAGATCATGATATGCGGATGTGGTGCGTCCCTGTCGCGGACCTCTTCTCCCGCCAGCAAAGCGCCAAGAAGATCCGCAAAATCACGCGCATTCATTGACCCGCCATGATGCGCTTCGGCCTCCAGCGCGCTTAGAACGGACAGTGCCTTTTGCCCGGCGTTCTTGTCCCACAGCGTACCTGCGTCCCCTGCACTGCCGGCGGAAATGCTTTCGGCCAGATCGCGCAGCCGCGCCACCCAATCTGGCAGTGCAAGCTCCCCACCGATCGGTTGATCGCAGAAATGGCGTACAAGCCACTGCATCCATGCGTTTGGCGCTTCTTTTCGGGTAGCAAAATCGGTCAGGCTGCGCCCGTCCGGAAACGGCGGGCCATTGCGACGAAGATCCAGTTCAAGATCCCGCGTATGCAGCAGATGCGCCCCCCGATCGCCACCGTCATGGCACAGGGGGTGTTTCAAAAGGGTTAGCAGAGCTTCGCCGTCCAACCGCCGTGCAAACAGGTTCGCAACGTGCCGCAGGAATCGGCCGGGCGGCGATAACTGCAACGGAAGGCCTGCGCTGTCATCGGGCAGGATGTCCCAGCGGTCCAGCGCTGCGCTGACCTGACGCGTCAACATCCGGTCCGGGGTTATCAGGGCAGCGGTTTGGCCCGATTCCGCAGCCTCGCGCAGTCGCAGGGCAATCGCTAAAGCCTCGGCGCGCGGAGATTGGGCCTCGACCAGAGTCAGGTCTGCAGTCGCGCTGTCCAGATCAGTAAGTTGCGGGCCTTCGGACATCCACGCATCCGTGATCGGCGCAGGACGCAACGCCAATGAAACCAGTCTGTTACGGGCAGGGGAAGGCGGGGTATCCTGTGTCCATGGCCTGATCTGATCGGGTTTTAACCCAAGTTGCGCCATCAGCTTGCGGAACCGGTATTGTGGGTGATCTTCTGATGTCAACGCATCATCCAGATCTGTCCAGACATCGGCGGGCTGATCGAAGTCGAACCCGGGCAGGATCAGCGCGCCCCGCGGCAACCGCGCGACAGCCTCCATCAGCATCAGGGTCGTCCCCCTTGATCCCGTGGACCCGGCAAGAATAACCGGATGTTGCGGCGGTTCCGCCGTCCAGCGGTCGATCAGGTTCAGGACGACGCGCCGTTGTCGGGCCTGCATGTCCAGCGCATCCGCCCCGGTGTCGATGAAATTATCCGCGATCCCGATAAACGCCTGTGCTCGCGCCCAGTGTCCGGACAGATCGCTGATGTCCAGATTCCGGATCGCGTCAGGTGACACACCTTCGCCCTGCATTTCATCAATCAAAGCGGCCAAACTGTCGGACAGGTCAAACACGGATGACCGCGCCGCCAAATCCGGCTGCTGGTCCAGCAGCTTAGAAACCAGCTGCGTCAGTTCCAGGCGCCGTCGCAGGGGCGGGATTGCGGGCGGAACCTGCGCCAGATCAACACTTTCACCCAGATCGGTGATCAGCGACAGACGTGGCAAAAGGCAGGGTGGGCCTTGATCAAACAACTCTCGTACACGCCGGGCCATCCTTCGTGTGTTGACCACCAGTTGCACGCGGGCAAGGGCCTCGGGCGGGGTACCTTCGTGGCGGGCCTGCAGCCCCCGAACCAGCGCCTTGGGAAAGTCCGTACCGGGTGGAACCGCAAAAACGCGGGGTAGGGCGCTAGGCTCAAACACTTGCCAAAAGCTCCTCGGCGAGGGCGATCCCTTCGGGCCTTCCGACATCGCACCATCGGCCTGGATAAGACAGGGCAAACAGGCGGTTCTGACTGTGCATCTGGTCCCATAACAGGTTTAAAGAAAAAGACTTTTGCTGAAAATTCATCAATCCATCTGTCTTGGTGATTTGGATTCCGCCATAGATCAACCCCGGCCCACGCGTAATCTGGCCTGACGCGTCGGCGGTGAAATCTCCTGTCCCCATATATCCAATGGTCCGAGCGACGGGCACACACATTAACAGGGCGTCCATTCTGTCCGGGTCCCATGCGTCGCGCAGCAGCGCAAGCGGGTTCGGGCCGGCCCAGATCGCATCCGAGTTTGCCGTATAAACGGGATCTGTGCCCAACAGCGGCAGGGCCGCGCGCAATCCGCCACCGGTTTCCAGAATCTCGGCGTCTTCGCGGGACAGTAATACACCCTTGGGGGCCAGATGCGCCTCAAGCTGATCGGGCAGGTAATGAAGGTTAGCGACAATCCTTTTGGGGTGAACGTCGTTGATCAGGTCCAGCGCATAATCAATCAAGGGCCGACCCGCGACTTCAATCAGCGGTTTGGGCGTCGTGCTGGTCAACGCGCCCATTCGGGTACCAAACCCGGCTGCGAACAGCATGACGGCTTCGGGAGTTCGGGTCATGCCTGTCTGAGCCTTTCCAAAGCCTCGGGTGTTGGGGCGGGTAGGGCGCGTCGCAGCAGATCGGCGACTGAAACCAGCGCCGGGTGTTCCAGATCGCGCATCAGGTGGGACCAAGTTGCCGGGATCAGGTCAATATACTGGGGCTTGCCGTATTCTGTTGCCAGCCGTGCAAACACCCCCAGAATTCGCAGGTTTCGCTGGGCGCCCAAAACGGCATAGGCCGTGCGGAAATCGTGGTCGTTGACACCCGTTTCTGTGATGTATCGTGTGATCATCCGCATCTCAGTGCCGGGTGCCACGTCGCGACGAACGTCCTGTAGCAGGGACACCAGATCATACGCCGGATGACCCAGCATAGCTGTTTGAAAGTCCAGAAGGCCGACGCGCTGAACCCCTGTGCGATCCGGCAGCCAGATCAGGTTTTCGGCATGATAATCGCGCTGGATGACTACCTTCTGGCCAGACGTTTCGGTGTGCAGGATATCGGCGAACCGATTTTCAAAACGGGCCCGCGCATCTTCGTCATAAGTCCCCTGCACGGCTTGCGCGTATTTTGTGAAGGACAGCGCGGCCAGTTCGGTCATCAGGGATGGGCCGTAAGACTGCAAGGATAAGGTCGGCGCGTCGTGCAATGTGATTAGAACATCCGTGGCGGCCTCGTAGAGTTCACGCTCTTGCTGCGGATGGTGTTCGAGAACGCGCGCAAACAGATCGTCGCCCAGATCCTCCAGCAATAAGAACCCGAACTCTGTGTCTTCGGCATAGATCTTGGGTGCGCTCAAGCCAACTGACCGCAGGTATTCGGCCATGCGCACAAAAGCCTCCACCGGTTCAGCCTGACCTGGGGGGGAATCCATCAAAACAGCCGTATTTCCGGAATCAGGGTCCGTCAGGCGCTCGTACCTGCGGTTTGACGCATCGCCAGCCAAAGGCGCGCGCCGGGCATTTGCCCATGGCGTTTGGGCAATCAGGGCTTCGGCCAGAACCGCCCGGTTCGTCATGAGCAGGACTCCAACTTTTCTGACCATCTCGGGTCCGACCACGTCAGGGTCAGCATTCGTTTTTCCATCATATTAGGGTCTGTTTCGAACGTTAGTGTGAGGGCATTTTCAGGCCGAAGCGGACCCAGCTTGTCGGGCCATTCGATCAGGCAGATCGACGTGTCGAAGGCTTCGGTCAGGCCGAGTTCTTCAACCTCTTCTACCGCGGATAGGCGATAGAGATCGCAGTGCCAGATTTCGGCGGCGGCTGTGTCGTACACCTGTACCAACGTAAATGTTGGTGAGGGCACATCTTCCGGAATTGTCATCAATGACTGGATGAGGCTGCGCGCAAAATGCGTTTTACCGCTGCCAATCTCGCCCTCAAGCAGCACAATGTCACCGGGCAACAGTTTTGAGCCCAATCGAGCAGCAAACCCGGCTGTTTCTTCTGGGGAATTCAGGTCAATCGTCAGCGGCGCAGTCGTCATGGCGCCACAATGACCCTGTGTCCGGTTGGCTGCAACCCGGTTCAGGCGCTGATCTGTTGTATCTCGGCCGGACGGATAACCTGGGCGTCCGTGGAAAAGCGTATGATTGTGGCCCCGTTGTGCAAAGGGCTGACAGTGCAGGTCAATGAAGTGCCGTCACGCATCCTCAAATCACCGCTCCATTCGGCGCGGTTGTCGCGCATTTCGACGAAATCGCGAATTTCGCCCAGGATGGGTGTTGCGGCGCATTGTGTCTGCCACCCGCGCGTCACCTCCAACACAGAATCCGAGTCAAACCCGGTATCCGAACTTTCCCCCCAAAGCTTTTGGTAAGCATAGTTTGTAAAGGCCAATGTTCCGTCATCGCCAAACACGGCGATCGCGTCGGCCAGTTTGTCCAGAATGGATTGCATCAGGTCCATTTCCGAACGGAAGCGGCGGGTCAATGTGATCTCGGCCGTGATATCCTCGAACAGAAAGGCCACAGCACCATCCGGGTGCGGGCGTCCGCTGACCGAGTAGACAGAGCCTGACGGCAAAGACCATGTCTCTTGGTAATTTCCGTCTTCGGCTGCCTCAAGAAGATCGTTCATCTGACTGCGCCATGTCCGGTAGTTCTTGGGCTCAGGCATCATGTGCTGGTCGCGCAACCTGTCGAAAAAGCTGGACAGGCTCGGGCGGCAACTCAGGAAATCGGGGGGCAGGGTGGTCAGGTCGATCAGGGCCGGATTGAACAGCGCCAATTGACGATTGCGATCAAATATCGCCAGCCCGATTGAAAGCTGGGCAAATGTTTTCGTCATGGTTTGTACGAATTTGCGTTGGGCTGTCTCAGCATCAACAATTGCGTTGATGTCCACCGCATAGCACAGATGCCCCTCGGGATGGTCTACAAGGGTCAGGTCAAACCACAGCTTGTTTTCACTTTCCTCGGGTGAGATTGAAACCCGTGTCTTCGTGCTTAGACGCGTGTCTTCGTCTGATCCGGGAAACAGCGACGCCGTGAGATCGGTATCAGGGCCGCGCACCTTGCGCACCAATGAGATATAGGCCGCATTGCACCACCGTACATTGTCCTGATGATCCAACAGCCAGACCGGGTAGGGCGCCCGATCCATTGCCTGACGAATGGGATCGCTTGCGTCCCGGTGAATGGTTTCCGGGCGTTCGGCGTCGTCGCGCAACTGAATCCTGACGATACCGTCGATCCATTCACACAGAACATCACGATTAACGGTGCAATCAATTGCCGGGACAACCAGATTTCCTTCCTTTTGAATTGGGTCCGGGGTTTCCGGAAAGGTTGGAAAGTCCCGTTTCAACAGGCGGCGCAGGTCGGGCCAGTGCCTGACCTCTTCAAATCCGTCCAGCGCAATATCGGAATGGCTGATCAGGCGGTCCCCGTCGAACAGAAAGACTGTGTCAAATAAGGAGGATGGTGACGAAAGACCAAAGTTGTCGCCGCTGTGTCTGCGGCGGGGCAACAACCAATGGACGGCGGCACTGGCAGAAACCAGGCTGATAATGGCCAGAATGATCCAGTCGACCATGGATGCTCCGCAACAGAAATGATCGTTTCAGATTATGGTTACCATTGGTTAATGGGGTCTTAATTCAGATCTGAAAGCGCTGGTTTGCACCGGACGGGACGGGCGTGTCACCGATCTGAGCGTCCACCAGTTTGCGGGGCCATGCGACTTTGACGATCGCGCCCCGGTGTTCGGGATTGTCGGACAGGTTCTGATAAGGATCCGAGCCGTTGGCGAATTCCAGTTCAGCGCCGCTTCGCTCTAGCAGGGTTTTGGCGATGAACAGACCGAGGCCCATGCCTTCGTATTCTGGCCGTGCGCGTTGTTCGGTCTCGGCGCGGCGACGGCGCATGAAAGGGTCCCCAATCCGGCCGATCATGTGTGAAGGATAGCCGCGCCCATCATCCATGATACCGATCGAGATCTGATCGGGTGTCCATTCGGCTTCGACCCAGACATTTGCCCGAGAAAAATCCACGGCATTCTGGATCAGGTTTCTCAGCCCGTGGACGATCTCGGGTTTTCGCAGGATTGATGGCTGCTGCACGTCGCCTTCGCCTGCGGGGCCTTCAGTGAAATGAACGATCTTGCCGCGGTTGATATGGGGTTCGGCCGCTTCGTGAATGACGGTGGACAAAGGTGCCTGCCGAAGATGCAGGTCGTCTTTGCCCGCACGCCCCATGTCCCGCAGGATGTCCCTGCAGCGATTGGCCTGCTCACGGATCAGGGCGGCGTCGTCCTTCAGATCGGGGCGGTCATCCAGTTCCTCGATCAGTTCCGAACTGGTCAGCTTGATCGTGGCCAGAGGCGTACCCAACTCGTGCGCGGCTGCGGCGACAACACCGCCCAGATCGGTCAGCTTCTGTTCCCGTGCCAGTGCCATATGGGTGGCGGCCAGCGCCTCGGACATGGATTGCACCTCTGAACTGACGCGGTGGGAATAGGCACCAATAAAGACAATGGCGATCACAACCGCAGCCCAATTGCCGAATAGCAGCATGTCGGGGATTTCAAGCACCTGCCCAGTTTCGGTGCGCAGCGGCAGGTGGAACTCGACCAGCAGCGAGGTCAGCGTAATGGCCACCGCTCCCACGATCAGGGTCGAGCGGGTGCTCATTACGTTGGCCGAGATCGTCACCGGGCCCAACAGCAGCAATGCGAAGGGGTTGTTCAGGCCGCCGGTCAGATATAGCAGGATCGCTAACTGCATCAGGTCGAACAGCACCATCAGGAAGTTCTCGAACTCGGTCAGACGCTTGCTTTGCGGAAACAGCAGAATCGCAGTCATGTTGCCCAGAACCGACACGCCAATGGCGAGATAGCACAGCGTCAGCTCAAGCTGCAGGTCGAAATACTGCTGCGCCACAGTGATGGCGGTGAACTGGCCGATAATGGCGACCCATCGCAACAGAATAAGGGTACGCAGGCGAATCCAACTGCTTCGTTCCTGACCGCGCCATAATGTGATGTTGGAATTTGCCATTGGTCGATTATGTCCTGTTGCATAGGCTGCTCATCTTGATAGGTGTCCGGGCCGAAACGATCAACAACCCCTTTTTCTTTCAGGAAGCCCGCCATGATCCGTCTGTATGCCATTCTTGCAACCGTGGTTCTGGCCATAGGCGTTGGTGCCATGTGGCTGCTGACAAGGGGTGGCGGATCGGATGACAAGTTTGCACAATGTCGCTCGAGCCAAATTGCCGGCGGGTCGGCGGCAATCGGCGGGCCGTTCGAGTTGATCAACGGTGCGGGTGAAACGGTTACCGACGCGGACGTGATCACCGAGCCCACGTTGGTTTATTTCGGCTACACTTTCTGCCCGGATGTCTGTCCTTTTGACATGTCACGCAATGCCGAAGCCGTCGACATTCTGGCCGAGCGCGGCCAGTCGGTGACGCCGTTGTTCATTTCAATTGATCCGGATCGCGACACGCCCGAAGTGATGAGCGACTATGCGTTCAATCTTGGCGGAAAAACCATCGCCCTGACCGGATCGCCCGAGCAGGTCAAGGCGGCCAGCCAAGCTTATAAGACCTATTACAAGGCGCATGACAAAAGCGATGAGTTCTATTTGGTCGACCACTCGACCTTTACCTATCTGGTGACGCCGGAAGACGGATTTATCGAGTTTTTCAACCGCAACGATACGGCTGAACAAATGGCGGATAAGGTTGGCTGCTTTCTGGACCAGCTATAGCCGACGACTCTGCGCCGCCGGAACTATTTTTCTCTACATGCACATATTCACATAAAAAACACGCATGGTTGCTTGCTTGATTGACAGTCGCCCTACTGTGCGACGAAATAGTATTATGTCTAAGAACGAGTGACTTGCCGAACCGAACGTGACGGCCGATCGGGAAATGTAGTGATATGGGTTTTATATTTTATAATATCAGCGAGGTGACGGGGTTCACCGGTAGCGGCACTGCTAATCTGGATATCTGGACAACCTCAGCGGACTTAAGCGACCCTTCTGTAACAACGGTCACTGGCGACTTTGATCTGGACAACAATTTGGATGGGGTTGGCGGGAGTGAAGCGCAAGACGGTTATGTCTTCAATTTACCTGTAACCCCCTACGGTACATTTGTTACGAATTCCACAACCGGTGAATTCACCTTCATAATCGACCGGGCTGCAGTAATTGCATCCGGGTCTGATCAGGTTGTCAGCTTCACGGTTACAGGCAGTGATGCTTCCGGAGCCAGCGATACAGACACCGTTGTCATCAACCTGCTCATCTGCGTGTCCCGAGGCACGCTGATTGCGACTCCGGCTGGCGAGCGCCCGGTTGAGGATTTGCTGATCGGGGACGACGTTCTGACGGCGGATGGCCGGACGGAACAAGTTCGTTGGATTGGTAGCCGCTGCATTGACGCGGCAGAGTTGGATCGAAACGATAGCCTGTTTCCAGTAAGGATAAGGGGCAACGCCTTCGGTCACGATGTGCCTAATGGCGATCTTTTGGTTTCTCCTCAGCACCGAATTCAGGTTCAGGACCCCTTGGCAGAGATGCTGTTCGGCCATCCGGCAGTTCTGGCCCCCGCTAAAGGCTTGCTGAATGATTCAACGATAACTGTCGATCGTTCGGTTGCTGAGGTCGAATACTTCCATTTGGCGTTCGATCAACACGAAGTCATCGTAACCAACGGGCTTGCAACCGAAAGCTTCCACCCCGGCCCGACCAGCTTGGACGGAATTGATCGGGATGCCGCCAATGAGCTGTACGAGATTTTTCCCGGCCTTAAGTCCAACGCCAATGAATTTGGCCCCTCAGCGTTGCCCGGCCTCAAGCCGTGGGAAGCGGCCTTGCTCAGTAAATCTTCGAAAGTGGCATGAAACAGATCCTCGATGCCTCTGGCAAACCTCTTCCGCGTGAAGAAGCGCCCGACCCGAAACTTTTGCGCGCTTATGGCGACGCAATGTTTCTGGCCTTTCGCAGCAGCTATCACAATCGGATGACTGTTGCGAACCTGCGACTGGCGTTTGAACCGCCGCTTGTACTGGGCCAGTACAGGATATTCCGGTTCGATGAGGTTCCCCGCGCGATCTTCACCTGGGCCTTTCTGTCGGAAGACGCGGAAAAGAAACACATTCGGGGCGAACCGCTGATGCCGGAGGATTGGAAAGCCGAAGGCGGGCGGATGTGGGTGATTGATCTGATTGCCCCATATCGCAAACTTATGCCAAGCATATGGAACTGGGCCATGATTCCGGGAAATGTCAGCGATGAAGGGTTTCGTTTCTGTCGACATCAGACCGAAGACAGGAACCGCAAGATTGTGGACATCGACTTTGGCCGTCGGGGTCGCAAGCAGCGTATTCTGACGGAAAAGGACTTCGTCTGACTTTGCGGAATGGGAATGGTTAACAACGCCGAACCTAAACAAATAACGAAGGCCCCTGTCGCCAGGAAAGACACACTCTGAAACCGGAAATTAGTATGATTGAATACAAACCAGATGAAGATGTGGGGTCGCTTGAGCACTGGCCTTTTGACAACCCCGAAAGCGACTATGTCATCAAGTCGGGATCACCCACTGTTTTCGGGCGCATGGATGCTGGTGGGTCAGGCCATACGATGCGGGCCGGTATTTGGCGTTGTACGCCCGGCGTATTTGAGTGCACCGAACAAGGTGATGAATTGATGACCATTTTGTCGGGCAAATGCCAGTTGACGGACAAGACTACGGGTGAGGTCAGCACCCTGTGCACAGGAGATAGCCTTTTCATCCGCGATGGCAGTCGCGTGGAATGGAACGTCACCGAAGAGGTCACCAAAGTTTTCTTCGGACAAAAGCGGGACGGCTATTAACAATTCAGGCATCTGCCAAGAGGCCGAATCCGGCAACAGTAAGGTGATATCGGGCCTATCGGATTGAGTTTGAACGCTAGTAAAGCTGTCTGATTCCGGACTGAACTCCTTTCGGCCCAATCAGGATCTAGATGGGCTTTCTAGTTTGCGCTTTCGCAGTTTTCACATTTTAACAATCTGAAAAATATAGAACTTTTTCAGGACCGAGAATGCGCAATCCATTTGGGTGGACCTTCTCATCCTGTGCAGAATTTTGACTTAATGGCAAAATTGTGTTCATAATCTGTCTTGCTCCGTTCATTTTTGGTTCATTTTCGGTTAACTTTGCAGTAACGAATCGAAAGATTTTTCAGTGTTCTGGCTTCACCAAATCGTGTGAATGCGCCCAGAGTTTGTGAGTGTTGAAAATGGTTAAGACGTATATTCAGCTTCCCGAGGACTCAATTTCCGAGTCAAAATCAAAAGAAAACTATCTGGACAAAAACAGCGCCCGCGATTTGTTTTCGCGGTTTCGCCAAGAGTCTGAAGGCGCGGTTCTTATCCTGCTGGCGATCTTCCTTGTCCCCATGATGGTGTTCATCGGGCTTGCCATGGAGCTTGCGCTGACGGAAGACATTAGGGTCAAGCTTCAGAACACATCGGATTCAGCCAGTCTTGCGTCGGCGGACCTTGAACAGGTTCTGGAACCTGAAGATGTGGTAAACGACTTTTTTGCGAAAGCGGGACTAGGCGATAATCTTCGGAACGTCACTGTTGTAAACACCGCCACCGAAAGAACGGTGGCGGTTGAATCGGATGCCTTTGTTCCAGCTTTGCTGACAAGGTTGGCTGGGCGCAACGGTTGGGATGTACCGGTTGTTGGTGCCGCGACCGAGTCCCGCCGTGATCTAGAAATCGCAGTTGCACTGGACAATTCGGGTTCGATGTCCTGGGCACCTGGATCGACCAGCGGACCTGCCGCCAACCCGTCGCGCATGGACCTGCTTATTCCTGCAGCCGAAGCTTTCGTCGATGCGGTGCAACCGAAACCTGGGCAGCCGGGCACGACGACGATTTCACTTGTCCCTTTTGCCACACAAGTCTCTGTGGGTGAGGATTTGCTGAACAACTTCACGGTGTCGGCTGAACATTCGACATCGCATTGCGTGACGTTCAACTCCACCGCAGACTATACCACCACGGCCGTTCCGACGAATACGTTGCTGAACCGAACGGCGCATCACGATCCCTCCAGCACGGGATGGAACCTGAGTACATACAACACGGTTTGCCCAACGGATTCAGCACGACGCGACATCGTTGCGTGGTCGGAAGATCCGGATGTTCTGAAAACCCGTATCCGGGCGATGCAGCCTTATGGCTACACATCCATCGAGATGGCAGCGAAGTGGGGCGCTGCAATGCTGGACCCAACCATGCGTCCGGTCTTGTCGTCCTTGTCGGGAATGACAGGCTATGAACACCTGTCTGGCCCTGCAGGGCGCGGGATGCCTTATGATTTCGATAATCCCGACGCTATTAAGTACCTGATCGTGATGTCTGATGGTGCAAACACTCTTAACTTCGATATCAGACCGCCCTATCACGAGGGTAACTCGCCGCTGTTCCGTTTGCCGGGCACGAACAACTATAGCTATTACCGGAACCGCCCCGGAACAGGTCGGGATTTCTATCGGGTTTCGGGCGATTTTTGGAGCTTCACACCCGGTAGCGGCGCGGTACAGATGACTTGGCCTGAGGTTTGGGCCGATATGCCGGTGGACAGGTTCGTGGACAGCATCCTGTCCGAGGCAGACACCAGCCGAAGCGCGAATGGTCACTATAATCGGATCGTGCGGACCCGGACGGGTACGTGGAAAAACAACCGTACCTCTGCCATCTGCCAAGCCGCCAAGGACAATGACGTGATCGTCTTTACGATCGGAATGGATACCTATGGTCAGGGCGATGCAACTTTGGCTGACTGCGCGTCCTCGCCCTCGCATTTTTACGATGTCGATGGGTTGGACATTGATGATGCCTTTGCGTCCATTGCGCGTCAGATCAACAAACTACGGCTTACGCAGTAATTCGGCAGGGGGATTGATCTGATGACGCGATACCAGACGATAGCCTATGCAACCAAAACGCCCGATGGGACATCGGCACAGCGCGACGGAGCCTTTTCCGGTATCGCCCGGCGATCGCGACGCTGGTGGCGGGACGAAGACGGTACGACACTGGTTGAATTCTCTGTTTGTCTGCCGCTGCTTCTGCTGTTTCTGTTCATAACGCTCGAATTCAGTTACTTGATCGTGCGCCAAGTTGCATTGGATCGCTCGACGGACGAAACCTTCCGCGAGCTGCGGCTGGGGCTGATCTCTGATCCGACGCACGAAAAGGTAAAGACCGCCATTTGCGCCAAATCTCTGGCGCAAGTGTCCTTGTGGGATTGCGACGAAAATCTGCTGCTGGAGGTGCGTCAGGTCGAGAAGTCGGATTGGGAATTCAACCTTAATGGCCGCGCGAATTGCCTGAATACATCGCCCCCGGATGGATATGAGCCGCCGATCGACTTCACGGAAGGGACCGAAAATCAGTTGATGATCGCCCGCGCGTGCCTTGTCCAAAGGTCACTTTTCCCACCTATGCCGATGCTGGCATCGCTTCGGCGCTACGATGACTTGGGCAATTTCGCTCTTATCTCACGGTCAGCCTTTGTGAACGAGCCTTTTTGATATGTTTGTTTTGTATAACGAGTTTAAGTTCAGGTTGCGGCGCGCAATAGGCCGTTTTGTACGCGACACAAGCGGTGCGGCCCTTGTCGAAATGGGGTTTGCCTTGCCCATTCTGATCCTGCTGACGACGGGTGCGTTGGTGGTGCAGGATGCGGTTCGCATGTCCTATTTGCGGTCTAAGGCGACCTATACAGTATCGGACATGATCAGCCGCGAAGATACCTTTATTGACGCGGATTACTTTAATGGTCTGAACAGCGTTTTCCGATATATCGTAGGGCCTCAGCATCCCAGCGAGCTGCGGATTTCTACGATTGAATGCACAGCGGATTGCCAAGATGAGGCCCAGCGCGTGCTCGAGTTCTGTTGGTCGCATCCTTCTTCGGGATTGTCAGCGCTGACCAATGATCAGATCGCGAGCTACGAGGCGCGAACGCCACTCTTTTCCGAAGGTGACACGCTACTTATGACCGAGGCGTTTTTGGATTATACGCCCTTGTTCGGCGACTTCATTATGTCGCCCCAAACCTACCAGACCGTCGCGTTTACCCGTCCACGAATTGCCGGACAGATCAAGTTTGATACCGGCGCTGTGGATACAGATGGTAACACAATCGTCAGAGACTGCTTTAACAACTAAAGAGCAACATAAGATAAACTGAGCACGACTTTACCGGCGGGATCACCGCATTGTTCCGGGGTATTTTGGCGCTGGTTAAACGACTGGCGAACGGGTCAGATACTCTGCTGTCAAACTCGAAAACATGTGTGAAACAGTAGAACGCTCCCGCTGGCGTCATGGTTAAAAACTAGAAAATACGGTTGTTTATTCGCCTTGTGGTTCACGGCGTGGCAGGTATTGGCCTTGCCTTCCAAGTGTCTGCGAAAAGACTTGAGCATGCGAGTGGGCCGGGGCGCAACCGGCCTGTGATCAGGGGCGGATGACTTTCCGAGTTGTTCGTCGAAGACCCGCGAGACTCTACTACTCAAGGCCTGTTTGACCTTTCTCATGGCGCTGCTATTACTCATAAACTAGCCAAAGGCGTGAAATAGCGGAAAGAACGGAATATGGCGGACAGCTCTAACCTGGATATCGGCCCGGATAAATCCCTGCTTCTGGTGGATGATGACGAGCCATTTCTGAGACGTCTCGCCAAGGCGATGGAAAAGCGCGGTTTCGAGGTTGAGACCGCAGGCTCGGTCGCGGCAGGCCGCGCAATTTCTACCGCCCGTCCACCGGCCTATGCGGTTGTGGATTTGCGGCTTGAGGATGGCAATGGGCTGGACGTGGTCGAAGTGCTGCGTGAGAAGCGCCCCGACAGCCGCGTTGTGGTTCTGACCGGTTACGGCGCCATCGCCACGGCTGTTGCTGCCGTCAAAATTGGCGCGACCGACTACCTGTCGAAACCCGCCGACGCCACTGACATCACCAACGCTCTGCTGACAAAAGACGACGAACTGCCTCCGCCCCCCGAAAACCCCATGAGTGCGGATCGCGTGCGGTGGGAGCATATTCAGCGGGTTTATGAGCTGTGTGACCGCAATGTCAGCGAAACTGCCCGTCGCCTCAACATGCACCGCCGGACGTTGCAGCGGATTCTAGCAAAACGCAGCCCGCGGTAGTGGTCACAGTTTCTTGACTTGTTATCTTTCGTCCCTTTGGCAAAGTTTTCGCTTTGGGACATCAGTTGCTAGACAGGGACCTTACAAATGATCGGTTACGTGACCATCGGCGTGTCGGATATGGAGCGCGCAAAGAAATTCTATACCGACCTTTTCTCGGATCGTGACGCGAAGGTGATTATCGACGCGGGACGTATCGCCTTTATCGGCAGCAAGCCCGGTGAACCTATGCTGGCTGTTTGCGAGCCCTATGACGGGGGCGAGTGTTCGGTTGGTAACGGCAGCATGGTCGCTTTTGCCGCTCAGTCCAAAGAGGAAAGCAAGGCGTTGTATGACAAGGCTATCAGCATTGGTGCAACCGACGAAGGCGAGCCCGGTCAGCGTGTGCCTGACCGTTTCTACGGGTCGTATGTCCGTGACCCGGATGGCAACAAGCTGTGCTTCTTCGTTTTCGGCTAAAGCTGACGTAACAGGGCTGCGTGCCGTTCCGTGTACGCCTGTCGCACCTCTACCGGCGGGCGTAAGACGATCTCCAGCCCCTCCATTACGGTCTTATCCGGGCGGCCAAAGAACTTGGTCGCCTCTGCCTCAGAAAACCCGGCGATCTGCGTGGCCTCCATCCAGGCGCTGATCTTGTCGGCCTTTTTGATCTGTCGCTTGATCGTTTTGGGCACAGCGGCGGGCAGTCCGAACCGGATGTGGATCGCCGCCGCCAGCCTGTCATCCAGCGCGCCGTAATCCGGGCCGACCGCGGATTTGACCGGTGAAATCATGTCCCCAATCACATATTCAGGCGCATCATGTAACAAAGCGGCAAGCTGCCATTTAATGGGTGCTTTGGGGGCGATCCGGCGAAAAAGCGCCTCGACCAGTAGGGAATGTTCGGCAACCGAATAGGCAAAATCCCCTGCGGTTTGACCATTCCAGCGTGCCACAAACGCCAGACCGTGCGCGATATCTTCGATTTCAATGTCAACGGGCGTCGGATCCAGCAGGTCCAGCCTGCGGCCGGATAGCATTCTCTGCCACGCTCTGGGTTGTGTTGCCATTATACCATGCCCGATTTCAACAGCGGCGATTGCGCAGCAGTTTTGTGGTATGGTTTACCTGTCAAGATCACCAGCTGCCAACTTTTTCTTGAGCGATCGTGCTTTGAACAAGTGCGCGGTGATACCGACATCTAGTACCGAGGGGGGCGCATGCTCCTCCCGGTGTGCCCCTCTCGATCGTAACACGTATCGAAAGGAGCTTGCTATGTTCAAGCGTTTGTTTGGAATTGCACTGGCCTTTGGAATGGCCGCCACCGCCCCTCCGGCTTTTGCCCAGAAAAGTACGTGCGCACAGCGTGAACACGTGATCGCCAAGCTTCAGGACAGCTACTCGGAACAGCTGGCCTTTGGCGGATTGCAGAAATCGCGCGGCTCGCAATCGGTGATGGAGGTCTGGACCTCCGAGGAAACGGGAAGCTTTACCGTTCTGGTGACGCATGCAAATGGCATCAGTTGCATCGTCTCTGTTGGCACCGACTTTTTCGAAGCCATTCCCAAGATCAAGGTAGACGGCACGCCAAGCTGATTTAGGCGTTAACAATCCCGTTTCCGGCCATCTGCGTTGCCACGTCCCCAAAGGGATGTTAGGGGCAACCCGGACCAAGATTTACCGGAATGGAGTACCTGATGGCCGGGGACTATATCGTCAAAGACATTTCATTGGCCGGGTTCGGCCGCAAAGAGCTGGATATTGCCGAAACCGAGATGCCGGGTCTGATGGCTCTGCGCGCGGAATACGGTGACAGCAAACCTCTGTCCGGTGCGCGTATCGTTGGCTCGCTGCACATGACCATCCAAACCGCTGTTCTGATTGAAACACTGGTGGCGCTGGGCGCAGATGTACGCTGGGCGTCGTGCAACATCTTTTCAACCCAGGACCACGCCGCTGCCGCGATTGCCGAGGCGGGTATCCCCGTTTTCGCCATCAAGGGTCAGACGCTGGAGGAGCATTGGGATTATCTGGACAAGTCCTTCTTGTTCGACCAAGGCCCCAACATGATCCTTGACGATGGCGGCGACGCAACGCTGTACATCCTGTTGGGCGCACGCGCTGAGGCCGGCGAAGACATCATCCCTGTTCCGGGTTCGGAAGAGGAAGAGGTGATCAAGAAACAGATCGCCAAGCGTATGGCCGCCAGCCCTGGTTGGTTCACCAAAATGCGCGATCAGATTCAAGGCGTGTCCGAGGAAACCACCACCGGCGTGAACCGTCTGTATCAACTGGTCAAAGATGGCCACCTGCCGTTCCCGGCGATCAACGTGAACGACAGCGTTACAAAGTCGAAGTTTGACAACAAATATGGCTGTAAGGAATCGCTGGTCGACGGTATCCGCCGCGCCACCGACACGATGATGGCCGGTAAGGTTGCCGTGGTCTGCGGTTATGGCGACGTGGGCAAAGGCTCGGCCGCTTCGCTGCGTGGTGCAGGTGCCCGTGTGAAAGTCACTGAAGTTGACCCGATCTGCGCACTGCAGGCTGCGATGGACGGGTTCGAAGTCACCCTGCTGGAAGACGAAGTCGCCAGCGCGGATATCTTCATCACCACAACCGGCAACAAGGATGTGATCCGCATCGAGCATATGCGCGAGATGAAGGACATGGCCATCGTCGGCAACATTGGTCACTTCGACAACGAAATCCAGGTGGCCAACCTGAAGAACCACAAATGGACCAACATCAAGGAACAGGTGGACATGATCGAGATGCCCTCGGGCAACCGTCTGATCCTGCTGTCCGAAGGCCGTCTGCTGAACCTCGGCAACGCCACCGGTCACCCTTCGTTCGTGATGTCGGCATCCTTCACCAATCAGGTGCTGGCCCAGATCGAGCTGTTCACCAAGGGTGATGAGTACGAGAATAAAGTCTATATCCTGCCCAAGCATCTGGACGAAAAAGTCGCCCGCCTGCATCTGGACCGTATCGGCGTGAAGCTGACCCAGATGGACAGCGAGCAAGCCGCCTATATCGGTGTAAAACCAGAAGGCCCGTACAAGCCGGAACATTATCGCTATTGATTTCGGCGATAACGGAATTGAAACGGCGGCCCGTCAGGTCGCCGTTTTTTTGTGCCTGATATTCAGCGCAAGGACGGAAAGAAATCGCCGCGACCTTCGGGCGTCAGGTCCAGAATATTCCAAAGCGGCCACGCGGCATCAATGTGCCGTGGGTGCCAGTCGCTGGGCTGGAAGAAAAGCTCAGAACTCCAGAAATGGCAGATTCCGTCCTGTGTACGTCGAAAGACGTTCAGGATTGGCAATTGGCTTCCGTCTTCGGCTTCGGCCAGATAGTCGCGCTGGTACTCGGTGCCCAGCGCGGACAATAGCGGCAGTTCATGCCAACCGATCTTTGCTTGTAGGGCTGTTAGCTTTTCCGGTGTATTCTGGGCAACCACGGCAAAACTGATCTTCTTTGAAAGGTGCGCAATCTGCCCGTTCAGCCCGTCCAGAAAGGCCGAGCACATCGGGCAGGGTAACTCTGCATTTGGGCCGTACATCAACGAATAAATCGCAAGCGTATCATGTGAACCAAAGAGCGAGGACAAAGGCGCATCATCGCCCTGAAGGTTTCGGAACGCGTAATCCTGCGGAATCTGGCCACCCGATGGAAGTTTGCGGCGCAGATTGGCGACATCTTCTATCTTGGCGCGCAATTCTACTTCGGCGGCCAGCAGGCGGTTTCGCGCCTCGCGATACGCGGGGCTTTCGTTGGGCAAGGAAACGGTCATGGCACCCTCCTGATTCAATAATTTAACTTATATGTTAAATAATGGATGATTTGAAATCAAGGTCGGGTTTTCTTTGCGGGAAAAGCCGGTGATTTTTCCCTTTGTTCAATTCCGTCTGCCCGTTACCGTGATTGGGGTGATGGGGAATTTGAAATCTACCCAAATCAGGAGATGACTATGGGAAAGCGCGATGAGCTGATTACCAAGTATGCAGAGGACCTGAAATCCAAATGCGGCATGGACGCGGATATGGATTTGCTGACCAAAGTCACCATCGGTTGTGGACCGGCGATCTATGACGCTGATGCGTCAACGGTTGCGGCCACTCAGGAAGGTGAGCTTGAAACGGTCAAGAACAACTTTTTGATCAAGAAACTGGGTTTGTCCGATGGTCCGGAACTGATGGACGCGATCAACAAGGCCCTGGACACCTATGGCCAGTCCGAGCGCAATAAATATCGCGCAGTCGTCTATTACATGCTGACCAAGCATTTCGGGAAAGAGTCGGTTTACGGGTAAGCGTCCGCGCCACGGTCGCGCCCGCCGTACTAAAAGGGCGACTTAAATTTTAGATACTTGAGGTTTGAACTGCGCCCAAACCTTCGGCTAATGTCAGGGTGTGACCAGGACGGTCAGAACCAGACATTTCCATACGCGTGTGGTGAGTAGGGAGCACGCGGGGTAGGGAAGGTTCTGCATCCGTCAGAGCCTTCCCTTAAATTATTCCGCCTTCGTCTGACCCAGATCGCAGATCACTTGCCATTCTGCCTCGGTGACCGGTTGAACGGACAGTCGCGAGTTCTTGACCAAAACCATATCGCCCAGACGCTCATCCGCTTTGATGTCGTCTAAGGTCACCTGCGCCGTGAATGGACGCACCGCCTTGATGTCCACACATTCCCAGCGGTCATCATCCGTGGTGCTGTCGGGATGGGCCTCGGCGCAGACTTCGACGATGCCAACGATCGCCTTGTCTTTTTGCGAGTGGTAGAAGAACCCTCTGTCGCCAACCGCCATTTGGCGCATGAAGTTTCGCGCCTGATAGTTGCGCACGCCGTCCCATTCTTCACCTGCGTCCCCTTTGGCGACCTGCTGGTCCCAACTCCAGGTCGAGGGTTCGGATTTGAACAGCCAATACGCCATCAGCCCACGACCTTTTTCCACGCGATCAGGTCAACCGACTGGAACAGACCGGCCTTGGCATATGGGTCATTGTCGGCCCAGGCCTGTGCGGCGGCCATGTCCTCGACCTCGAGAATGATCAATGAACCGATCATCGCGTCACCGTCCAGCAAGGGCCCAGCCTGTGCGACAACGCCGGTTTCCTCGATATAGCCGAGATGCGCGGCGCGGTTGCCCAAACGGGTTTGTAGGGCGCCGTCCTTGTCGCGGGCGATAAGGGCAATGAGCATGTTATTCCTCCTTCAGGGGTCGGTTTAGCAGGGATTGAATGGCCTCGGGCACACTGTATGCACCACGGCTCAGGTCTGCCACTGTTGCGCTTATGGGCATATCCAGCCCTTCTTGTTTCGCGATGTCGGACATCGCACGCGCGGTGGCGACGCCTTCGACTGTGGTCGCAGTGTCGAAAGGCAGATTTCGACCCAAAGACAGGCCAAAACGGTAATTTCTGGACAATTCGGACGAGCAGGTCAGGACCAGATCACCCAAACCAGACAGCCCCATCAGCGTGTCGACCTGCGCGCCTCGCATAAGCGCAAATCGCTGCATTTCAGCAAAGCCCCGCGTCAAAAGGGCGGCACGGGCGCTGTCACCCAGTCCCGCACCGATGGTGGCCCCGCATCCGATGGCTATCACATTTTTTAACGCTCCGCCCAGTTCGGCTCCGGTGACGTCTGTTGTGCGATACAGGCGCAGGTTGGGCGTTGTCAGGGCGTGCTGCAGTTCTTGGCTGAGGTTCTGGTCGGCACAGGCCAGTGTCAGGGCGGTCGGCAGCCCCCGCGCGATATCGTCGGCGAAACTCGGTCCGGTCAACAGGGCCGGGCGCGCATCTGGTATGACCTGCTGAATGACCGAGATCGGCCCAAGCCCAGTTGATAATTCAATGCCTTTACAACAGGCCACCAAAGTCTTGCCCACAAAAGAAGAGGCGTGATCCAACAGGGCCCCGCGTAGTTTCTGCATGGGCACGGAAACCAGCAGAATCTCGTTCGTTGCTGCCTCTGCGATGTCAGAGGTAACGGTGATCGCGCTGGGCAAGGACACGTTGGGCAACCGCGCCGTGTTTTCGCGGTCTCTTTGCATCGAACGCGCTTGATCCACGTCGCGTGCCCAAAGTGTGATTGGCCCATTCCCGGCTAACGAAATCGCCAACGCTGTCCCAAAGGCACCGGAACCCAGAACAGAGATACTCATGCCTTGGCACCTTTCTTACCACTGCCCAGCATGGCAGGGCTGGTTTGGTCCAGAGGCCAGCGCGGACGTGCGGTCAGGTCCAGCCCGTCGCGGGCACCGGTGCGAAACCGCTCGATCCCGGCGTAGGCTATCATTGCGGCATTGTCGGTACAAAAACGCAGCGGAGGTGCGGTAAAGCGGGCTCCGAGCTCAGTAGAAACAGTCTCTAACGCGGATCGAATTGCAGAATTGGCCGCGACCCCACCCGCGACGGCGATAACGGGGTCAGGCGGGCTTTGTTGCAGATAAAGGTCGATGGCCCGTCGTGTTTTTTCAGCCAGAGTATCCACGATCGCCTGTTGAAACCCGGCGCACAGGTCCGCCCGATCCTGACGGGTGAGCCCACCTTTTTCCGCGGCGATCTGGTCGCGCATTCGCATAAGGGCCGTCTTCAATCCAGAGAAAGACAGGTCGCAGTCGGGCCGATCCAGCAAGGGCCGGGGAAAACGGAACCGTTTCGGGTCACCTTTGCGCGCTTCGGCTTCGACCGAAGGGCCGCCGGGCTGCGGCAGACCCAAAAGCCGCGCGGTTTTGTCGAACGCTTCGCCGGGTGCATCGTCAATCGTACCGCCCAGCCGCGTGAACTTTTCCGGACCATGGGCGATCAGATACTGACAATGCCCACCCGACACGAGCAGCATCAAGTACGGAAACGCGATCCCGTCTGTCATCCGAGGGGTCAGCGCGTGACCGGCCAGATGGTTCACTCCGATCAGGGGCAGGCCGGTTGCAGCGCTGATGCCCTTGGCGCACATGACACCGGACATGACCCCGCCGATCAGACCCGGACCTGCGGTAACGGCAACGGCGTCGACGTCATCCAGGGTCATCCCAGCGGATTCGAGCGCCTGCAACACGCAGGTATCCAGTTTTTCGGCATGGGCGCGGGCGGCGATCTCGGGGACGACGCCGCCAAAGGCGCTGTGCAGATCCGTCTGGCCAAAAACAACCGATGACAGCACCTCGGCCCCGGCGCCATCACGTTGGCGCACGACTGCGGCGGCTGTGTCGTCACAACTGCTTTCCAGCCCGAGGACAGTAAGTGTTTGCACCATTGGCCTGATCCGTTACACCTTGATTGCAAAGCGGGGTATCACCCTGCGCGGATGCAAACAATCCCAAGGCCAGGGGCACCGCCGTTGTATTTGTTGATGACCCGCCCTCGCGCCGCCTCGGAAAGGTTCGTTGCGCAATTGCCAACCCGGGTCAGGTCACGGGTTCAGGTCATCTATTCCCCGATCCTCGAAATCAAGCCCTTGCCGGTTCAGGTAAACGACACGGATGTGCGCGGTCTGATATTTACGTCGGCCAATGCGGTTAATGCCGCGGCGTCTATGGGCGTGGATCGCGCTCTGCCTGCTTATTGTGTTGGCCCTGCAACCACTGGAACGGCCAAAGGTGCAGGATGGCAGGCGCAGATGGTGGGCCAGACTGCCGAAGAACTGGTTGCCGCCCTGCTGCAAGCCAGACCCGACAGCCCGCTTCTGCATCTGCGCGGAGAACACACGCGTGGAAGTGTCGCTGAACGGCTGACCGAATCCGGCCTGACTGTGCGCGAACTGCCCGTGTATCAGCAGCGATTGTTACCGCTGACATCCGAAGCCGAGGCCGCCGCGTTCGAAAAAGAGCCCGTAATTGCCCCTATTTTTTCACCCCGAACAGCGCGACATTTTGCCGACATCTGGCATGGAACGGCACCCTTGATGCTGGCTGCAATCAGCGCTGCGACAGCCGAACCCCTTTATTCCTTGGGCTCTGAACGCCTGAAGATTGCCAAGGAACCGACTCCGAAGAAAATGCGGAAAGCCATTAAAAAGCTTGTGAAACATGCGTTGCGGGTTGAGGGCGACGAGGCCACAGATTAACTTAGTTGGGTCCGTAGTTCAGGTCATTTCGGATTCGATAAAGGGAATATTGCGTTGGCTGGTAGTAAGAAAACCGATCAAAAGCCGGTGGATGACCCCAAGGTCGACGACGTAGCCGATGCTGCTGCGACGGCCGAGGAAACACCGGTTGACGAGGTTAAGCTCGTAGAAGAACCGGTTTCCGAAGCCGAAGCCGAAGCCGAAGCCGAAGCCGAAGCCGAAGCCGAAGCCGAAGCCGAAGCCGAAGCCGAAGCCGAAGCCAAGCTTGAACGGTTCAAGGAAAAAATTGCTGAGCGCAACACCAAGAAGCGTGGTGGGTTTTTGCCCGCGTTGCTGGGCGGCGTATTGGCCGCAGCCATCGGGTTTACGGTTGGTGACAGCAACATGTTCTCATCCGACGGGTCAGATCAGATCGCGGCGTTGGAGGCCAAGCTAGCCGAACAGGCCAGCCAGATTGAATCCCTGACCAAGTCGGTTTCCGGTGGCTCGGAACTTGCCTCAAAAGTCGATGCGTTAACTGGGCAACTGGCCCCTATCACCGCTGATCTGGATACCGTTAAGTCCAGTCTGGCGGGATTGGCCGAGAAGATTGAGCCGCTGACCGCCCGGTTGGGTGAGATTGAAAGCGGGGCCTTGACGCAGGGCGCGTCACCCGAAGCAACGGCTGCGTTTGAAGCAGAGTTGAAGAAATTACAGGATTCTCTGGCCGCCCAACGTGCAGAAGTTGAAAAGATGGTGGCAGACGCGCAGGCGCTTGAGGCGAAAGCCTCGGCCGGGGCGATGGCCGCAACAAATGCCGCGATTCTTTCAAAGCTGCGCGGTGAGCTGGACTCGGGCAAGCCTTACCCGGACCTGATTGCCGAACTCTCGGCCGGTGGTGTTGACGTGCCCGAGGCTTTGAGCGCCGCGGCGGATAAGGGTGTCGCAACTCTTGCGGAGCTGCGCGAGTCGTTTGAACCGTCTGCGCGCGCGGCGCTTGCTGACGCACGAGAGGCTGACAAAGGCGTCGGACTGGTTGCCTTCCTGCAGCGCCAGACAGGCGCGCGTTCTGTCACGCCTCAGGATGGGGATGGCCCGGATGCAGTTCTGTCCCGTGCGCAGGCCGCGTTGTCAGACGGTGACGTGTCCGGCGCGTTGAATGAACTCAAGTCCCTGCCAGAGGCGGCAAAAGCTGCGATGGCCGATTGGGAACAGGCGGCACAAACGCGGGTTGCCGCGGTCGACGCCGCAGATGCGCTATCCTCTGGCGCGAACTCGAACTGAAGGACCTGCCATGCTGTGGTCACTTTTTAAGATTCTTGTTTTTGTAGCGATTGTCGGCTTGCTGGCTGTGGGCGCGGGCTTCCTGATGGAAACCAGTGGTGGCGTTCAGATCACCGCAGGTGGAATGGAATATACGCTGGGTCCGTTACAATCGGTTATTGCGCTGGGCGTGATGGTCTTCGCGATCTGGCTGTTCTTCAAATTGCTGACCCTGCTGATTGCCACGCTGAAATTTCTCAACGGTGATGAAACCGCGTTATCGCGGTATTTCGACCGCAGCCGGGAACAGCGTGGGTATCAGGCATTGGCTGACGGGTTGATGGCGTTGGCCTCGGGTGAAGGCCGCGTTGCCATGAACAAGGCGACCAAGGCTGAAAAACTGCTGAACAAACCTGAACTGACGAACTTGCTGGTGGCGCAGGCCGCCGAGATGAACGGCGACACCAAGAAAGCGTCCGAGACCTATCGCAAGCTGGTCACAAATAACGCCACGCGCTTTGTGGGTGTGCGCGGTATCCTGAAACAGAAGCTGGCCGAAGGCGATGATGACACCGCCCGCAAGCTTGCGGAAAAGGCGCTGGCGATCAAGCCGCGGCATCAGGAAACACAGGATATTCTACTGGGTCTTCAGACCAAGTCGCAGGATTGGGCCGGGGCCCGGTCTACCCTGACCGCCAAGCTGAAGGCCGGTCATTTGCCGCGCGACGTGTACAAGCGTCGCGATGCAGTGCTGGCACTGTCCGAAGCCAAAGGGATTCTGGACGAATCCGCAACGGTTGAACAACGCGAACACGCGATTGAAGCCAACCGTTTGTCCCCTGATCTGGTACCAGCGGCAGCAATGGCCGCGCGCGCGTATATCGAAAAGGGCAAACCACGTTCGGCAACCAAGATCCTGAAAAAAGCGTGGGAGGTTCAGCCCCATCCAGATCTGGCCCATGCCTTCGCCGAGATCGTTCCGGATGAAACCCCAGACGAGCGCATCAAGCGCTTTACCGCACTGACCCGTGTGCACCCCGAAGATATTGAAACCCGCCTGATCCTGGCTGAATTGAACATCGTGGCCGAGGATTTTCCCGAAGCCCGGCGTGCGCTGGGTGATGTGGTCGAAAAGCAGGGGGATGCGCGGGCCTATACTCTGATGGCCGCAATTGAACGCGGCGAGGGCGCATCGGACGCGGTTGTGCAGGGGTGGCTGGCCAAAGCCCTGAATGCGCCGCGCGGACCGCAATGGGTCTGTGACAACTGCCATGACATTCAGCCCGAGTGGGCCCCTGTCTGTCAGAACTGCCACAGCTTTGACACGCTCAGTTGGCAAACACCGCAAACGCCCGAGATCGCCTCGGCCACCGGGGTTCACATGTTGCCGCTGATCGTGGGTGCGCTTGAGGACAAACCCGATCCAGAGGTTGACGAGCCGGAAGAAGAGGCTGAGTCCGAGGTGATTGAAATGGAGGCTGAACCCGTGCGCCCAGATATCGAGCCTGCAATCGAAGAAAAGGTCTGAGAGCGCGGTTCAAAAGACCCTTTAGAACCCTGTTACCCTTCAAGTGTCGTTGGGCCGATACGTCCAGCGGTACTTTGGTGGGGTCGGACCCTTGTTTCGGCCACCCTGCTGAGTTTGCTCCCAAGCGTGTGCCAGAATGCCGACAGATCGGGACAGGCAAAAAAGGCCGCGCGCCAGCGGTGCGTCAAAACCAAGCTCGGCATAGATCACCGCTGTGGCACCGTCGATATTCATCGGAACGGGCTTGCCTTTGCGCCGGGCCAGGTCCTCTTCGATGTCATGCGCTACGGACTTGTAGCGCCCGTCACAGGCACCTGCCTCAATCGCTTCGTCCACAAGATGCATTAAACGCGGGGCGCGCGGATCGGTTGGGGTGTGAAAACGGTGGCCAAACCCGGGCAGAATTTTCCCCTGAGCGGCGATCCAGTCATCCAGTGCCGGGCCAACGGCGGATGGGTGCGCGTTGACAAACTGATACAGGTTCACCGCTTGCTCACCAGCACCGCCGTGAACGTCACCCAGCATATTCACCGCGCTTGCCATGGCGTTGTTGAGCGGCAGACCGCACGTCACCGCCATACGCGCCGAAGCAATCGAAGGGGCTTGCGGCCCATGATCCACGGCTGCAACCAGCGCGGCCTCGAACAATTTCAACTGTGCAGGGGATGGTCTGTCTCCGCGCACCATGAACCAGATCATTTCCGCAAAACCAAGGGTGCCGATAAGGTCCTGAATGGGTGTGCCCCGCAGGTCTATTCGTCCGGGTTCCATGTCGATGATGGATGTTGTCCACCAGTCGGCGACATCGCTCATATGACCCCCTCCTTCACCAATGCGTTGATTTCATCACGAGTCAGGCCAAGCTCTGACCAGATCGCGACATTATCCGCCCCTAATTCCGGTGGCGAGGTCTGGGGCATTTTGCGTTGACCGTCCATTACGACAGGGCTGCCGGTCAGTTTCAGTTCTTCGTTCTGAACTGGCAGAGTGCCAATCAATCCGCGGCCTGCAAGCTGTTCGTCGTCCAGCGCCTCGGGCACGGTCATTACCTGCCCGGTCGGGACGCCTAAGGCGTTCAGCTCACCAACCCACTCCCGGGCGGGTCGGGTGCGCAGAGTGGCTTCCAGATCGTCCTTTAGGGTGTGGCGGTTCCTCTTGCGATCTTCGCGCGTGGCATAGTTAGGGTTGTTCAGCAAATCGTCCCGCCCAAGGTGCCGGGCAAGCGCCTGCCATTGTTCGTCGCGGTTGGCCGCGATGTTGATCGGATTATCCGCTGTGGCAAAAGTTCCTGACGGGGCAGACGTGGTGTTTTCGTTTCCATGCGCCCCCGGAGTGACGCCCCCGATCAGGTAGTTCGACACCACCCAACCCATAGTGGAGACCACGGCTTCGGACATTGCGATATCCAAAATCGCGCCGCGCGGCCTCGCGTTCAGGGCGGCACTGATTGCGAAGGCGGCCGTCAGCCCTCCGACGGTATCGGCCAGCGGGTAACCGACGCGATAGGGCGCTGTATCGGCTGCTCCGGTGATCGACATGACACCGCTGATACCCTGCACGATCTGGTCGTAGGCCGGGTCTTTTTTGCGAGGACCGTCCTGCCCAAAACCGCTGATTGCGCAATAGATCAGGTTGGCATTTTCAGCGCGCAGCACGTCATAGCCAAGGCCAAGCCTGTCCATGACACCGGGCCGGAAGTTTTCGACCAGCACGTCGGCGGTTTGCACCAGCTTCTTCAGCAAGGCTTTGCCTTTGGCAGATTTCATATCCAGTGTGACGGATTTCTTATCCGCGTTTTGTGCAAGAAAACTGATGCCCATCCCGGCCGTGTTGCGGTCTGGGTCAGCGCCCAACACCCGAGCAAGGTCGCCGCCCTGGGGACGTTCGACCTTGATCACTTCGGCGCCCATCAGGGCAAGCTGATAGCAGCAATACGGGCCTGCCAGAACATTCGTCAGGTCAAGAACCCGTATCGCTGCCAGCGGCTCAGTCGCCATCAGCGATACCGGCAGCCCGTGCCCGCGCGCGGCGCGCGCGATAGCTGGGCAGCAGCACCAGCAGCGCGGCGATGACCAGCAGGCCCAGCGTCATGGGACGTTCCCAGATAAACGCGATTCCGTCATAGAGCTGCATGGACCTTGCAAAGTTGTCCTCCATCATTCCGCCGAGGATGAACCCAATCAGAAGCGGGGCCAGCGGATAGTCGGCAAACTTCAAAGCTGTGGCGCAGACGCCGAAGCCAACAAGGATCAACAGCTCGGTCGCATTGTTCTGCCCGATATAGGCCCCCATCAGGGTAAAGAACAAAATGAACGGGATCAGGTAGTTGCGGGGAACCGACAGCACCTTGGCGATGTAGGGGATCAGCGGCAGGTTCAGGATCAGCAGGACAAGGTTACCGATGAACATCGACATAATCACCGCCCAGAAGATCTGCGGTTCGTCCAGCATCAAGCGTGGGCCGGGTGTCACGTTCAAGGCAATCAGCGCGCCCAGCAGGATCGCAGTTGTGCCGGAACCGGGAATGCCCAGCGTCAGCAGCGGAACGAATGATCCGGTACAGGCGGCGTTGTTTGCTGTTTCCGGGGCTGCCAGACCCTTGATCGAGCCTTTGCCGAATTCTTCCTGTTCCTCTTTCGGGGCAATGTTGCGCTCAACAGCGTAGCCAAGGAAGCTGGCGATTGTCGCGCCCGCGCCCGGCAGAACGCCGATAAAGAAGCCTTGGACGGATTGGCGACCCACGACAGGTGCGATAGCCTTGGCTTCTGCCTTGGTAATGCGCAGGTCTTTGATCTCGCCATCATCACCTTTCAGATCTTTTGGCTTCAGGACCAGAAACAGCGCCTCGGGCAGGGCGAACATGGCCATGGCCAGCGTGATGAACCCAAAACCGGATTGCAGGTCCATAATCCCCATGGTGAATCGGGGTAGGTTGAACAATGCGCCTTCGCCTACGGTTGCCATGATCAGCCCAAGAACGGTCATGATGACGGCCTTGGCGACTTGCCCGCTTCCAGCAAAGGCAGCGATGGCCGACAGACCGACAACCATCAGCGCGAAATACTCGGCTGAATGGAACAAAAGCGCCACTGATGAAAGGGCAGGGGCGAACACCATTAACAGCACGGCACCCAGCGTGCCGCCTGCGAAACTGGCGATCGCGGCTATTGTCAGCGCCTTGCCTGCTTTGCCTTGTCGCGCCATCGGGTAGCCATCGAAACTTGAGGCCACCGTCCCCGCGACCCCCGGCGCGTTCAGCAGGATCGAGGATGTTGAGCCGCCAAAGATCGCGCCATAGTAAACCCCGGCCAGCAGGATCAGCGCGGCGGATGGGTCGCCCATCGAGATCGCAACCGGGATCATGATAGCGATAATCGACATGGGTCCAAGACCGGGCAACATTCCGATGAATGTGCCGATCAGACATCCCGCGATGACCATCAGAAGGTTTTGGATTGAGAATGCCGTTTGCAGGCCGATCAGAAGTCCTTCAAGCATGTCAGCCTCCGAAAAAGCCCGGCAGCGGGCGCATGTAGATGCCAAGAACTTCCTGGACCAGATACCAGACCGCCCCCGTCGCAATGAAGGCAACAGGCAGCATGATGTGCCACTTGCGCTCGCCCAGAATGAATGAGCCAAGGATCAGGAATGCCGACGTCGAAATCAGGAAACCAACAGGACGCAGGCACAGGGCATAGATCACCATCAAAGCCAGCAGCATCAGCGCCTGATCCAGGTGGTATTCGCCCAGACGCCGATAGTCGATATCGGCCTCTTTCACCTCGGACTTTTCAAAGCCCAGTAGGATGATCGTTGTGGTGATGATCCCCAGAATGGACAGCACTTTGGGAAAGGTGCTTGGCCAGATGGGATTTCGTTGCATGAAAGGGGGAAGGCTACTGTCCATCGTGAACCAGGCGGCGTAGCCATATGTTAAACAAACACCCAGCAGAACGAGCGCGATCCAGCGATCCAACGCCATGATGCCCCCTCCTATTTTGTTGTCTTTGGGGAAGGCAGAGCGGCGGTCCGCTCTGCCAGTTTTCAGTTAGAGGAAGCCCAGCTTCTTCATCAGATCACCAATCTGCTGTTCCTGCTGCTCAAGGAACGTCTGGAAGTCAGCGCCCGAGTTATGGATGTTCACCCATCCGTTGCGCGCCCGAACCTCTTCCCATTCAGGAGTGTCGTACATCTTGGCGATTGCGTCTTGATATGCCGCCAGCTTGTCTTCCGGCAGGCCGGGTGCTGCGAAGAAACCGCGCCAGTTGACGAAGGTGGTATCAATACCCTGTTCCATCATGGTCATCGCATCAGGAGCGGCGTCAACGCGTTCTTCCGCGGTTACGCCGATGATCTTGACCTCACCTGCATTTGCCAGATCGACGGCTTCCGAGAAACCGGTCGACAGCGCCGCAATCTCACCGGACAGCAGGGCTGCCATGGCTTTGCCACCTGCGTCATAGGGGATGTATTTCACGGCCAGAGCGTCTTTGCCGGCCGCTTCCATCACCATAGCCGCCACCAGATGGTCCATACCACCCGGAACCGAGCCACCGCCGATTGCCGTCCCTGCGGGGTCAGCGTCAAAGGCAGCCAGCAGATCGTCCATCGAGTTGATGGGGCTGTCCTTGCCCACAACAATCGCCGCATAGTCGCCGATTGTGCCCGAAACCAGAGTCAGGTCGCGGAAGTTATGTGGGAACACGCCGGTCAGCGAACGGATCACGATTGGGGTCGAGTTGACCATCAGCGTGCCGTGATTGCTGTCGGCGTTTTCGATTAGAAAGCCGATGGCCTTGCCGCCGCCGCCACCTGACATGTTTTCGTAGGATGCGGTTCCGACCAGACCTGCGTTCGTCAGCGCTTCGCCCGTGCCACGGGCCGTGCCGTCCCAGCCGCCGCCAGCGCCACCGGGAATCAGAAAGTGGATACTGTCTACGACCTGATCTTCGGCCAGCGCCGGACCGGTCAGGCCGATAGCGGCCACAGCTGCTATTAGGGCGCGACGGCCCAGTTTGAATGTCGTCATGGTTTCCTCCCGTTTGACAACCGGCCGCATGGCGGCTCAGATTGGACGGAACAAAAACACACCAACCTGACATCAACCTGTCACGCGGCAAAATACTGTTTGGGCCCGATGAAATTTCTGCTTGTCGAAGACAATCTGGATCTCGCGAATGCGGTCAGTTCGCGCATGCGGCTGGACGGCCATGTCATTGATCATGCATCGAATTTGGAAGACGCCACTGCCTTTGTCGAAACCGAAGAATACGACCTGATTCTGTTGGACATCATGCTGCCGGATGGGGATGGCCGGGACTTTCTGAAACGGCACCGGGCCAGCCGTCTGGACACGCCGGTGATCGTTTTGACTGCGCGCAGTCAGGTTTCGGATCGAATCGGTTCACTTGATCTGGGGGCGGATGACTACGTGACCAAGCCGTTTGATCATGCCGAGCTTGAGGCCCGCTGCCGCGCCGTCCTGCGCCGGAAATCCGGCAGCGCCAAATCCACGATCGAGATCGGCGGTGTCGTGTTTGATCCTGTGGCCGGTCATTTAACCGTGGCCGGGGAAACCCTTTCGCTGCGCAATCGGGAACTGCGCATGATGGAGTTGTTCATCAATGCGCCCGGCCACGTGTTTTCGAAACAGAAACTCGCTGACAGGCTGTTTTCTTATGATGACAGCGTGACGGATAACGCGATTGAGGTTTATGTCGGTCGCCTGCGCAAACATCTTGAGCCTTCGGACTTGAAGATAACCACGCTGCGTGGTCTGGGGTACAGGTTGGACCATGACCACTAATCCCAACGTTTCAGGGTCGCTCAGAAACAGGCTTGTTCTGACCCTGATCGGCGGTGCAGCGGTTCTGGCCGTGTTGTTGTTCTTTGCGGTTCGGAACTATGCCGCACAGGTGGCCCAACAAGGTCAGGACAACATCCTCGAGGCGTCCGTGACGTCCATTCTTGATGCCGCCGCGCTGCGGGATGGGGTGCTGGAGGTGGATATTCCCTATGCCGCGTTCTCGATGCTGACTACCCCAACCGATGATAGGGTGTTTTATGCCATTTATCAGGACGGTGTGTTTCTGTCCGGCTACGAAGATTTGCGGCTGGCAGCGGCCCCAGCCCAAAGCGATTGGTCCTTTACATCCGGCGAATTGCGCGGCGAACGCATTCGACAGGTCAGCGCAAGCCGAACGCTTGTGGGGCTGGGCCGGCAGACTGAAATCGAAGTTGTACTTGGTCAGACGCAGGACGCACTTTCACGGACCCTCGACCAGATCTCGCGCAATGCCGCATTTCTGGGGCTGGGGTTCTTTCTTTTGACGGCGGCGCTGTCTTTCTGGATCACGTCGACCACGATCGGACAGCTTAACAAACTGACGACATCCGTCACGCGGCGGGGTCCTCAGGACCTGAGCCCTTTCAAAAAGCCGGTGCCACGGGAAATGGCACCTTTGGTCATGTCTCTGAACTCTCTGATGGGGCGCTTGGATCAATCGCTCAGCCAGTCCGAGGATTTCATCGCTGAGGCCGCACATCGTGTCCGCACCCCTTTGGCAACCGTGCGGTCTTATGCCGAAGCGACGCTGCACCGTGTTGAGCGCAAGGAAAACCGCGAGGCGCTGCGGGCGATGGTGCGGGCAATCGACGAAAGCTCGCGCGCGGCGGGGCAGCTTTTGGATCATGCCATGATTACATTCCGCACGGACCACCTTGTGCGTGAGGATGTGGATTTGGTCGAATTGATCCGTGACCTTGTTCAAAGACTGACACCAATCGCGGAAATGAAGGAGTTGTCTTTGTCCATGACAGGTGATCCTACGGTCCCCTATTCCGGCGATCCGATTTTGATCCAGAACGCGGTGCGAAACATGATCGACAACGCGTTGAAATACGCTCCGTTGGACAGCACGGTCGAGATTGAGATTACCGGAAAGCCCGAAATCAAGGTGAGCGATTCCGGCCCCGGTTTTCTTCCTGAAGAGATTGAGACACTGACCCGCAGGTTCGAACGCGGCAAAAACGCGGCCGGAACAATCGGCTCGGGTCTGGGGCTGACGATCGCTCAGGACGTGGCGATTGCACATGGCGGCACGCTTGTTCTGACAAATCAGCCATCGGGGGGGGCATGCGTTATCTTATCGCTTTAGTTCTGCTTGTCCTGCCTGGACTCGGATGGGCCCACGATTGGGAAGATCAATTGATCTTCAACGAAGGTGCAGACGGTCCGCGCCTGCGCGTCATTTCCAGCACGGACACGGTATTGTTCGCCCCTTTGATTGATGGATTTGTCGCACAGAACCCCAATATCAGTGTCGAATACCTTGTTTCGGGGACTGCCGATATCAATCAACGCGTCCGCGCTACGCCGGATGCCTTTGATATTGTCGTTTCAAGCGCGATGGACCTGCAGTTAAAGTTGGCAAATGACGGGTTTGCCCTGCCATTAAAGGATATCGAGACACCATCGTGGGCCCAGTGGCACCAAAGCCTGTTTGCCTTTACGACCGAACCCGCGGCCATCGTGATCAACCGCGCAGCGTTCGAGGGTCAGGACATTCCGCAGACGCGTCAGGGCCTGATCGAAGCGCTGCGCAAGCGGCCCGAAGAGTTTCGGGGCAGGATCGGAACCTATGATGTGCGCGACTCGGGTCTTGGCTACCTTTTTGCAACTCAGGACGCACGTGCGTCCGAGACATTTTGGCGCTTGATGGAGGTCATGGGTGGCCTTGATGTGCGCCTGTATTGCTGTTCCGGCGAGATGATCAACGATCTTGCCGATGGTACAATTCTGGTGGCCTACAATGTCCTTGGCAGCTATGCCGCCGTTCGCGCCGAGCGCAAGGATGCCCTTGAAGTGATTTTTCCGACCGACTTCCAAACGATCATGATGCGCACCGCGCTAGTGTCCAGGGCGACTCAGCAACCGGACGCGGCCGAGGCTTTTATCCAGTACCTTGTCGAAGAAAAGCCAGTGGCGCAGGGCAGCCAGCTATCTCTTCCTCCGCTCATGTCTCAGGGTGAGTCAACGGATCATGAGACAATCGGGTTGAATCCGGCCTTGCTGACATTTCTGGATGATTTGAAACGAAAAAAGTTTCTGTCTGCGTGGGAAAATGCGGTCATCCAGTAGGCGCGCCGTTGTAACCATGACGTGCGCATGAATGGTTTGTTTTCCACCTTTCAGCCAATTGTCCCAATCAAATCCGTTTGCTAACGTCGCCCTCGCGTCGAGGAGGGCGCGTAAACCGAAATGCTGGACTATTCGCATAACGCCTGGCTTGTGGCTGCGTCGTTGGCCGTGGCGCTGATGGCGGGCTTCACTGGCCTATACCTTACGCATGGCGCGTCCAAGTTGGATGATCAGAGGCGCAAGATTGTTGTCGCTCTGGCTGCGGTGGTTCTGGGTGGCGGGATTTGGTCGATGCATTTCGTGGCCATGCTGGGCCTGCAACTGCCTATCCTATTCTATTATGATGCGCTGATCACACTGATCTCGGCTTTGGTGGCGATCCTTATGGTCGGTCTGGCGCTGTTGCTGCTGCATTTCAGGCCACGCTCGGCGCAAACGATTGTTGGCGCGGGCGTCATCGTCGGCCTTGGCATCGTGGTGATGCACTATATTGGCATGGCTGGGATGGAGCTGTGCCGCCCGGTCTATAACGCCTGGGATGTTGCGATCTCGACCTTGGCCTCGGTGGGGCTGTCGGTGGTGGCAATCTGGGTAGCTTATGACAACCGCACCCAGCGCAATATCCTGCTTGGTACGGCTTGTTTTGGGCTGGCCGTGTTTTCAATGCATTTCGTAGCCACCGGCCTCACGGACTTTGTTGCCAGTGACAGCGCCGGCGGTGCAGGTCCCGCGCTGAACAATCAGGTTCTGGCGATGGGCGTGACCGTAGCCGTGTTCCTGATCTGCGGTGCCTTCCTGCTGACCGGCGTCAGTTTCCTTGAGCCGGCTGTGGCGGAGCCTGCGCCTGCCCCAACCCCGGAACCCGAGCCTGCGGTGCTTCGGGCGGGGGTTCCGTTTGAACGGGAAGGCCAGACCTTTTTCGCCGAACCCGCCCGTATCGCCGCCATCCGTGCCGAAGGGCATTACACCGTCTTGTACATGGCTGCGGAAAAGCTGTTCTGCCCGTGGTCGATCACCGAAGCAGAATCCCGACTTGCGCCCGACGGCTTTCTGCGCGCCCACCGCAGTTATCTGGTGAACCCCAAACATGTCTCAAGTTTCGAGCGGCACAAGGACAACGGCACCTGTTACTTTGACGATGTTGATGCTTTGACCAAGGTCCCTGTCAGCCGATCGCGACTTTCTGATATTCGCGACGCGCTGGGCCTTTGATCGCAACTCGTGCAGCCCATTCGCATTTCGTGAAACAACCTGCGCGCCCCGTTCCCCTTGACTGGAACGGCTGATGTGACCGTTCTTTCCTTACCCTAGGTCCCCCAAGGCATATCGCTTCGGACCCAGGGAGGAAAAACATGATACCAGCCGGTTTTGAGTATCACCGGCCAGGCGACATCGCCTCGGCCATAGGCATTCTACAGGAACACGGAGACGAGGCGCGGGTGATCGCGGGCGGGCACAGCCTGATCCCGATGATGAAGCTGCGTATGGCAGAGATGGGCCACTTGGTCGACCTTCAGGCCATTGATGAGCTGAAGGGCATCCAGATCGGGTCCGACACCGTCACGTTGGGCGCGATGGTCACGCAGCATGAGCTGATCACCCATGACGGTCTTGCCGCCGCTATTCCGCTGATCCGCGAGGCGGCGTTGCAGATCGCCGATCCGCAGGTGCGGTATATGGGCACTGTCGGTGGCAACGTGGCCAATGGCGATCCGGGCAATGACATGCCGGGGTTGATGCAGTGTCTGAACGCGACGTTTGAACTGTCCGGTCCCGATGGCAACCGCAGCGTGGCCGCGCGCGAATTCTATGAGGCCGCGTATTTCACCGCGCGCGAGGATGAGGAAATCCTGACACGTATCTCGATCCCGGTTCCGGGCGCTGGCGTCGGTCAGGCATATGAAAAGCAAAAGCGCAAGATCGGGGATTATGCGACGGCTGCGGCTGCGGTGATGGTAGGCAACGGAACGGCGTCGGCCGCGATGACCAACCTGGCTGACACGCCGATCTGGTCCGAAAGCGCAAGCGCCGCGTTGGCGGACGGTGATGTAAACGGGTGCGTCGCGGCGATGCTGGATGCGATTGAACCTGTGGCCGACAACCGCGGCCCCGTCGAATTCAAGAAACATGTGGCCGCTGTGATGCTGCGCCGCGCCATCGACCGCGCGCAAAACCGCGCGGGTTGAGGAGGGGATAACATGTCAAAAATGCACGTCAAACTCACCGTGAACGGGCGCGAGGTCGAAGGTCTGGCCGAGCCGCGCACGTTGCTGATCCATTTCCTGCGGGAAGATCTGAAAATCACCGGCCCCCATATCGGTTGCGAGACCAGCCATTGCGGCGCTTGCACCGTTGATATCGATGGCAAGTCCGTCAAGTCCTGCACCACCTTTGTGGCGCAGGTGAACGGGTCCGATATCACTACCGTCGAAGGGCTCACTAACGACGATGGCAGCCTTGGTGTCTTGCAGGAAATGTTCCGCGAACATCATGGTCTGCAATGCGGCTTCTGCACGCCGGGCATGATCACCCGCGCGCATCGCCTGCTTCAGGAAAACCCCAACCCAACCGAAGAAGAAATTCGTTTCGGGATGGCAGGGAACCTGTGCCGCTGCACCGGGTATCAGAACATCGTCAAGGCAATCTCGGCCTCGGCTGACATGCTGAACGCTCAGAAGGAGGCCGCGGAATGAACGACCAAACAATGACCCCCGAAGAACGCGCCGCCAACCTCAAGGGCATGGGCAGCTCGCGCAAACGCGTCGAGGATGTGCGCTTTACCCAAGGCAAGGGCAATTATGTCGATGACATCAAGCTGGATGGAATGCTGTTCGGCGACTTTGTGCGCTCCCCCTACGCACATGCCCGCGTTGTCAGCGTGAACAAAGAGGCCGCCTTGGCGCTGCCCGGTGTGATCGCTGTTCTGACGGCCGAAGATCTGGCCCCGCTGGGCCTGCATTGGATGCCAACGCTGGCCGGTGACAAACAAATGGTTCTGGCCGACGGAAAGGTGCTGTTCCAAGGACAGGAAGTAGCCTTTGTCGTGGCCGAGGATCGCTATATCGCGGCGGATGCTGCGGAACTGGTTGAGGTCGAATACGAAGAACTGCCCGTTCTGACCGACCCATTCGAGGCGCTGAAGTCCGATGTGGTCCTGCGCGAAGACCTTGAGGGTCAGACCGAAGGTGCGCACGGGCCGCGCAAGCACCACAATCATATCTTCACCTGGGAGCAGGGCGACAAAGAGGCGACCGAGGCCATTCTGGCCGAGGCCGACGTAGTCGCTGAAGAGATGGTCTATTACCACCGCACCCATCCTTGCCCGCTGGAGACCTGCGGGTCGGTCGCGAGCATGGACAAGGTAACCGGCAAGCTGACGCTCTACGGTACGTTTCAGGCCCCGCACGCGATCCGGACGGTTGTGTCGCTGATCTCGGGCATTGCCGAGCATAATATCCGCGTCATCAGCCCAGATATTGGCGGTGGCTTTGGTAACAAGGTTGGGGCTTATGCTGGCTATGTCTGCTCGGTCGTGGCCTCAATTGTCACTGGCAAGCCGGTGAAATGGGTCGAGGACCGGATGGAAAACCTGATGTCCACCGCCTTTGCACGCGACTACTGGATGCAGGGCAAGATCGCCGCCACCAAGGACGGCAAGATCACCGGTCTGTGGTGCCATACGACGGCGGATCACGGTGGCTTTGACGCTTGTGCTGACCCGACTAAATTCCCGGCGGGGTTCATGAACATCTGCACCGGGTCTTATGACATCCCCACCGCGTATCTAGCCGTGGATGGGGTCTATACCAACAAGGCTCCGGGCGGGGTGGCTTACCGCTGTTCCTTCCGTGTGACCGAGGCGGCCTATTTCATCGAACGCATGATTGAGGTTCTGGCGATTAAGCTGAACATGGACGCGGCTGAACTGCGCCGGATCAACTTCATCAAGGCCGATCAGTTCCCATATCAGTCGGCGCTGGGCTGGGAATATGACTCGGGCGATTATCACACCGCTTGGGATAAGGCGCTGAAGGCCGTGGACTATGAAGGTTTGCGTGCGGAACAGGCGCAGCGGGTTGAGGACTTCAAGGCAGGTAAAACCCGCAAGCTGATCGGTATTGGACTGACGCATTTCACCGAGATCGTAGGCGCTGGTCCGGTGAAGAACTGTGATATCCTTGGGCTTGGCATGTTCGACTCGTGCGAAATCCGCATCCACCCGACGGGTTCGGCCATCGCGCGGCTGGGGACGATCTCTCAAGGTCAGGGCCACGCCACGACCTTTGCGCAGATCATTGCCAGTGAGATCGGCCTGCCTGCGGATGACATTACGTTGGAGGAAGGTGACACCGACACCGCGCCTTATGGTCTTGGGACTTATGGGTCTCGGTCGACACCGGTTGCCGGGGCGGCAACGGCAATGGCAGCGCGCAAAATCCGCGCCAAGGCGCAGATGATCGCGGCTTATTTGCTTGAGGTCCATGACGACGACGTTGAGTGGGATGTGGATCGGTTCTCGGTCAAGGGCGCGCCCGAGCGGTTCAAGACGATGAAAGAAATCGCCTTCGCCGCCTATAATCAGGCGATCCCAGGGCTGGAGCCGGGTCTGGAGGCCGTCAGCTACTATGACCCGCCGAACATGACTTACCCGTTCGGGGCCTATATCTGCGTCATGGAGATCGACGTGGACACCGGCGAATGGGACGTTCGGAAGTTCTATGCGCTGGACGATTGCGGCACCCGGATCAACCCGATGATCATCGACGGGCAGGTTCATGGCGGCGTAACCGAGGCGTTGGCTATCGCGATGGGGCAAGAGATTGCCTATGACGAGATGGGTAACGTTAAGACTGGCACGCTGATGGATTTCTTCCTGCCGACCGCGTGGGAGACGCCGAACTATATCACCGACTATACGGTGACGCCGTCTCCGCACCATCCAATCGGTGCAAAAGGCGTCGGAGAAAGTCCGAATGTTGGGGGCGTGCCTTGTTTCTCGAACGCGGTGCATGATGCGTTCCGGCCCTTTGGGTTGGTGCAGAGCCATATGCCGCATGACCATTGGCGGATCTGGAAGATCGCCAATGGGTTGGGGATGCATGGGTGATTGGGTTCGGACCGGCCTGGGCCGGTCCGACCGGACGGAGGGGGCCAGCCCCCTCCGAACCTCCCCCGGGATATTTTTAGCCAGATGAAGAATGGATCCTGGTTTTGACTTTGAGTGATGTGCAGAACGGATTGGCCGCGCAGGGCTATGTTGCTGATGATCGGTTGGCAATGGCGCTGCACTTGGCGCAGGCGTTGGGGCGACCATTATTGCTGGAAGGGCCAGCAGGGGTTGGCAAGACCGAGGTCGCCAAGGCTATGGCCGCATGGCGGGACACGCGTCTTATTCGGTTGCAGTGTTACGAAGGGCTGGACGCCAGTCATGCCATCTATGAATGGAACTATCAGCGTCAGTTATTGGCTATTCGCGCGAGTGAAGCGCAGGGCGGAGCCAGCGAAGCACAAGTATTTTCGGACGAGTATCTGCTGAAAAGACCTTTGTTAGAGGCTATTGGGGAAGAAAAACCACCGGTTTTGCTGATTGACGAAATTGACCGGGCGGATGAGGAATTTGAAGCTTATCTTTTGGAAATCCTATCTGACTTTCAGATCACGATTCCGGAATTGGGGACGATTAAGGCGCGGGTTCGGCCAATCGTAATCCTGACGGCAAACGGCACGCGCGACTTGTCGGACGCGTTGCGTCGGAGGTGCCTATACAGCTTCCTGGACTATCCGTCACGCGAGACGGAACTGGCGATTTTGCGGGCCCGGATGCCTGAGATCGAGGGTGCTTTGGCGCGGCAGATCATTGGTGTGGTGCAGGCGCTTCGGAAAGAAGACCTTGAGAAGACGCCTGGCATTGCCGAAATGCTGGATTGGTCTGCGGCTTTGGCCGGATTGGGCGTGAATGATCTGGCCCAGGCGCGCGATGAGGTTCAGGCAACGCTTGTCTGCCTGCTGAAAACTGCCGCTGACTATGATGCGGCCCCGCCCGAGGTGATGGATCGCTTGATTGGAAAGGTTGCGTAATGCAGGTCACGCGGTTTCCTTCCCGTGCTTCTGGATTTGCGGATCGCATGTCCGGCTTTGTGGCGCATCTGAGGATGAATGGGATGCGGGTAGGGCCAAAGGAAACAGCGGGCGCTTTGAACGCGTTGTCTTTGATTGACGCGACGGATGCGGGTCAGGCCCGGCGTGCTTTGTGCGCCGTGCTTGCAGGAGATGCCGAAGATTGGCGTCGGTTTGATGACTTGTTTGACTCGTATTGGTTCAACGCCGGGAAGCAACGGGAAGGGTCGGCCAAGTCTGCTCATGTTCGCGTCCAGTCGGCCAAACCGATGATCTGGCGGCAACGGGACAAGGCGCAGGACGCTGCGCAATCCGGAACAGATCAACCCACCACGCCGGATCCGGGTGAGGGAGAGGCAGAGGGTATGGACGGCAGGCTGATCGCGACCCGAACGGCGAATCTGTCGCGTCGGGACTTGCGAGAGTTGATGGATGATGAGGCTCTGAATAAGGCCGAAAGGACCGCAACGTCGCTTGCCCGTGCTATCCGTGACCGCCGGTCGCGCAGGCGCAAGCAGGCGTCGAAGGGGCCGGCGCTGGACCTGAGGCGGATACAGCGCGCCAGTCTTGCACGGGGCGGAGAGCCGATTGACCTGTACCGTCGCACCCGCCCACCGCGTCCGATGCGCATTGTTGCGTTATGCGATGTCAGCGGGTCCATGACTGTCTATTCCCGCGTATTCTTGGCATTTTTAAAGGGTTTGATCGGCAGCGGCACGGAGGCGGACGCCTATTTGTTTCACACGCGTCTGATGCGCGTCACCGATGCTCTGCGCGATCACGATAGCCTGCGTGCGGCGGGGCGGCTTTCGCTGATGGCAGAGGGGTTCGGGGGCGGTACCGATATCTCGGGCAGCTTGGAGCGGTTCGTGTCAGGCTATGGTGCACGCGCGCTGAACGGTCGAACGATCGTGTTGATCCTGTCTGACGGGTATTGCAGTTCGGACCCGCAGGCGCTGGGCGCGGCTCTGGCGCGCATCCGGCGAAAGGCGCGGCGGATCGTCTGGCTGAACCCGTTGAAAGGGTGGGAAAACTACCAACCCATCGCGGCTGCAATGCAGGCGGCCGAGCCCTATCTGGACGCCCACCTCCCAGCCAATACGCTTGAAGCGCTTGCAGCGCTTGAACCGCAATTCCGGAAATTGTGAAAGGAGCCCCATGGCAAATTTCGACATATTCGACACGATAGAAGAGCTTCGCCGGACAGGCGACGCGTTTTGCGTGGCAACGGTTTTACGAACGGCGGATGCGACCTCGGCCAAGGCGGGCGGCAAGGCGGCGATCACACGGGATGGGCAGATACTGGGCCATTTGGGTGGCGCGTGCGTTCAGCGGGCCGTCAGGACATCGGCGCAGGATGCATTGTCCAGCGGTGCGCCGCAGATGATCCGTATCAAACCTTCGGACAAGGTGGTGAGCATGACGGACCCGGATGGTGTGCAGACATTCAAAAGCGGCTGCCCCTCGGGTGGAACGGTTGATCTGTTGGTGGAGCCTTATCAACATGCGCCACGTTTGGTGATTTTCGGAGGGTCGCCAATTGCGTCCGCTCTTGCCGATCACGCGGCGCTGGCCGGGTTTCGGGTTTGCGTTACCGAAACGGGCGGGGCACATGCACAGTTCGAACCGGATTCTGTCGGCGATCTTGGATTGGAGGCGCGGGATTTTGTTGTTGTGGCGTCTCAGGGGCGCGGTGATGCTGTGGCGCTAGAGGCCGCACTGAACACACCGGCGCGGCGCGTTTCCATGGTGGCCAGCCGTCGCAAAGCGGACACGCTGATCGACAAGCTGGTGGCAAATGGGCTGGATCCGGCGCGTGCAGGTCAACTGAAGTCCCCGGCCGGTTTGGATATTCACGCTATTGATCCGCATGAGATCGCCCTGTCGATCCTGGCCGAAGTTGTGATGTGGCGGAACACGGACAAGACAAGAGAGGTGTCTGAGGATGAAAAGCTTGCTTAAACGCGTGCGGTCCCTGTGGCCGGCACGCGTCGAACAAACCCCCAAACAAGCCACGGAAACCGCACTTTTGGTTTTCCCGAGATGTTGTTGAACAAAGGAAGTATAAATGGAACTGTCTGACGAAATCCGCATCGCGGCCCCACGGGATGTTGTATACAAGGCGTTGAACACGCCCGAGATTCTGCAGGAATGTATTCCCGGTTGCGAAGAACTGATCCAGCATTCACCCGAGGAGCTTGAGGCCAAAGTTGTCCTGAAAATCGGCCCGGTCAAAGCGCGCTTTGCCGGACAGGTCACGTTGGATAACTCGAACGCGCCCGGTGGATTTTCTTTGACCGGTGAAGGCAAAGGGGGCGCTGCTGGCTTTGCCAAGGGCGGGGCCGAAGTGACGTTGACCGAAGACGGGGCCGAAACTGTGCTGGCTTATACCGCCAAGGTCGATGTTGGTGGCAAGATCGCCCAGCTTGGCAGCCGGCTGATTGCTGGCACGGCCAAAAAGCTATCAGGCAAGTTCTTCACCAAGTTTGGTGAGGTCGTATCGGAACAGGCCGTTTCCTGACGGAATTGGGTTGGTCGGGTCAATTGCCCGGCCAATTCGGACGCAATTCAGTTGACCGTATGCGCATTCGGCGCAATCACCGTAGTCATGGGCGTGATGCCTGTGGCAGGAGGCTTTGGTGAAAAACAGCGCGGTGCTGGAACAATTTGAAAACTGGATTGCAGTCCGCCCGAATGACTTGCAGGCGATCCGCCGTCTGGTCACACTTTTGGACATGTCAAATAGCGCGCAGGGTGTTTCCGGTGCATTTGGACGGGCCCAATCCAAGCTTGCATCTACACTGCCCAAAGACTGGCAACAGGCGTTTTTGGATCCGTCGGAATGTGCTCTGGCGTACAAAGGATGGCTAAATGTCCTGAAATCCGCAGGCATCAAACACGCGGTGCCGGTCGCTCAGGTATTTTCAGGTCAGGTCCTGAAGGTTCAGGGCAAAGTTCCTTATTGTGACGCGCGTTTGAAGTTCTTTGCAGAAACCAAGGTAATCCCGGCGTTGTGCCACGGTTGTTACAAGGTGCAGATTTTACCCGAATCGCTGGAAAAGATGATCCAGGCGTATCTGGTGCTGCTGAACCTCGACCTTCCCGGTGACAACACCAGAAAGTGCATGATCGAACTTCGCGACGGGATCAAATACCCGTACAAAGGCTACATCTATTGCAACAGCGCGGATGAGGCCAAAGCCTGTCTTGCCGCCTTTGAGGTCAAGTTGGCGGAGTTCGGTGTGTCTGGCCTTCATCAGAAGATCTCTCACGGCTGTTCGGAATACGGGCTTGAGTATCCGGCGTTCAAGTATTTGGAAGACGCAGAGCAGACCGAATTTGAAGCGCCGAAGGATTGGGCCGCAATCGAAGAACAGTACTTCAAGGGCACGAAGTTCCCCAAGCCGCAAATCAAAGCCTACACAAAGCCATTTATCAGTTTGCGTGACGTGTTCGTCTTTCGAACCTGGGCAAAATATGCCCAGTTGATCGGGGATGAAACGGTAACCCCCTACATCGCGCAGGGCGGTCCTGATTTACCAGCTCAGTTCGTGAAACGGGTCAAGGCGCAATCGGCGACACGAAACGCCGAACTGACAGAGCTTGCCGCGATGTCTCAAGGGGCGGCAGGCTGATCCAGAAAGGCCAAAAGCCGTCTAATACAGTGGGTTTTTCAAATTTCGGGGGATTTGGTGCCCAGGAGAGGACTCGAACCTCCACGTCCATACGGACACTAGCACCTGAAGCTAGCGCGTCTACCAATTCCGCCACCTGGGCAGGTGTCGTGGAGGGGCGTTTAAGCCTACTGGCGGTGGGCGTCAACCAGATTCGGGAAGTTTTTTGAAAGTTTTTTGACGGACGCCCAAGGTCTGTGGAACAGGGCGCGGATATCCTGAATGCGCGGCGTTATTGCGCCTTGTTTGCTTGGGATTTGAGGGGTAGATCGTGTATGACCCATCAGCAGGAGCCCTCGCATGTCCAAACTGGTCACGATTTTTGGCGGATCCGGATTTGTTGGCCGATACGTCGCCCGGCGTATGGCAGGTGAAGGGTGGCGCGTCCGCGTGGCCGTGCGGCGCCCGAATGAGGCCATGTTCGTCAAAACTTATGGTGTTGTGGGGCAGGTCGAGCCCATATTGTGTAATATCCGCGACGACGCCTCGGTTGCGCTGGCGATGCAAGGCGCTGATGCCGTGGTCAACTGCGTGGGTGTGCTGAATGAGCTGGGCAAGAATGAGTTTGACGCAGTGCAGGCCGAAGGCGCCGAGCGCATTGCGCGGCTGGCAGCCCAGCAAGGTATAGCGCAGATGGTGCATATCTCTGCGATCGGCGCGGATGCGGCATCAGACAGCCAGTATTCGCGGACCAAGGCGCAGGGCGAAGCTGGGATTCTGGAACATATGCCGGGCGCGGTCATCCTGCGCCCTTCGGTCATATTCGGGACCGAAGATCAGTTCTTCAACCGCTTTGCCGGTATGACCCGGATAAATCCGTTCCTGCCTTTGGTGGGTGCTGAGACTAAATTCCAACCCGTTTTCGTGGACGACGTGGCCCAAGCCGCCGTGAAAGGTGTTCTGGGACGGGCTCCGGCTGGCGTGTACGAATTGGGTGGACCAGAGGTAAAGACGTTTCGTGCGTTGATGCAGCAGATGCTGGACGTGATTCACCGGCGCCGGGTCATAATTGGAATGCCGTTCTGGGTGGCGCGGATCATGGCCGGAGTGCTGGACATCGTGAAATTCGTGAGCTTCCAGCTTTTCCCCAACAACATCCTGACCCGTGATCAGCTTAAGAACCTGCGGCGCGACAATGTTGTGTCAGAAGGTGCGATGGGATTTGCCGATCTGGCGATTGAGCCATCGACTTTGGAATCGGTGTTGCCGGAATACCTGTGGAAGTTCCGCCCCTCGGGTCAGTATGACGACATTCAAAACTCGGCGAAGAACCTGAAGATCTGATCAGCTATAGGCGATGATCAGCAATGCCGCGCCCAGAATGACCCGGTAGATTACGTAGGGTGTGAAGCTGACGCTTCGCAACAGGCGCATCATCAGGGTCAAGGCCAGCAGCGCCGCAATGAAGGAAAAGAGGGCGGCGATAGCCCCGTCAATGGCCAGTTGCGCATCTGCCTCGCGGATTACGTCGACCGACAGCAGGATCCCCGAGGCCAGAATTGTCGGGATCGACATCAGCATGGCGATCCGGGCACCGTCCTCTCTGGTATAGCCCAGATGCCGCGCGCCCGTGATGGTGATCCCTGACCGCGACGTGCCGGGTATAAGCGCCAATGCTTGCCAAAGGCCCATAATGGCCGCATCCCTGATGCCCCAGTCGCCGGCCTTTTTCGTCTGCGGTCCCTTCTGATCCATCCAATAAAGCAACAGACCAAATCCCAGCATCGTCCACCCGATTACCGTCATTGAGCGCAGCGATTGGCTGAGGCCCGTCTTGAACAGGATCGCACCGACTATGATTGTGGGAATCGTCGCGATGATAAGGCCCATAGCCAGACGCGCTTCGGCAGAATCGATACGCCCCGTCAGGGCGCGCGGCAGGCCGGAGACCGCCTTCTTGACCTCGGACCAAAAATACAAAACCACAGCACCCAAGGTGCCGACATGGACAGCGACGTCTATGGCGAGACCCTGATCATCTAAACCCGTCAGGCTGGGCAAAAGGATCAGATGACCAGAAGATGAGATCGGCAGGAATTCAGTGATACCCTGAATTATTGCCGTGAGAATCAATTGAAAAAGGCTCATCGAATTGCCCGTGCCACCGTCACGTTTTTATTATGCTCACTGGGTATAAGTGTGATGCGGAAAAGAAAAGAACACAATTATGTCCGAATCGGAACTAAAAAGGTAAATTTTTTTCACTCGGATGACTCCCAGCGGCAAAAATTTTCAAAATAGGTCAGTACAATTGACTTTTCATCCGATCTTGTATCTCTTAAAGAAGGTCGACCAAGCCAATTCATGGAGTCTGACCCGTGGCCAAGCAACCGATGCTGAAATTTGTGCAAGTCGATCGCGCCATGCCCGAAAAGCGTGCCGCGGACACGCGTAAGGAAGACTTTGACGAAATCTATGCCGAGTTTGCCTCAGCCAAGGCCGAAGAACAGGCCAGCCGCTGCAGCCAGTGTGGTGTGCCTTATTGTCAGTCGCATTGTCCGCTGCACAACAACATCCCAGACTGGCTGCGCCTAACCGCGACGGGCCGTTTGGAAGAGGCGTATCAGACCAGTCAGGCAACCAACACCTTCCCCGAGATCTGTGGCCGGATCTGCCCGCAAGACCGCTTGTGCGAAGGTAATTGCGTGATCGAACAGTCGGGCCACGGTACTGTGACCATCGGCACGATCGAAAAATACATCACCGACACCGCGTGGGACAAAGGCTGGGTCAAGCCTGTTGTACCGGGTGCGGAGCGTAGCGAAAGCGTGGGTATCATCGGCGCGGGTCCGGGCGGACTGGCTGCGGCGGACATGCTGCGCCATGCAGGTATTCAGGTGACGGTTTATGACCGTTACGACCGTGCAGGTGGCCTGCTGATGTACGGCATTCCCGGCTTTAAGCTGGAAAAAGACATCGTACAGCGCCGCAACGATTTGCTGGCCGACGGTGGCGTAACGTTTGAGCTGAATTGCGACGTCGATGCCGCAAAGTTCGAAGAAATCCGTGGTCAGCACGACGCGGTGATAATCGCAACCGGCGTTTACAAATCGCGCGACCTGTCCATGCCGGGCAGCGGTCTGGGTGGCATCGAAAAAGCCATCGACTTCCTAACTGCCTCAAACCGCAAGAGCTTTAGTGACGATGTCGAAGATTTCGACAATGGCCGCCTGAACGCCGCTGGCAAAAAGGTTGTCGTGATCGGCGGCGGGGATACCGCGATGGATTGCGTTCGCACCTCGATCCGTCAGGGTGCGACCTCGGTCAAATGTCTGTATCGCCGCGACCGCGCTAATATGCCCGGTTCGCAGCGTGAAACCCAAAATGCCGAGGAAGAAGGCGTGGTCTTTGAGTGGCTCAGCGCGCCCAAGGGCTTTGCCGGCGACGACAAGGTTACTGGCGTTATGGTGCAAAAGATGCGTCTGGGCCAGCCCGACGCCACCGGCCGTCAGGCGCCCGAGGTGATCGAAGGCGCGGATTATGTTGAAGACGCCGATCTGGTGATCAAGGCGCTGGGGTTTGAACCCGAAGACCTGCCCACCTTGTTTGGCCAGCCCGACCTGCCCGTGACACGCTGGGGTACCGTCAAGGCCGCCTTCCAGACCGGTGAGACCGAGATGGATGGCGTGTACGCCATCGGCGACATCGTGCGCGGGGCCTCTTTGGTCGTGTGGGCGATCCGCGACGGGCGCGATTGTGCCGATGCGATCATCGACCGGTTCAACGCCAAGGCTGCAGTCGCAGCCGAATAGACCCAGCGATCAGGAGCCTCGAAATGCCCGAGTTGCAAGGCCAATGCATGTGTGGCGCGGTCACGGTGACCGCTACGCCCGCGCGCGATGCGCTGGGCGCGTGCCATTGCGACCAATGCCGACGCTGGACAAGTTCGATGCTGGTTACTTTTCAGGCCGAAGAAGGCTACGCCGCGCTTGGGCCGGTCAAGACCTTCACCTCGTCCGATTGGGCCGAGCGCGCCTTCTGCGCCGACTGCGGCTCGGCACTGTGGTACCGGATCACGCTTCCCGGTGAGATGCACGGACACACGCAAATCGCCGCAGGCCTGTTCCCAGATACCGGCCACACGCTGAAACTGGAACTTTATTTCGACAAAAAGCCCGAAGGGTACGCGTTCGCAGGTGAACGCCAGCAAATGACCAAAGCCGAGGTCGAGGCCATGTACGCCCCCTCGGAAGAAGGAGACAGCCAATGACCAAATACGATGCCGATTGGGTGCGCGCCGAAGAAGCCAAACGTCAGTGGATGGCCGAAAACGGTCTCTATTCCGAGGAGGAAGAACATTCATCCTGCGGCGTAGGCCTTGTCGTGTCTGTCGACGGTAAGCCGTCGCGCAAGGTGGTCGACGCGGGGATTGATGCGCTCAAGGCGATCTGGCACCGGGGCGCTGTGGATGCCGATGGCAAGACAGGCGACGGCGCGGGTATACATGTGCAGATACCCGTTCCGTTCTTCTATGACCAAATCCGCCGCACCGGGCACGAACCCAATCTGGATGAGCTGATCGCCGTGGGTCAGGTCTTCCTGCCCCGCACCGATTTTGGCGCGCAGGAAAGCTGTCGGACCATCGTGGAAACCGAAGTGCTGCGCATGGGCTATTACATCTATGGCTGGCGCCACGTGCCGGTTGATGTGACCTGTCTGGGCGAAAAAGCAAACGCGACCCGGCCCGAGATCGAGCAAATTCTGATCTCGAACTCCAAAGGCGTGGATGAAGAGACTTTTGAGCGTGAGCTGTACGTAATCCGCCGCCGGATCGAAAAGGCCGCCGCAGCTTCGGGCATCTCTGACCTTTACTTGGCTTCGCTTAGCTGTCGTTCGATTATCTACAAGGGCATGATGCTGGCCGAGCAGGTTGCGGTCTTCTACCCCGACCTGATGGACGAACGGTTTGAATCGGCTTTTGCGATTTATCACCAGCGTTATTCGACCAACACTTTCCCGCAATGGTGGCTGGCCCAACCCTTCCGTATGTTGGCCCATAATGGCGAGATCAACACGCTGAAGGGCAACGTCAACTGGATGAAAAGCCACGAGATCCGCATGGCCTCGGGCACCTTTGGTGACTATGCCGAGGATATCAAACCGATCATCGCTGGTGGGTCGTCGGATTCGGCTGCATTAGACTCGGTTTTCGAGGTTCTGGTGCGCGCGGGCCGCTCGGCCCCGATGGCGAAAACCATGTTGGTGCCGGAAAGCTGGTCCAAGCAAGCGGTCGAGCTGCCTCAGGCCTGGCGCGACATGTATTCCTACTGCAACTCGGTGATGGAACCGTGGGACGGCCCTGCCGCGCTGGCGATGACCGACGGCCGCTGGGTCTGTGCCGGTCTGGACCGGAACGGGTTGCGCCCGATGCGTTATGTGGTGACCGGTGACGGTCTGGTGATCGCAGGGTCCGAGGCCGGAATGGTGCCGATTGATGAGGCCAGCGTTACCGAAAAAGGCGCGCTGGGTCCGGGGCAAATGCTGGCCGTGGATATGAAAAAGGGCAAGCTGTTCCGCGACACCCAAATCAAGGACAAGCTGGCCCGTGCGCTGCCATTTGGCGAGTGGGTCGGCAAAATCAACGATCTGGATGAAACGCTGTCGGACGTGACCGAAAGCGCGAAGTTCAGCGGCGAAGAACTGCGCAAGCGCCAAATTGCTGCCGGTTATTCGGTTGAAGAACTGGAACAAATCCTTGCGCCCATGGCCGAGGATGGCAAGGAATCCATCGCCTCGATGGGCGACGACACTCCGTCTGCGGTTCTGTCCAAGCAATATCGCCCACTCAGCCATTTCTTCCGTCAGAACTTTAGCCAGGTGACGAACCCACCCATCGACAGCTTGCGCGAATACCGGGTGATGTCGCTGAAAACTCGGTTCGGAAACCTGAAAAACGTGCTGGACGAAGACAGCAGCCAAACCGAGATCATCACTCTGGGCAGCCCCTTTGTGGGCAACGCCCAGTGGGACAAGCTGGCAGAAAGCTTTGGTTCGCCGCTGGCCGAGATCGACTGTAGCTTTGAACCAGGTCGGGGCGCACTGAATGCCGCTTTGGTCCGCATCAGAGCCGAAGCAGAAGAGGCCGTGCGCTCGGGCGCGGGGCATCTGGTGTTGTCCGACATGAACTCGGGAGAGGGTCGCGTGGCGATGCCGATGATCCTGGCGACAAGTGCCGTGCATTCGCATCTGACCCGTCAGGGGCTGCGAACCTTCTGTTCGTTGAACGTGCGCTCGGCCGAATGTGTCGATCCGCATTACTTTGCCGTACTGATCGGTTGCGGCGCGACCGTTGTGAACGCTTATCTGGCTGAAGATTCACTGGCCGACCGCATTGATCGCGGCCTGCTGGACGGCACGCTGACTGAAAACGTCGCGCGCTATCGCGAGGCGATTGATCAGGGCCTGCTGAAGATCATGGCCAAGATGGGGATTTCGGTGATTTCGTCCTATCGCGGCGGCCTGAACTTTGAGGCCGTGGGCCTGAGTCGTGCCATGGTGGCCGAGTATTTCCCGGGCATGACCAGCCGGATTTCCGGCATCGGTGTCACGGGCATTCAGGCCAAGGCCGAGGAAATCCACGCCAAAGGCTGGGACAGCGGACTGGACGTTCTGCCCATCGGTGGTTTCTACAAATCGCGCAAATCGGGAGAGACCCACGCGTGGGAAGCGACCTCGATGCATATGATGCAGATGGCGTGTAACCGGGCATCCTATGAGCTGTGGAAGCAGTATTCCGCCAAGATGCAATCGAACCCTCCGATCCACCTACGCGATCTGATGGACTTCAAGCCGCTGGGCAAGCCGGTGCCGATTGAAGAGGTCGAATCGATCACGTCGATCCGCAAGCGTTTTGTCACGCCGGGCATGTCGCTGGGCGCGCTGTCGCCAGAGGCGCACAAGACGCTGAACGTGGCGATGAACCGGATTGGCGCGAAGTCCGACTCGGGTGAGGGTGGCGAAGACCCGGCGCATTTCGTGCCAGAGCCGAATGGCGATAACCCGTCGGCCAAGATCAAACAGGTGGCCTCGGGCCGCTTTGGTGTGACCTCCGAGTACCTGAACCAGTGTGAAGAGCTTGAGATCAAGGTCGCTCAGGGTGCGAAACCGGGTGAAGGTGGTCAGTTGCCGGGTATGAAAGTGACCGACCTGATCGCGCGTCTGCGGCACTCGACCAAAGGCGTGACGCTGATTTCGCCGCCGCCGCACCACGACATCTACTCGATCGAGGATCTGGCGCAGCTGATCTATGATCTGAAACAGATCAACCCGCGCTGTAAGGTGACGGTCAAGCTGGTGGCGTCCTCGGGCGTGGGCACGATTGCCGCCGGTGTGGCCAAGGCCAAAGCGGATATTATCCTTATTTCGGGTCACAACGGCGGCACGGGCGCCTCGCCCGCGACCAGCATCAAATATGCCGGTCTGCCGTGGGAAATGGGCCTGACCGAGGCGCATCAGGTTCTGGCAATGAACAACCTGCGCGACCGCGTGACCCTGCGGACCGACGGTGGTTTGCGCACCGGGCGCGATATTGTGATGGCCGCGATGATGGGGGCCGAGGAATACGGCATCGGCACCGCTGCCCTGATCGCGATGGGCTGTATTATGGTGCGCCAGTGCCAGTCGAACACCTGCCCGGTTGGTGTGTGCACGCAGGACGAATCCCTGCGTGCCAAGTTCACCGGCAACGCGGACAAAGTCGTCAACCTGATCACCTTCTACGCGCAAGAAGTACGCGAGCTGCTGGCCAGCCTTGGCGCGCGCTCGATTGATGAGATCATCGGTCGCGCCGATCTGCTGGCGCAGGTCAGCCGGGGTTCGGCGCATCTGGACGATCTGGACCTGAATCCGCTGCTGATCACCGTCGATGGCGCGCAGGACATCGTCTATAACCGCGGTAAGGATCGCAACGCAGTGCCCGATACGCTGGACGCTGAAATCGTGCGCGATGCGGCGCGGTTCCTGAAAGACGGTGAGAAGATGCAGCTGTCTTACGCGGTGCAGAACACGCACCGCACAGTGGGCACACGGGTTTCCAGCCATATCGTTCAGAATTTCGGGATGCGAAATACATTCCAGGACGACCACCTGCATGTGAAACTGCAGGGGTCTGCCGGTCAGTCGTTGGGGGCCTTTGCTGCTCCGGGGCTTAAGTTGGAAGTGTCGGGTGACGCCAACGACTATGTGGGTAAGGGTCTGTCGGGTGGCATGATCGTTGTGCGTCCGCCGCAGGTCAGCCCGCTGAAGGCAGATGACAACACCATTATCGGCAACACAGTTCTGTATGGTGCCACCGACGGACACCTGTTTGCAGCAGGCCGCGCAGGCGAGCGTTTCGCGGTCCGCAACTCGGGTGCCAAAGTGGTGATTGAGGGCTGTGGCTCGAACGGGTGCGAATACATGACCGGCGGAGTGGCGGTGATTCTGGGCAGCATCGGTGCTAACTTTGGTGCGGGCATGACCGGTGGCATGGCCTATCTGTACGACCCCGACGGTAAGGCACAGGCGCTAATGAACATGGAAACGCTGGTAACATGCCCGGTCACGGTGGACCATTGGGAAGACCAGCTCAAAACGCTGATCGAAACCCATCAGGCAGAAACCTTCAGCCGCAAGGCCGCCGATATTCTGCAGCATTGGGATGTGGAAAAGGCCAACTTCCTGCAGGTCTGCCCCAAAGAGATGCTGAACAATCTCAGCCATCCTCTGACCCATGAGGCGGAAGCGGTTCCGGCGGAATAAATCGCAAGCTCAGATAAACGAAGCCCGCGCGCCCTGTCGGCGTGCGGGTTTTCTTATGCTGGTGACGCCCCAGCCGTTTCAAACCGCGATCACTCGTCGTATAGCTGGGATATGGCAAAGAAAGCAGTCCGCAAGAAAAGCGGTAAGAAAAAGAAGGCGTCCAAGGCTAAAACGCCGATCCTGATGCAGATTCGCCGCTGGGTTTTACGCGGTGCTTTGGGCTGTGTGGTGTTTGTGGTTGCGCTGGTCGCGCTGTATTCGGTGGTGAACCCGCCCGTGACTCATACGATATGGTCGGAATGGCGCAGGTTGGGCAAGGTTGAACGCGATTGGGTGCCGATCGAAGAGATCTCGCCCATTATGGCACGGTCGGTCGTGGCGGCCGAAGATGCGAATTTCTGCCTGCATTGGGGCTTTGACGTCGAAGCGATCCGCGACGCGCTGGAGGATGGCGGATCACGCGGGGCCTCGACCCTGTCACAGCAGGTGGTCAAGAACGTGTTCCTGTGGCAGGGGCGTAGCTGGGTGCGCAAGGCGTTAGAGACTTCGATTACGCCGGTGGTCGAAATATTCTGGAGCAAACAGCGTATCCTTGAGGTTTACCTGAACGTGGCCGAGACCGGGAATGGAGTTTTCGGGGTCGAAGCAGCAGCCCAGCGCAATTTCAACATTCCAGCGTCAAAACTGTCCTCGGTGCAGGCCGCGCGGATTGCGGCGATCCTGCCGTCGCCGCGCAATCGCTCGGTAACCGATCCCTCGGTGCGTACACGCAGGCGGGCGGCCTCGATCCTAGATGGAGCGGCCACCATCCGCGCAGATGGTCGCGCGGATTGTTTCGAGGATTGAAAAACAAACCCTCTCGGCGCTAAAGCTGGAGGGTATTCACTGGTTCGATTGGAAGATCATGGCGCGTCTGTTTCACGTTCCCCTGTCCCCGTATTGCCGCAAGGTCCGGTTGTCGCTGGCAGAAAAGAAGATTGAGGTTGAGCTGGTGGAAGAGAGATACTGGGAACAAGACCCGGATTTCCTGCGCCGTAACCCTGCGGGAAAAGTCCCGGTTCTTCGGCTGGATGGAAAGACCTTATCCGAGAGCACAGCCATCTGCGAGTATATCGAGGAGACCCGCCCAGAACCCGCGCTTTTGCCGAAAACACCGGAAGACAGGTACGAGGTTCGGCGTCTGGTGGCGTGGTTTGATGACAAGTTTCATCAGGAGGTCACCTCGAAGCTTTTGTATGAACGGGTGAACAAGAAAATCACTGGCGAGGGCTATCCGGACAGTAAGAACGTCAAGGAAGGTGCCAAGGCAATCAAGTACCATTTGGATTACATGGCCTGGCTGCTGGATCATCGTCGTTGGTTGGCCGGGGATCAGATGACGCTGGCGGATTTTGCAGCGGCTGCGCACCTTTCGGCGTTGGATTATATCTCGGACGTGGATTGGAATCGATCGGCGGCGGTGAAGGATTGGTATGCCAAGATCAAGTCGCGCCCTGCGTTCCGGTCGATACTGGCGGATCAGGTGCCGGGGTTTCGGCCTCCGCCTCACTACGCTGATCTGGATTTCTGATAGGGTAGCAGGGGGGTTGTCTGCCCCCCATCGCGCCGGGGCGCGATTCCCCCCGAGGATATTTTTAGCCAGATGAAGAGCGGATCGGGTTTGAAGGACAGGTTGGTGGCGCAGGCCCTGAACGAGGGGTTTGTGTCCTGCCGTGTGTGCCGTCCGTGGGACGTGCCAGCGGTGCCCGCGCGGCTGGAGGCGTTCTTGCAGGCCGGGTACCACGGACAGATGGGCTGGATGGCAGAGCGAACCCATTGGCGTGGTGATCCGGCGGCTTTGTGGCCCGACGCGCGATCGGTGATCATGCTGGCTGAGAGTTACACGCCGGACCATGATCCGACCGAGGTTTTACGGCAGGCGGAACGTGGGGCGATCTCTGTTTATGCCCAGAACAAGGACTACCATGATTTGGTCAAAAAACGCCTCAAACGGTTAGCACGGTGGCTGATCGCCGAAGCCGGAGGAGAGGTGAAGGTGTTCGTCGATACCGCACCTGTGCCGGAAAAGGCGTTGGGCCATGCGGCCGGGTTGGGGTGGCAGGGGAAGCATACCAATCTGGTTAGCCGGGACTGGGGGAATTGGGCTTTTTTAGGGTCTGTTTTTACTACTTTGGATCTTCCATCAGATATGTCGGAGGTCGATCATTGCGGATCATGTCGGGCTTGTCTGGATGTGTGCCCGACTGATGCCTTTCCGGGGCCCTACCAGTTGGATGCGCGGCGATGCATTTCTTATCTGACCATTGAACACAAGGGTCCGGTTGATGAAGAACTGCGAGCGAAGATGGGGAACCGGATTTACGGCTGCGACGATTGTCTGGCCGCGTGCCCCTGGAACAAGTTTGCCGTCGCCGCAAGTGATCTGAGATATGCGGCGCGTCCCGAGTTGAAGTCTCCGCCCCTGGCGGAACTGGCCGGTTTGGATGACGCGGCATTTCGCGAAAAGTTCTCGGGGTCGCCCATCAAGCGGATCGGGCGGGATCGCTTTGTGCGAAATGTTCTTTATGCGATCGGGAATTCCGGGCTGCCGGAACTGAGGCCGATTGCGGCGCGATTGATCGACGATCCAGATCCGACTGTGGCCGATGCCGCGCGCTGGGCGATGAAACAACTGGCTTGAGTGCCGCAAACGGGGTGGACGTGTCGCTGCGAACCGCTACACCGATCTTCAGCGAACAGTGAGGAGGTCCCGATGGCGTTGGCTTTGGGGGTAGATACAGGCGGAACTTATACGGATGCAGTTCTTGTTCGGGATGAAAAGGATGTAATAGCCTCGGCCAAGTCCCTGACCACACGGGCGGATTTGGCGATTGGTGTGGGCAAAGCTATTTCCACGGTTTTGCAGCGGGCGCAGGTATCGCCCGATCAAGTCTCGATGGCGTCACTGTCGACGACGTTGGCCACAAATGCGCTGGTCGAAGGGCAGGGTGGGCGTGTCGCACTGGTGTATATCGGGTTCAAACAAGCGGATCTGGACAGGCACGGGCTGAAGGATGCCTTAAAGGGTGATCCGGCTGTTGTGTTAAGCGGGGGTCACACGCATGCAGGCGCTGAGGCGGCCCCGCTGGATATTGAGGCGCTTTTATCCTTTTTAGACTCACATTCGGGCGTGTCAGGGTTTGCAGTGGCGGCGCAGTTTGCAACGCGCAACCCGGCTCACGAACTGGAAGCTGCCCGGATCATCGCAGAAAAGACAGGCGCGCCGGTTACGTGTTCGCATCATTTGTCTGCCAAGTTGAATGGCCCGAAACGCGCCGTGACCGCCGTGTTGAATGCTCGGCTGATTGGAATGATCGACCGGTTGATCGGGCGTGCGCAGGATCAACTGCTGGACCTTGGTATTTCGGCGCCGATGATGGTTGTGCGCGGTGATGGCGCCTTGATGAGCGCGGAACAGGCGCGGGACAGGCCGATCGAAACCATTCTGAGCGGGCCTGCCGCATCGATTGTAGGGGCAAGTTGGCTAACCGGGGCTGAAAACGCGTTGGTTTCGGACATCGGGGGCACGACCACGGACATAGCGTTGATCCGGGATGGAAAGCCAGCGATTGATCCGGCTGGCGCGCAGGTGGGCGGGTTTCGCACGATGGTCGAGGCCGTGGCCATGCGAACGCATGGGCTGGGCGGTGACAGTCAGGTGCACGTAAAGACCGAAGGCCTGGCAGGCGGTGTATTCCTTGGGCCGCGGCGGGTTTTGCCTGTCTCTCTGATAGCGGCAGAGCATCCCGAAATTGTTCATCCGATACTTGACGCGCAACTCCGTGCGACAACGGTGGGAGAGCATGATACGCGCTTTGCGCGCCGCGTGCCTGGCCTTCCTGCCGAAGGACTGGGGCCGCGGGAGGACGCGTTGTTGGACAGGCTCGGGGATCGGGTTGCACCACTGTCTGAGCTGCTGAAAACCCGAATGGAAAGCGGCGCACTTACACGGCTGGTGGATCGCGGGATCGTTCAGGTCAGTGGCGTCACCCCGTCTGATGCGTCCCATGTGCTTGGGCGACTGACTTCGTGGGACAGTGAAGCGGCGCGTAAAGCGCTGGAGCTTGTGGCGCGCAAGCGTGTTGGTACGGGGGATGTCCTGGCTGCAACGCCCGAAGCATTGGCCGAGATGATCGTCGCTCAGTTGACCGAGCAAACCGCATTGACCTTGTTAGAGACTGCTTTTGCGGAAGAAATTGAGGATTTTGGGCTGTCTGCCACAGATCTAGCCCGCCATGTTCTGACGCAAAAAGGGCTGGATCGGCACCGCGGTTTGCTGGCACTGGATGCGGCCCTGAATGTGGATGTGATCGGCCTTGGGGCGTCGGCACCCAGCTACTACCCAGCGGCGGGCGAGCGGCTGCATTGCAATATGATCCTGCCCGAACATACCGATGTAGCCAATGCGATTGGGGCTGTTGTGGGCCGCCTGACCTTGCGCCGGTCGGGGACTGTAACGTCACCGTCAGAGGGGCGCTATAGGGTACATCTTGAGAGCGGGCCACAGGACTTTACCGAACCTGAAGAGGCCTTGGAGGTTCTGCAGATAGCCCTGAAAGACGAGGCCGAAAGTGAAATCCGTCGGGCGGGTGCCGAAGATATCCGGGTGATTGTCAGCCGCGATATTAGGACCGCACGAATTGAGGCGCAGGACGTTTTTGTCGAAGCGACCGTAACGGTCGAGGCCAGCGGTCGCCCGAGGGTGGCGTCAGGTTAGCCCCGGGCTTGGGGCTATCCATTATTCGGCAGCATCGCGTTTGGGCAGAACCCAGTCAGGGCGCGGGAAATGGCAGGTATAGCCGTTGGGGATACGCTCAAGATAGTCCTGATGTTCCGGTTCAGCGTCCCAGAAATCGCCAACGGGTTCGATTTCGGTAACGACCTTGCCGGGCCAGATGCCGCTGGCATTCACGTCGGCAATCGTATCCAGCGCGATCTGTTTCTGGGCATCATCCACATAATAGATTGCGGATCGGTAACTCATGCCGACGTCGTTGCCCTGCCGGTTGACGGTGGTCGGGTCGTGGATCTGGAAAAAGAACTCCAACAGGTCGCGATAGGTGATCTGCGTAGGGTCAAAGAAGATCTCAATCCCTTCGGCATGGGTTCCATGATTGCGATAGGTGGCGTTTGGTACGTCACCGCCCGTGTATCCGACGCGGGTACGCGATACGCCGGGCAATTTGCGGATCAGGTCCTGCATGCCCCAAAAGCAGCCACCGGCAAGAACGGCGCGTTGTTCGGTCATTGGATATCCTCCACATGGATCAGGTATTCTGCATAGCCTTCATCCTCCATGTCATCGCGATGGATAAACCGCAAGGAGGCCGAGTTGATGCAATAGCGCAGCCCGCCATGTTCGCGCGGGCCGTCTGGGAACACGTGCCCCAAGTGGCTGTCCCCGTGTTTCGAGCGGACCTCGGTCCGGATCATGCCCAGCGTGCGGTCGGTGAACTCTTCCACATGTTCGTGCACGATGGGCTTGGTAAAGCTGGGCCAGCCGCAACCGGATTCATATTTATGGGTCGAGGCAAACAGCGGCTCGCCCGAAACAATGTCGACATAAATCCCCGGTTCCTTGTTGTTCAGAAGCTTGCCAGTGCCCGGGCGTTCCGTCCCGCTGTTTTGCGTGACATGGTATTCCTCGGGTGACAGGGCAGCGATCGCCTCGGGGTTTTTGGTGTATCGGGTCATTGGTCCTCGGGACGTGTGGAAACTGGTTTGACCTAATAAATGGGGTTTGAGCGGCGAAAGCAAAGGGGGTTTTGCCTTCCTCGCGCAGATGTGCGGGTATCAGCCGGGTTTCGGCGCGGGCTGTCGGGAAAGCTGAACGGCCAGAATTCCCAATGTGGTCACACCAACGCCGACCGCATCCAGTGGTCCAAGTTTCTCACCAAGTAAGATTGCGGCGATTGTGACGCCGAAGACCGGGTTGAGGAAATGAAACGTGGCAGCCCGTGTTGCTCCGATCCTGTCCAGCAACAGGAACCATATGAAGGTCGCCAGCAGGCCGGGGAAAAGAGTTGTATAGGTAAAGGCCAGCGCCAGTGGGACCGTCGGGTGGATATAGATGGTTTCAAACAGCGGTGCGGCGGCAAACAGAACTGTGGATCCCACCAGCATTTGCAGGCCAACAATCATCATGAAATTCCCGCCCGAGGTTGCCCCGCGTACTGCCAGCGTCGCAAAGGCCAGTGCCAGCGCCCCAATGCCGCACAGCATCACGCCGAACATGTCGACCCCAGCGCTGATGCGGCTGCTCATGATCAACGCGACGCCGGCGAACCCTGCAAACAGACCAAGCACCCCCATTGGACGCAACCTGTCGCCCAGAAACAGCCAACTGGCCAGCGCCACCAGAAGGGGCATGGTCGAGGCGATGATCGCTGCAACCGAGGCTTCGACAGTCTGCATGGCATAAAAATTCAGACCCAAATACAGGGCATTTTGGCAAATACCGAATAGAATGGTTGCGTACCACTGTGATCGGGTCAGCCGCCAGCTTTGGCCCATGGCCCATGCGATCGCGACCCCAATCAGACCAGAGATCAGAAACCGAAGGGCCAAAGAAAACAAAGGTGAGGCATCCGCCACGATAATGCGTGCCGAGGTAAAGGCCGACGACCAGATAAACGCAAATGTCAGCCCCATGGCCATGGCACGCAGATCCACCGCCACTCTCCTTCGTTGATTTCGGGCACTGTTCCTTAAATCGGTAAGGGTCGCAAGATGTTGGGGCCAATCCTCGACCGCCAAGTTCGTAATAATGCGCTGTTCGGGAATTTGATTTCATAAGGATGCGCCATATTGCGAGGATAAGATTTGACTTCGAAATCGAAAATTTCCTCATATGTGATTTCTGCTTGCAAGCTGTAGGGGTTTGAATGGCTACATTCTGCAACTGCGGAAGAGGGAAGCACAGACAGCAGGCAAAACGACAGCTTGGCGCAGGAAAAAGCTCGGAATAGCATTTGTTGATTTCATGGGTTCGGTTGTTGAAACTTAACCAAGTATAAGTCCGTACTTTGACAGCCTTTTGGCGCGACGAAATTAGAAAACACCTGTTGAAGCTGATACGAATTTCTTAATTGTGGAAATATGCGGGAAAAGAAAAAGGGCCCCCGAACGGCAAGGCCCTATAGGTAAATGTTGAAGGAGGCTGAAAGTTCAGCCTCTTTCCTTTTGTGCTCATATTTAGAAGTTCGAAAATTGGCGCCAATTATCAGACGTTCGATTTTGGTGCGGCGAAGGACCGCTTCTAACCCTCTGCGGACTAAGACACCATCGTAAATGAAAGCTCTTTTGCTGCTTCGTTAGCAAATTCGGTACATTGTAGATTGTAGTTAAAAAACGGCGGGCAAGAAATTGTATACTGAAATAAAGTAACCTGAATTGGCACATTTATCCTCGTTGCAAAGGCGGAGAATAGTCGTGGTAGAAAAAGTCGATAAGGCGCTTGTTCTTAAACAGCTTGAGAGCATCACGACGTCAAATGACTTTAAATGCAGTGCGCGGACAAAAGGGCTCTTAAGTCACCTCGTCTTTCTAGAACTTGAAGGTCGAGGCGATGAATTGCATGGTACTGCATTGGCAATGGATGTGTTTGGTAGAGGCGCTGACTTTGATCCAACTACAGATCCTGTTGTAAGGACTGAGGCGGTCAAACTAAGAAAAGCACTAAGCCATTACTACTTGTCGAAAGGCAAAAACGATCCGCTTATCATATCTGTACCCAAAGGGCAGTACCGCCCACTTTTTGAAGCTAAGGTCGAAAATGCTAGCCTGCCTGACTCGTCATCTTCGCATGACAAGGGTTGGCCCGTACTCGGGATAGGTATCTTCACCGGTTCAGATACGACGCGGGCTAAGTGGTTTCGCGAGGGCTTTCCTGAAGAGCTAGGGCTAGAACTGACGCGTTTCGCGCATGTCCGAGTTCTGACTGGGTTTCCAGACAGAAGCTCAGTTTGGAATAATGAGAATCTCAAGCCAAATTGCGACTATTTTCTCCATGGCTCAGTCAGGGACACTTGCGACAAGCTTCACCTAATTGTGCAACTTCAACGTAAACGTGATGGGTCTATTTTGTGGGCCGACCGGCGCGATATCAATCCGGACGCGACTGACAGTTTCTAAGCCCAGGAAGAGATTGCAAGGCAGTGTGCATCAAAGCTTGTTGATGCTTACGGGGTTATCGCAACTGATACCTCAGGTCGTTTAGCGGGCCGCGCGTCTGCTGAGAGTAGCGTCTACCAAGCCCTATTGGCCTTTCACGCCCATGTGCGCACCTCTAGATCAGATAGCTTGAAGCTAATGATGGACCTGGCGCGTTCAGCAGCTCGGAATCAGGATGCTAGTGGGCTTGCGCATGCACTGATAGCGTTGGGATATGTAGAGGAAGTAGCGTTAGGTCAAAAACGCCTGAGAGAGGTTCTGCAACTGGGACAAGGTCACGCAGAAAAGGCAGTGACTTTGGAGCCTCAAAACCAGGAGGCTCTCTTTGCAGCAGCGATTTACGCACAACTCTTAGGGGACACCCGAAGGTTTGATCGTTTGATTGACGCAGCAACTAAAGCCAATCCCAACAGTGCTCTGTTGCTTGCTTTGGCAGGTGGATGGGTTGCACTAGTAGGTGATATCAAGCTGGGCGCACAAATGGTGCGACGGGCTTTGGAAATCAATCCATTTTTGCCGATCTGGACAAATATCACACTATGCCTCGAGGACGTAGAGAACGGAGACTATTTATCAGCCTCAGAAAAAGTGCGACGGATGGATGCTCGTGAATATGTAGCGGATTGGTTGTTGATCGCTGCCATTCATGGTCTGGCTGGCGAGACGGAGCTTGCACGCGGCGCGCTTTCGAATTTCCCGACCAAACATTTTACGCTCGAAGAATATCTTGGTGATCTCCCCTATGCATCCGGCGTCGTGGGGATGCTGCGTAAAGGTATTGAAAATTTGCGTTCTGTTGAGACATAAAATCCGAATAACTACTTCGAGACTGAAAATTTTCGGCAACGATTGCAAAGGCTGGGGTACTTTGTGCCAACATAGTTCGAATATGAGCGGGTAAATTGATAGTCCCTGTCCAACGGAAGAGTGTTACGCGCGCCTCGATATTAATTAGAACTGCCGTATTGTGCGCCTTGTTTCTTTTCGCGCTGTTTTTCGGAATGGCCAAGGCGCAGCAACTTGCTCAATCGGATCCGTATCAAAATTCAATTACTGTTGCGAGCGAGGCGAACGTAGACGAAGACGTCCTCTCGCGGCATGTCGTTGCGTTAGGCGCAGAAGATCTCAAGAAAATAGCAGATATCTGGCAGCGCAGAGTTCAAGACAACCTCGCGAGAATTGCCGAAGGCTTAACCCAATTGGAAAAAGTGGCGGATGATCAAGTTCCCGAGCTCGTTGATCAAATAAAGGCTATAAACCGCCAAAACATCGGTGACTTTCAGAACTATTTGGTTGTAGTTAACGCTTTGGAGCGCAAAGGCGGATCTGAAGACGATCTGAAAAAACACCAAGCGTATATCAAAGGTTTTGTAACGGAGCTTTTGCTTTCATACCAATGGTCGGCGATTTTTCACCTTTCAAAAGACTGGATTTTGTCAGGCAGGGGTGGGGTAAGAGCGCTAAGCGGGGTTATCCAGGCCATAATAGTTATGGCGGCTGCTTTTCTTATCGGAGGGATCCTGAAAAAGGTGTCTGGCAGGTGGTTGCGCGTCCGAAACGATGAAAACGAGATCGCCGCTGTTGTTTTTCCGAACGTTCTCCGCTGGGGCATTCTTGTAATAGGTTTGTTTGTCGCCTTGTGGGGGCTTGGCGTAAACCTAGGCGTCACAACAGCAATTATCGGTGGACTTGGGTTCCTTTTGGCATTCATGCTACAAAACTTGTTTCAAAGTGTGATTGGCGGACTTCTGCTTCAAACAACAAATCCTTACTCAAAAGGCGACATTATATCTATAAATCAAATAGTTGGGACAGTCATAGACGTAAACGTGATTTCAACAAAGCTAAGAACTTTCGACAACCGTCTGGTACAAATCCCAAACCAATCTATATGGCAAGGATCAATGGAGAACCTTACTAAGTACCGAGTAAGGCGTGTCGATCTTGTTTTCGGAATTGGATACTCAGACAATATTGAGCGCGCCAAGGCAACGCTTTCTGAGATGGTTCAAGCAGACAAACGATGCCTGAAAAGCCCGGAAACGAGGATATTTGTCGGCGAATTGGGTCCGTCATCCGTGAACGTCTACTGTAGACCTTGGGTGCGCACCGATGATTATTGGGATGTGATGTGGGACCTTACGGAGATTGGAAAGACCCGCTTGCAAAATGAAGGCATCTCCATCGCGTTTCCGCAAATGGATGTTCACGTATACGCCAAAGATAAGGTCACTTCTGACAGTTAACTCGCGCTGGGTTTGATTTTGCAAGAAGCTGGCGGAAAAAGATCAGCCAATTCCTCAAATGTGGAAGCCTCCGAAATCGGAGATTGGGGCACGAGATTCAAGGCGTGCTTTTGGTTTCACACGATTGATAGAAAGTGAGTAGATCACCGTGTGGGTTAACAATATCTCTTTTTGCTCAACTTCGTACGACAGGTCGAACCGTCAAAAGAAGCTCAGTGCGTAGTCGGACGCGAATTCACAAGAAAGCTGAAAAACAACCTGGCAATTGTTTGCCCACTTTGAGAGTGGTAGCAACTTGTTGATTGCCTTCAAACTGGGAAAACCAATTGCCGAACTCTAGTTCAAATGAAAAGGCTCCCAGGCTGACATCTACAATCATGATGGCTTTGATCGGTGCTGGCTTATTTCTCACGTTTTTTTCACGCGATTTTCCTGATGGTTTGCAAGATGACTGGGTTAGGGAGAACTTGGGACTTGTTGCTCGTTACGTTATCGCAATGATGCTGGGCGGTGCGGTTATGGGCTACTTGCTCGCTTCGATGTTCGGGCGAGCTGGCCTAGGCGGATGGATTTGGGCCGTTACAGGAGGACTATTGGCCTCTTTGGTGACAGGTGCCTGCGGAAGCCTAATCGGGTTGCTACCGGATTTACTTGCGGATGGATGGCAGGCTCAGGATTTAGTATCCGTTCTGTTCGGATTTCTCGTATTGCCAATTGCTGCTGCTGAAAAAGTTGGCTCATTCTTGATTTGGTTTTTAGCTATCGCAGTAACACATTTGCTGTCTAGGTATGAACGCGCGAGATCTGGGTATCACAAATAAGCTACCTCGACGGATTCAGTCGGTGACTCGGCTGTTTTGAACCACAAGTAGTACCTATTGGATAGAAGTCGCCCGACGAGCCAAAGCTTCATTTTGTGAGAGTTTGCGCCGGACGACTACTGCTTAGTTCTGCTTTAGTTTAGTTACCCAGAGTTCTTGGAGATAATGCCTGAATGTTTTTCAAGCCTCGCTCTGCCTATTCTTCTTACTACCAATTGCTCGCCGCTAACTTGATCAACAGCGTCAACTAGCAAGGAATCTTCTCGCTCGGTGGCATTGAACAAGTGGTCCGCAACTTCGGGCAATGTGTTGTTCCACCGAGGGCAAGCCAGTGCAAACTGTGCTAAGAAATTTGCCATGAACTTTAAGAGACGTTCTGCGCTCGTTTCTCCGGTCTCGCGAGCTGCCCAAAGTAAGGCTTCCCACATTGCGTTTTCAAACGCGACCGTTGCTTTGTTGGACCCGTGAAAGTCAATCCAGACTCGATTTTCGCGGGCCAGCCTAAGTTCTGAAGCCTTTTGTACAAGGTTATGTACGGCTGCGGTGGTCGAAGGATATTGATCTCTCAAGATTTCCAGAAGTTCGAATTGAGACATCTTTCGCTCCTGTTTCAGTTTTCGCCAAACAGAAGTGGGAAAGAGCGAGTGAAAACAGCAGGTGTCCTACTGTAGTCCTACTGTAGCATACAGTCAGCAACCTCTTGAAAATCGGGACATTTGGTGCTGCAATTTGTCCAAAACGTTCTAGACTATCATGAGCAGCCTCATCTGACTGGTCCAAATTGATTGTTAGTGCATCGTCGGCCTGTA
>NZ_WQGH01000008.1:0-216001 GCF_013034585.1 Ruegeria sp. HKCCA5426
CCAATAGGTTTAAACCCAGATGACCCAACGCTTCCGATGTTCCTGAAAAAGTTGGGGTATACGACGGGGCAGTTCGGAAAAAACCACCTAGGCGACCTCAATGAGTTCCTACCGACTACAAAAGGTTTCGACGAGTATTGGGGCTGGCTGTATCACCTGAATGCTATGGAATATACGTCTGATCCGGATTGGCCAGACGACCTAGAATTCAATGCGCAATTTGCGCCTCGCAACATCATTCATTCTTTTGCAACAGAAGAAGAAGACGAAACGGTCGACCCGCGATTTGGAAAAGTCGGGAAGCAGCGCATTATTGATGACGGGCCTGCGCCTCCTGACCGCCAAAAGACTTTGGATGACGAAGTGACATCTTACACGAAGGACTTCATTTCTCGTGCTGTAGAGTCGGACACTCCGTTTTTTGTCTGGATGGCTCCAGCCCGTGCACACGTCTGGACCCACCTCAGCCCCGAATACGAAGCTATGTTGGGCAATGGGCGCGGACTTCAGGATGTTGTCATGAAGGAGTTGGACAACAACGTTGGTAACGTTCTCAGCCACCTTGAGGATCTGGGGGTCGCCGATAATACCTTTTTTGTGGGCGACAATTAGTTGTCAAGATGGGTGAAGTGGCCGCGGTATGACCAAGGGTGATGTTAAATATATGTAAAAATCAATGTTTTATATTTTGGCAGCTGCCGATTATGGGTTATTTATGCCCAACGGAACACTATAATGACCCTTTCGCCGGCGGGATAGTTTCCCGCTGGCGTCCAAAAGTTGAATCTCTTTAGCCACATTTTTGTTAACAGTATATTAACGTCTCTTTTCTGCCAGATTCTTCGCTGATAAGAACGACCACGTGAGCAGTGACGTGTAGAAGGGTGCGGGCGGTACAAAATGAGAGCCGGACAAAGCGGTCGTGTAGTCATCCAATGGAAGCAGACGGAACTCGATGGGCTCGAGGCCGCACCTCTTTCGTTTCTGAACATCGGTGCTGCATGGTCTTGGCGGGGCCAGGCAATGATTTTGGTGGGCCCGGTTGAGCAGACGGGGTCACAGACGGCGGTCATGCCGAACCAGTTTCTGTCGATAGATGATCTGGATTGTTCTGAGGCAGGAGTAGTCGTTCTGACCAACGGTGCGCAGGAATTCACCGGTGTGCTGTATTCTGTACTGGACGAGCCAACACCGGTTCTTGTCTTCGACAATGGATGCCCGGCCCGCGATCAGGACTATTGGGTGAGCGAACTTGTTCAGTTGCGGCAGTACAGCGGCGAGGCCGTTTCTGGCGATGATCGGGTCGTTGCGTTTCCTGGCAGATTGCAGGCAAATGCGGACCACCGCGAGCTTGCGCCCCTGCCTGCGGTGAATGTGGGTGCCGCGCTGGACTAAGCGACCGGCAAAAGGTTTCTGAAAACTCTGGTTATGTGTCAATCGGTGTGTTGACTCTGCCGCTTCTGCGGATATAAGCGCGGCTTCATTGGTGTTGGTGGCCCCCGCAAGGGGATGCCTGTCATGGGGGAAACCTCAAGAGGACAACGCCCTTCATAGTGGCCTGCATAGGCCTCGACCTAATCGAAGGAGATCAGCCGTGACCAAACGCACGTCTGCCAAGTACAAAATCGACCGCCGGATGGGCGAAAATATCTGGGGTCGTCCGAAATCCCCGATCAACCGTCGCGAATACGGTCCCGGCCAGCACGGCCAGCGCCGTAAGGGCAAACTGTCGGACTTCGGTCTGCAGCTGCGCGCCAAGCAGAAGCTGAAAGGCTACTATGGCGACCTGACCGAGAAGCAGTTCCGCCGCATCTACGCCGAAGCCGAGCGTGTCAAAGGTGACACCGGTGAAAACCTGATCGGTCTGCTGGAGCGTCGTCTGGACGCCGTCGTCTACCGCGCCAAGTTCGTTCCGACCGTGTTTGCCGCACGTCAGTTCGTGAACCACGGCCACGTCAAAGTGAACGGCAAGCGGGTCAACATCCCCAGCTACCGCGTCAAAGAAGGCGACGTGATCGAAGTACGTGACAAGTCCAAGCAACTGGCTGTTGTTCTGGAAGCTGTTGCTCTGGCCGAGCGTGATGTGCCTGACTACATCGACGCTGATCACTCGAAAATGACCGCGACTTTCGTTCGTGCACCGGGCCTGAGCGATGTGCCTTACCCGGTCATGATGGAACCGAACCTGGTTGTCGAATTCTACGCGAAGAACTAATCTTCGCCGATACACATGATCCAAAGGGCCGCGCTTTCAGCGCGGTCTTTTTTTTGTGGGGGCTCTGCCCCCGTCGCTGCGCGACTCCCCCGGGATATTTCTGGCCAGATGAAGAGGCGGATCAGATCGGCAGCGGTCGCCCTTCGGCAATAGCTTCCATTGCGAAATACGAGGTCACACTGTCCAGTTCGACCTTTTCGATCAAACGCTGATAGACCTTGTCATAGGCCACCATGTCTTCGGTCACCACTTTCAGTTGATAGTCATAGTCGCCGCCGATCCGGTGAAAATCCACAACTTCGGGAATGGTCAGAACGTGGCTTCTGAAAGATTGTAGCCATTCCGCAGAATGGTGCCGGGTGCGTAGCATGACAAAGACAATCAGGTTTAGGCCCAATTTCTCGCGCGAGATTCGGGCTGATGAGCCGGTTATTACCCCATCCTCGTTCAACGCCTTCAACCGGCGCCAACATGCGTTCTGCGACAGCCCGACACGATCTGCCAATTCCCGCTGTGACAAGGTCGCGTCCTTCTGAAGCTCACGCAGTATTCGATTATCTATTTGATCTATTTTTTTCGACATACCTAATCATATGTCACAAAAAATCGAAAAACTACCAAAAGAACGGTGAAGTTTTTTTGAGTAACCTCAATCATATTTGATGGTACAATACGGAGCCATAAAATGACCCTATCCAGATTTCGCGCAGCACTAGAAGCCACCACTCCTATCACAAGTCTGCGTGACGGATTGATCGGAGAGAATGCTCTGATTCCTGGTCTACATGGGGATGTTCCGCTGGTTTACGCGGATTATGTCGCCTCGGGTCGGGCGCTGCGGCAGGTCGAAGAGTTTGTCGCTGAACAGGTGCTGCCATTTTATGCAAATAGCCATACCGAGGCTTCCTATTGCGGGTCCTACATGACCCGTCTGCGCCGTGAGGCACGCGCAGAGATCGCTCGCATTGTTGGTGCCAAGGAAGAGGACGCGGTGATCTTCACTGGGGCCGGCGCCACTGCGGGTCTCAATCGGCTGGTCAGTCTGCTTGGTGTGGAGGCGGCTGACCGGCCGGTTGTAGTTATCGGGCCTTATGAACACCATTCCAACATTCTGCCCTGGCGCGAAAGCAAAGCGCGTGTGATCGAGATTCCTGAGGCACCGGAAGGTGGCATTGACCTCGACGTATTAGAGAGGATGCTGGTAGATCATGCCGCGTCGGATTTGATCATCGGGTCATTCTCGGCAGCATCAAACGTGACCGGCATCGTTACCGACCTGGATCCTGTGACCCGACTGCTCAAGGCTCATGGGGCTTTGTCAGTTTGGGATTATGCGGGGGGCGGGCCGTACCTGCCAATGGACATGGGGCCTGAAGATGCGCGCAAGGACGCTATCGTCGTTTCACCCCACAAATTTCCTGGCGGGCCGGGTGCATCCGGGGTTTTGATCGTCAACAAGGCTGCGGTCAAACGCAACTGCCCCAGTTGGCCGGGCGGTGGCACCGTCAGCTTTGTCTCACCATGGCGGCACGATTACAGCGAAGACCTTGCCACGCGCGAGGAAGCGGGAACACCGAACGTGATCGGAGATATTCGGGCTGCGCTGGCCTTTATCGTCAAGGATGTGGTCGGCACGGATGAGATTGCCAGACGGGAGGAACGCTATAACCAAATGGCTTTGGACGGATGGGGCGACAACCCGAACCTGACCTTGCTGGGCGCGGATCATCCGCATCGGCTACCGATCTATTCCTTCCTTGTGCGCGACAATGCGGGTCATCCGGTTCACCAGCAACTCTTCACCCGGATGCTCAGCGACATCTACGGTATTCAGGCACGTGGGGGCTGCGCCTGCGCCGGACCTTATGCGCATCGTTTGCTGGGAATCGACCAGGCCGCGTCCGAGGGGCTGCACGCGGCTTTGTCGGCGGGGGAAGAGATGAAGAAACCGGGCTGGGTGCGTCTAAACTTTTCGTACCTGATGAGCGATGAGACGGTTCAATTCATAATCGACAGCGTCAATGACCTGTCCCACCGGACCGAGGAATTCGCGCCCTATTACGATGCTGATCCGGCAACGGCCCGCTTCAAAGCGGCGTGACGGAATTGCCGCTTTTCTCAAGGCGTTGAGACAGGTATGAGAGGCTTCAATAAACGGAGCCTCTTATGACAAAGATCACCCCGCAGCCCGGCATTATGGACATCGCGCTCTATCAGGGCGGACAGTCGCATGTGGCCGGGGTCAAGCATGTGATCAAGCTGAGTTCCAACGAAAACCCGTTTGGTCCCAGTCCCAAGGCGATTGAGGCTGTGCGCGACAGTGCGGCCACCCTGCATCGTTATCCCAGCACCGATCACGCCAGCCTACGCGCTGCGATTGGTGCGCGCCACGGTCTGGACCCGGCGCGGATTATCTGCGGCGTGGGCAGTGATGAGGTGCTGCAATTCGTGGCCCAAGCCTATGCGGGTCCGGGGGATGAGGTCATCTATACCGAGCACGGCTTTTCTATGTACCCCATCATCGCAAAGATGGCGGGGGCAACTCCGGTCATGGTGCCCGAGACGGACCGTCGCGTGGATGTCGATAATATTCTGGCGGCCGTAACCGGGCAGACACGGATCGTGTTCGTGACCAATCCGGGTAACCCAACCTCGACCATGATCCCAGAGGTCGAGTTGGTGCGCTTGGCCGAGACCCTTCCGCAATCGTGCCTGATGGTCATCGACGGGGCCTATGCGGAATTTGTCGCGGATTTCGACGGTGGGGCAGCGCTGGTGGACCGGTTCGAGAACGTGATCATGACCCGGACGTTCTCCAAGATTTACGGGCTTGGCGGGATGCGCGTCGGCTGGGGCTATGCCGCGCAGGCGATTATCGATGTGTTGAATCGGGTGCGCCAGCCCTTCAACCTGTCGCTGACTGCGCTGGCGGCGGCCGAAGCCGCGATCAAGGACGAAGAGTATCTGACCTTCTGTCACACGGAAAATGCGCGGCTGCGGGTGTGGCTGGCGGATGAACTTGCCAAGATCGGCGTGCCGTCGGACGCGTCCAGCACGAATTTTATTCTCGCGCGGTTCCGCGATCAGGCCGAAGCTGAGGCATGTGACGATTACCTGAAAACGCAGGGTTTGATCGTGCGCCGTGTGGCGGGTTACAACCTGCCGAACGCTTTGCGGATCACCGTGGGCGACGAAGAAGCCTGCCGCCGCGTCGTCGCGGCGATCACTGAATTCAAAGAGGGCGCCGCATGACCCAAGTTTACGACCGTGTCGCGCTGATTGGGCTGGGCCTGATTGCATCTTCGATGTTCTGGGCCATCAAACGCGCGGGTCTGGCGGGTGAGGTGACGGGGTACGCCCGGTCCCACGCGACGCGCGAAACCGCGCGCAAGATCGGCCTGTGCGATCGGGTCTGTGATACGGCTCAGGAGGCCGTTAAAGGGGCCGATCTGGTCGTTCTCTGTGTGCCGGTTGGCGTGATGGGCGCGGTAGCCGCCGATATAGCGCCAGTATTGAAGCCGGGTGCAACTGTATCGGATGTGGGCTCGGTCAAGCGCCATGTGATTGAGGCGGTGTCGCCGCACATCCCCGACGGCGTGCATTTCATCCCCGCGCATCCACTGGCGGGAACCGAGCATTCCGGCCCCGAAGCCGGTTTCGCTGAGTTGTTTGACAACCGCTGGTGTCTGTTGGTCCCGGTCGAAGGCACCGACCCCGAAGCCGTCGCGCAATTGCGCGCATTGTGGGAGGGGATGGGCTCCAACGTAGATGAGATGGATGCGGATCACCACGATCTGGTTCTGGCCGTGACCTCGCATGCGCCGCATTTGATCGCCTATACGATGGTGGGCGTTGCTGATGACCTTCGGCGAGTAACTGATAGCGAAGTCATCAAGTATTCCGCTGCCGGGTTCCGGGACTTTACGCGTATCGCAGCGTCGGACCCGACCATGTGGCGCGACGTGTTCCTGACCAACAAGGATGCAACGCTGGAAATTCTGGGCCGCTTCACCGAAGAGCTATTCGCCCTGCAGCGGGCTATTCGTACCGGTGATGGCGATCAGTTGTTCGACTATTTCACACGGACCCGCGCGATCCGCCGTGGGATCATTGACGCGGGGCAGGATACGGATGCCCCCGATTTTGGACGGGGGAAAGCTGGCTCATGATAGGTGTCCAAAGGGTTCTGGCGGTTGGAATTGTGGCGCTCAGCGCCTCGCTTTCGAACGCGGCCCCTTTGGAACATTCCCTGATCCCCATGGTGCGACCCTCTGCGGCCCCGGTCTTGGCCTTTGCAAGCCCGACCCCATCCAAGATGCGCCCCGAGTTGCGCCCTGTTTCAGCTCAGGTTCTGGCGGTCGCTGCGCGCCCGGTGAATGTGCCGACGCTTGGGCCAGATACGTCCCTTATGCCCTATCTGCGCCCGAAAGCGCTGGAACAGGAGGCGTTGTTCAAAAAGCGCAAGCTTCGCAAAGGGTCAGTCTGTGGTGATATTCAAATACAGGGCAAGGCCGTTGGCAAGGTTCCCGGCAAGATCAAGGCCTGCGGGATCAAGGATGCGGTTCAGATCACGTCCATATCGGGTGTCGCGTTAAGTCGCCCGTCGACAATGGACTGCGGTACGGCGATTGCTTTGAATGAATGGGTGGACAAGACGGTCATTCCGACTTTCAAACGACGTGGTCCGGTGGTCGAACTGCAAGTCGCGGCGCACTATGCCTGCCGGACCCGAAACAATCAAAAGGGCGCGCGTATCTCTGAACACGGCAAGGGGCGCGCAATTGATATCTCTGGCTTCAAGATGGCGGACGGAGAGGTCGTGACCGTGCTGAACGGGTGGCGCAAGAACCCCTCACAGAAACAGTTGATCAAGGTCTGGCGCGGCGCGTGCGGGCCGTTTGGCACAGTGTTGGGGCCAAACTCAGATCGGTATCACCGCGATCATTTCCACTTGGACACGGCGCGCCATCGCCGTGGGGCATACTGCCGTTAACGCAGGATCAGGCGCGGTGCGGGTCCAAGGGGCAATGGGCCCAAGGCAACAAACCCGTCTCGGAAATTCAACTGCATATCCAGCGCATTGGGATTGCCGCCAAGCCCTGCCATGAAATTCAATGCGCGTGTCACCGGCTTGACGGCCTGATCGGGCAGGGCACCCGCGGCATTGGCCATAGCGACCATGTCCCGCCAGTTCTCGGCCTTTATCGCGATTTCACCGGTTGGAATGCCCTGATTGTCAACGTCCAGTTGACCAGTCGCGAACAGGCGTAGCGCACCCCATTTCATTTCCGCCAGGTGAAGGTCGATCTTTTCTGGCTGGGGCCTGCTTTGTTCAAGCGCCGAGCGATCCCACACCTTGTCGAAGGTGGTTGTCATGTCCAATTCCAACGTCTCGAATGACTGGGGCAGGGTGGTTGCTGAACGCATGAGATCACGCAGGTCGTCACCGGGGGTAAAGCCGTCAATTCGCGCGCTGATGTTATAGGCTTCTGGCAGATCGGTTTGTTCCATGACCAAGCCAAGAGTCTCGCCGCCTGCCAGCGCCTCGGCATCGTCTGTGATGGCCCACGGTCCTGCCGTCAGTGCCATCTTTTCCAGCACAAGGGCCACACCGGGTTGCAATTGTAATTCTGCCTGAAGGTCACTGGCTTGAATTGTTGCAGTCTGATCGAAGTAGGACAGGCGCTGCGGCGTGTCGGCGAACCGCAGCATTTGACGACCCGGCCAGATTGCAGGGCTTTGGAATTCAATCCAATCCGCGCTCCAGGCGGTGCCGTTGACGGGATCGGCGAGGGCTGGATTGTTCAGCCGTGTGACGTGATGCGCTGGGTAGCCCGCGGTTTCAACGGCAGAGAAGTCCGCTTGCCAGCCCATTTCTTCCTGCTTGTTGAACCAGGTCGTTATTGCGTTACGCAGCCCAAACCCGGCGATGAGCCAGTACGCGCTCCAGATCGCGAATACGAATATGACTGCTCTGATCAAACCGCGCATGGCAGTTGGCCCTTTTTCCCGCCTTGGAATTGATGTTTATAGGCGCAAACGAGCAAGGACCAGTGCAATGACAATGTGGGTATTCGGATATGGGTCGCTGTTGTGGAATCCCGGCTTTCCCGTAGCCCGAAGCGAACATGCCACCTTGCACGGATATGCACGTTCATTTTGCATGAGTTCGATCCACCATCGCGGCACCGAAGAAGACCCGGGGCTGGTTTTGGCTTTGGATGAACAGGCCGACGCGAGTTGCACTGGTCTGGCCCTTGCAGTTGAGGCGGGGCACGAGGATCGCACGTTGCAGGAATTGCGCGACCGCGAACTGATCTCATCGGCCTATGTTGAGAAAATGCTGGGCGTGCATCTGCACGATGGAGAGGTCGTGACGGCGGTGACCTATGTCATCGACCCCGACCATGTGCAGTACTGCGGGGGGATGCCGCTGGAGGAGCAGGCGCAGATCATCGCGTATGCGGTTGGGGGGCGCGGTCCGAATACAGAATACCTTTATAATACGGCTGAACACCTGACCGAGATTGGCCTGCACGATCCTGATCTTGAGTGGTTGGCGCAACGGGTGCGGACCATTACCGCATAAACCCTTGGCGTAACCGGCGGAATTTCGCTAGATTCAGCGCAGAGCAGGAAAAAAACCGGGAACCACGCGCATGGCGCAGGCACATCAGGGCGCGAGACCGCATTTCTCGCAACCCATTCGCCAGATCGTAACGATGCTGGTCGCGATTGGTTTGGCGGGGTTGGGCGTCTTCATGGCGACGCCATATGTCCTGCCGGTCTTTTACGCAAACCCTTACCTGAACGGGTTCATCCTGCTGGTCTTTGTGGTCGGCGTCTTTGCCTGTTTTTATCAGGTAACCCAATTGATTGGCTCGGTCCGGTGGATTGAGGCGTTTGTCGGCGGTGTTGTCCGCGAAGATGCCCGCACCCCGCAGCTTTTGGCCCCCTTGGCGTCGCTGCTGCGCGAACGCGGTGCGCGGTCTCAGATCAGTTCCAGTTCGACACGGTCCATTCTGGATTCGGTGGCCGAACGGGTGGAAGAAGAGCGCGAGATCACGCGCTACATCACCAACGTGTTGATTTATCTGGGCCTTCTGGGGACTTTCTTTGGATTGGCCACCACGGTTCCAGCCATTGTCGACACGATCCGCAGCCTTAATCCGCAGGAAGGCGAAGAAGGTCTTGCCGTTTTCAACCGCCTCATGGTCGGGCTGGAATCGCAGTTGCAGGGCATGGGCGTTGCGTTCGGATCCTCGCTTTTGGGGCTGGCCGGATCGCTAATCGTGGGTCTGCTAGAGCTTTTTGCGGGGCACGGACAAAACCGGTTCTATCGCGAGTTGGAAGAATGGCTGTCCTCGATCACACGCGTTGGATTTGCCGCAGGGGATGAAGGCAGCAGCGCCGAGCTGGCGGTCCTGACCCCGGTTCTGGATACGATGTCGGAACAGATGAACGCGCTGCAGGACCTATTTTCAGCGCAGGAGCGCGACCGTGTGGAGTTGTCAGCCAAGCTGGGCCAACTGGTCGACGTGATTGGCGACATGAATCAAAGGCAATCCGAAAGCGAAGGGGTCACGGCTGCGCTGGAACGTGTTGCGCTGGGACAGGATGCCTTGCTGGATCATATGCGCGAGCAGGGGACAGGCGACGGTATCGATGCCGAAAGCCGGATGCGCCTGCGGTCGATGGACGTGCAACTGCTGCGGATACTCGAAGAGATTTCGGCAGGCCGTCAGGAAAGCATGAGCGAATTGCGCAAAGATATCGAGTTGCTGGTCAAGGCGCTCACACTTCCCCGAGGCGCCGTGCGTACCGCTCCGGAAGGAGAGTAAGCCATGGCGCTGTCCCGTCGCACTGGTCAACGGTTCCAGGGGTCGGTCTGGCCCGGATTTGTGGACGCGATCACCGGGTTGTTGATGGTTCTCACATTCGTACTGACCATTTTTATGGTCGTACAGTTTGTCTTGCGCGAAACGATCTCGGGGCAAGAGGATGAACTGACGGCGCTGTCTGATGAAATCGCTGCGCTCGCCGGAGCTTTGGGTTTGGAAGAGCGTGAAAACAGCCGTTTGCAAGCAAGACTAGGGGTTTTGAATTCAACTTTAACGCAGGTTGAAACGGAACTTGTGCAAGCCCAAATTCGCCTGACGGACTTCGAGGATCAGGTTACTGCGTTATTGGCGGAACAAGAGCGGGCGGAAGGCGCCATTGCGGGGCTTGAGGCAGAGCGCGATGAACTGTTGACCGAGCAAGACGCGTTGAATCTGGCGCTTGCCCAAAGCCGCGCCGAAATCGACGAACAGACCGAGGCCGCGCGCCTTGCCGCTGCCCGGCGTGAGGCTCTTGAAGCGCTGATCGCTGATCTTGAGCAAACCGAGACTGCGCAGTCTGCGCTAATCACGGAACTTGAGGACCAACTGAACGCTGAAGAAGCTGCAAGACTGGCCGAAGCCGCCGCTGCCGAAAACCTGCGCAACAGGTTGCAAGACGCCGACGCCGAATTAACGGCTATGACGCTGGCGCTTGAGGCGCAGCGCAAAGAGGCAGAGGACACTCTGACCCTTTTGGCGGCGGCGCAAGCTGCAAAGGCTGAATTGGAGCGGCAGTTCGGAGAGTTGAGCGCGCAAGACCTTCAGGCCCGGCTTGAGGCTGCGCTTGCCGCGCAGGTCGAAGCGCAGGATGAGGCTCAGGCGCAGCGGACGCTGGCCGAAGAACGCGCAGCCCTGCTTGCGGTCGCGCGCGACACCCTTTCGGTTGAGCAGACGATTTCAGAAAAAGCGCAGCGTGAGGCGGCCTTGTTAAATCAGCAAATGGCCGCTCTGCGACAGCAATTGGGCGGGCTGCAGGCTTTGCTTGACGACTATGAAGAGCGCAATGCGGCTGCGGATATCCAAATCCAGTCGCTGGGTCAGGATTTGAATGCGGCCCTCGCGCGCGCTGCGTCCGAAGAACGCCGTCGCCGCTTGCTCGAGGAAGCCGAACGCGCCCGTTTGGAAGCCGAAGCTGAGGCATTGTCAGGTCAGAACGAGGAACTGGTGGCCCAGGCAGAGGACCTGCAACGCTACCGTTCAGAATTCTTTGGTCGGTTGCGTGATGTTTTGGGTGATCAGGAAGGTGTCCGGATTGAAGGTGACCGGTTCGTATTTTCGTCCGAGGTTCTTTTCGACACAGGTTCGGCCGTTCTGTCCGGGGAAGGGCAGTTAGAAGTCGCCAAAGTTGCAAGTATTCTGCGAACCGTAGCGGCAGAGATTCCAGACGGCTTGAACTGGGTTATCAGGGTCGATGGCCACACGGACAACGTACCGCTGGCTGGGACAGGGCGTTACCGCGATAACTGGGAATTGAGTCAGGGACGGGCCCTGTCGGTGGTGCGTTACATGGTGGACGCGCTAGGCATCCCGCCCGAACGGCTGGCAGCCAACGGTTTCGGAGAATTCCAACCCGTCAACCCCGCCGACACGCCAGATGCCCGCGCTCAGAACCGTCGAATCGAATTGAAGCTGACCGAGCGGTAATGGACCTGTCCAAGGGGCGCGTCGCCCGATACCTGACACATCCTCAGGTTTCGATTGATCCTGCAGTCGACGTGACACGCTGGTCGTTAAACGAAACAGGCAAAATTCGGGTAATGCACTTGGCCGAGAACCTAGGAGCATTGAAACATACCACGCGTATTGTCAGCAGTCTGGAGGTCAAGGCCTTGGAAACGGCCCAGCCCTTCGCTGACGCGCTGGGGATTGGGGTCGAGTTGAACCCCGAGATGCATGAGAATGACCGTTCAAGCACGGGTTTTCTGCCCCCTGACGTATTCGAAGACGTCGCTGATCAGTTCTTTGCGCAGCCAGAGTGTTCAGTACGGGGATGGGAACGGGCCATTGATGCGCAGGCGCGAATATTGAACGCGGTGAAGGCGTGTTTGCCCAGCGGCGATGGCGGCGACATTCTGTTTGTTGGTCACGGAGGTGTGGGAACTTTGCTTTACTGCGCCTTGTCCTGTCTGCCGATTGACCGCCGCTATGATCAGGGCCCGAACGGAGGCGGAAATTGGTTTCAGTTCAGTCTGGATCAAATGAAACCGCTGCAAGGTTGGCAACCAATGGAGACGTTGTCAGGGCTTTAATCGTGCTGCCACAGGTTAGAAAAAGCCCGCCAATCAGAAGATGGCGGGCTTTGTGTCAGTGTTTGTGGAATTCTCAGTCCGCTGTTAGCAATGGCGGCTTGTCGCCCGGAATACGCGGCTGATCGGGGCCGAGAATTTCCAGGTTCAGATCACCCTTCTTGACCGAGACACGGACCACACCGCCCTTGGCCAGTTTGCCGAATAGCAACTCCTCGGCCAGCGGTTTTTTGATGTGCTCTTGAATGACACGGCCCAGCGGACGCGCGCCCATCTTGTCGTCATAACCCTTGTCGGCCAGCCATTCGGCGGCTTTGGGTGTCAGGTCGATGGTCACGTTGCGATCCAGCAACTGGGCCTCAAGCTGCAGGACGAATTTCTCGACAACCTGCAGAATGACCTCTTTCGGCAGCGGTGCGAATGAGATCACAGCGTCCAGTCGGTTGCGGAACTCAGGCGTGAAGGTCCGCTCGATCGCGGCGGTGTCTTCACCTTCGCGGCGGTCCCGCCCAAAGCCGATTGCGGCCTTGGCCTGTTCCTGTGCACCCGCGTTCGAGGTCATGATCAGCACCACGTTGCGGAAATTCACCGTGCGGCCGTTGTGATCTGTCAACTCACCGTGGTCCATCACCTGCAACAGGATGTTGAACACATCCGGGTGCGCTTTCTCGATCTCGTCCAGCAGCAGCACGCAATGTGGATGTTGATCAACGCCATCGGTCAGCAGGCCACCCTGATCAAACCCAACATAGCCCGGAGGCGCGCCGATAAGACGGGATACCGCGTGTTTCTCCATGTATTCCGACATGTCAAAGCGCAGCAGTTCCACGCCCAGCGTATCCGCCAGTTGTTTCGCCACCTCGGTTTTACCCACACCGGTCGGACCGGCGAATAGGTAGTTGCCGATGGGTTTCTCAGGCTCACGCAGGCCAGCCCGCGCCAGTTTGATCGCGCTGGAGAGCGCCACGATGGCGTCATCCTGTCCGAACACCACCCGTTTCAGCGATGTCTCAAGGTCTTTCAGAACTTCGGCATCATCTTTGGTGACGTTCTTGGGCGGGATGCGGGCAATCTTGGCGACGACAGCCTCGATTTCCTTGACGCCGATCGTCTTACGGCGCTTGCTTTCGGCCACCAGATGCTGTGCGGCACCGGCCTCGTCAATCACGTCAATCGCCTTGTCGGGCAGTTTGCGGTCGTTGATGTACCTTGCCGACAATTCCACCGCCGTTTTGATTGCGTCCGCGGTATATTTGATGGCGTGATGCTCTTCGAAATAGGGCTTGAGACCGCGCAGGATTTTCACGCTGTCCTCGACCGAAGGCTCGTTCACATCAATCTTCTGGAACCTACGGCTGAGCGCACGGTCTTTTTCAAAGTGCTGGCGGAACTCCTTGTATGTGGTCGAACCCATGGTACGCAGCTTGCCACCCTGCAGCGCGGGTTTCAGCAGGTTCGACGCATCCATAGCGCCACCAGACGTGGCACCTGCACCGATCACCGTGTGAATTTCGTCAATGAACAGCACGGCGTCGGGATGTTCTTCCAGTTCGGTCACAACCGCTTTCAACCGCTCTTCGAAATCACCGCGATAGCGGGTGCCCGCCAGCAATGCGCCCATGTCGAGCGAATAAATCGTGGTCTCGGACAGCACATCGGGGGCTTCACCCGCGACGATTTTATGGGCCAGACCTTCTGCAATGGCGGTTTTGCCTACACCGGGATCCCCCACCAGCAGCGGATTGTTCTTTCGGCGGCGGCAAAGCACCTGAATGCAGCGCTCAACCTCATCCGAGCGTCCAATCAGCGGATCCACGTCACCTGCACGGGACTTGACGTTCAGATCGACGCAGTATTTTCCCAGCGCGCTTTCTTTCTGTTCGCCTTCGCCCGCAGTGGATTGAACTTCTTCTTCGACCTGATCCGCGCCTGAAACCGACCGGTTCTCGCCATAGGCGGGGTCCTTGGCGACACCATGCGCGATGAAATTCACCGCGTCATAGCGGGTCATGTCCTGTTCTTGCAGGAAGTAGGCTGCGTTGCTTTCGCGTTCAGCAAAGATCGCAACCAACACGTTGGCACCGGTCACTTCGGTCCGGCCCGAGCTTTGCACGTGGATCGCGGCGCGTTGGATGACACGCTGGAAGGCCGCCGTTGGAACCGCTTCGGATCCGTCAATATCCGTCACAAGGTTCGACAGGTCTTCGTCGATGAATTCGACCAGAGTGCGTCGCAGCTCATCCAGATCAACGCTGCAGGCTTTCATGACGCGGATGGCATCAGGTTCTTCCAACAGCGCCAGCAACAGATGCTCCAGCGTTGCAAATTCATGTCGCCGTTCGTTCGCAGCAGCCAAGGCCGCGTGAATGGCTTGTTCTAATGTGCTCGAGAATGAAGGCACGCGGGTGCTCCTCTGTCTTGGGTCGGAAGGGGCGCGGGCTTTAGGCCGGATCCCCATCCCAACCATGTCCTCATACTATTAGAGTTTGGTTGATCGCGGCCCGGCTTCAAGGGTTTTCTTTCACTTGACAGTCACATTTATTGTGACCGTGGCCGTGAAGAGCGCGAAATAAGCACTAAAAGCGATCTTTTCTAGCCCGGATTTCTGCGAAAACTGCAGCAGGATCGGCATTTTCCATCCCAAGATGCGCCTGAATCGCCGGATCTGTGGCGCGAAGGAACGGATTTGTGGCCTTTTCCAGCGCTAATGAGGACGGCACTGTAGGCTCATTGGCGGCGCGGGCGCGGGCGATATCCGCGACACGCTCCAGCAGGGCCGTGTTATCAGGATCGACAGTTAACGCGAATTTCCCGTTGGACTGCGTGTATTCGTGACCCGAGCATACCAACGTGTCATCGGGCAGGGCGGCCAGTTTCGACAGCGAGGCCCACATTTGCGGCGCGGTGCCTTCAAACAGGCGTCCGCAGCCAAGGGCCATCAGACTATCGGCGGTGAAAACGACAGAGCTCTGCGGCATGTAGAATGCGACATGCCCGACTGTGTGGCCCGAGACATCCATGACCTGCACGGGTTCTCCACCAATCTCGAACTGGTCGCCCTCGGCAACCTGTTGATCCAGCGGTGGCAGGCGATGTGCGTCGGCGGCAGCGCCGATCACCTTGGCCGGGTGTTTCTCGAGAATGGCGGGCAGGCCGTCCACGTGGTCGAAATGATGGTGGGTTAACAATACGTGACTAAGCGTCCATCCCCGGTTTTCCAGTTCGGCCAGAATGGGGCCGGCCTCTGGCGCGTCGATCAATGCGGTGTTGCCGCTTTCTGCGTCATGGGCCAAAAAAGCGTAGTTATCGCTTAGGCATGGGATGGTGACGATCTCAAGAGGCATGGCCTTTTGCCCTTTCGTTGCTAGACTGCGCCGAAGCTAAGCCGATTGACCGGGTGTCCGCAATGCATCTTGATGTGCAGGATCTGAGGAACTTTTACTACCGCAGCACCCTGGGTCGTGCGGCGCAGGCCGCGATACGCGGGCGTTTGACGGAATTGTGGCCCGAAGCCAAAGGGCAAACAGTGGTCGGTTTCGGCTTTGCCGTCCCGCTGCTGCGGCCCTATCTGACCGAGGCGCGGCGGGTGATCGGTTTGATGCCGGGCCCTCAGGGGGTGATGCCTTGGCCTGCGGGTATGCCCAACGTGTCCGTCCTGACGGAAGAGACACTGTGGCCGATTGAAACGGGTCATGTCGACAAGCTGGTCGTCATGCACGGTCTTGAGACATCACAGCGCCCCAGCGAATTGTTGGACGAATGCTGGCGTGTCTTGGGACCCGGAGGTCGGGCATTCTTTATTGTGCCCAACCGGGCGGGGCTATGGTCGCGGACAGATCGCACGCCTTTTGGATTTGGCCGCCCTTATTCGGCGTCGCAGCTTGAGAGCCAGCTCAAGTCCCATCACTTTATTCCGGAAAACCACTGCTCGGCTTTGTATCTGCCGCCATCGTTCCGCCGATTTTGGCTGAAATCCGGAAGCTTGATCGAAAAAACCGGACAACGTCTGCCGACGATCATGGCGGGTGGGGTGTTAATGGTCGAAGTGACCAAGCATATCCGACCGCCCAGCGGCAGCGTTACGAAGGACGCCGAACGGCGTCCGATCAAGGCGCTTGATGGTCTGCTGAAACCGGCCTAGGCCAAGCCAGGCGTTTTACACCGCGTCGGGCGTAGAAATTGCGGCAAAAAGGCCGCAGGAATCGCAAAAACTTACAGTTTGGTAACATTTTTCGCGCCCTCCAGCAGGAAAAAAGGGTCGCACCTACCGTAAGTGTTTGAAATGGCGTATTTTGTGGATAACGCGGAGGGGATTATAACGTATTGCTAGCTGGGTTCGGCTCTGCTACATCCCCGGTGATTTTGATCCCCGGCCGTAAGGGCGGGGTTTCTTCACGCCCCCGGGATGGCTGCGCGCGCGGTTTTTCGGGGCCTAATATTCGGAAGGGTGGACGTGTCCGAACCAGCTTCGATTTCCACTGGCATAGCTGAACGCTATGCCACGGCGATTTTCGAGATCGCGAAAGAGAACAAGGACCTTGCAGGTCTGGAAACCGGAATCAACGATTTGGCAGCAGCTTTGGGCGACAGCGCCGAACTGCGCGACCTGATTGCCTCGCCTCTGGTTTCACGCGCCGAACAGGAAGGCGCCATTACTGCAATTGCCGATAAAATGGGTCTGAATGCCATCCTGCGTAATACGCTGGGTCTGATGGCGCAGAAACGCCGCCTGTTTGTTGCACCGCAACTGATTCAGGTTCTGCGCGACATGCTGGCCGAAGAGCGCGGCGAAGTGACCGCCGATGTCGCCTCGGCCAAGGCGTTGACTAAGACGCAAATGGATAAACTGTCCAAAACGCTGTCCGAGCGTGTGGGCAAAACCGTGACAATCAATGCGACCGTTGATGAAAGCCTCATCGGCGGTCTTGTCGTTAAAGTCGGCTCGAAGATGATCGACAGTTCGATCCGTTCGAAGCTGAACTCCCTACAGAATGCAATGAAAGAGGTCGGATAAATGGGAATCCAAGCTGCAGAGATTTCTGCAATTCTGAAGGACCAGATCAAGAATTTTGGTCAGGAAGCCGAAGTAGCCGAAATCGGCCGCGTGCTGAGCGTCGGCGACGGTATCGCCCGCGTATACGGCCTGGACAATGTGCAAGCCGGTGAGATGGTCGAATTCCCCGGTGGCATCATGGGCATGGCCCTGAACCTGGAAAGCGACAACGTCGGTGTCGTTATCTTCGGTTCTGACCGTGACATCAAAGAAGGTGACACTGTTAAGCGCACCAACTCGATCGTGGACGTTCCGATTGGTGACGAGCTGCTGGGCCGCGTTGTTGACGGTCTGGGCAACCCGCTGGACGGTAAAGGCCCGATCAACGCGTCGAAGCGTGGTGTTGCGGACGTCAAGGCCCCCGGCATCATCCCGCGTAAATCGGTGCACGAGCCGATGGCAACCGGCCTGAAATCGGTTGACGCGATGATCCCGATTGGCCGTGGCCAGCGTGAGCTGATCATTGGTGACCGTCAGACCGGTAAGACCGCCGTGGCTCTGGACACCATCCTGAACCAGAAAGTCTATAACGACGCAGCAGGCGACGACGAGTCGAAGAAACTGTACTGCATCTACGTGGCTGTTGGTCAGAAGCGTTCGACCGTTGCACAGCTGGTGAAGAAACTGGAAGAGTCCGGCGCGATTGAGTACTCGATCGTTGTGGCCGCGACCGCGTCCGACCCGGCACCGATGCAGTTCCTGGCACCTTACGCCGCGACCGCGATGGCTGAATTCTTCCGTGACAATGGCCGCCATGCGCTGATCATCTATGATGACCTGTCCAAACAGGCTGTGTCTTATCGTCAGATGTCGCTGCTGCTGCGCCGTCCGCCCGGACGTGAAGCTTATCCTGGTGACGTTTTCTACCTCCACTCGCGCCTGCTGGAGCGTTCGGCCAAGCTGAACGAAGATTTCGGTGCAGGCTCGCTGACCGCGCTGCCGGTTATCGAAACCCAAGGTGGTGACGTTTCCGCCTTTATTCCGACCAACGTGATCTCGATCACCGACGGTCAGATCTTCCTGGAAACCGAACTGTTCTATCAGGGCATCCGTCCTGCTGTGAACACCGGTCTGTCGGTTTCGCGTGTGGGCTCGTCGGCTCAGACTGACGCGATGAAGTCGGTTGCCGGTCCGGTTAAGCTGGAGCTGGCTCAGTACCGCGAAATGGCTGCGTTTGCGCAATTTGGTTCCGACCTTGACGCGGCGACCCAGCAGTTGCTGAACCGTGGTGCGCGTCTGACCGAGCTGATGAAACAGCCGCAGTACTCGCCGCTGACCAACGCGGAAATCGTTTGCGTTATCTTTGCGGGCACCAACGGTTACCTCGACAAGATCGACGTCTCGGACGTTGGCCGCTATGAAGCCGGTCTGCTGGCGCACCTGCGCGGCAAGCACGCCGACCTGCTGAAGTGGATCACCGACGAAGATCCGAAGATCAAAGGTGACGCGTCCGACAAGATCAAGGCAGCGATCGACGAATACGCCGCGACCTTCGCGTAACGGGGGGTTCCGATGCCTAGTCTGAAGGACCTTAAAAACAGGATCGAGTCGGTCAAATCGACCCGCAAGATCACCAAGGCCATGCAGATGGTCGCGGCAGCAAAACTGCGCCGCGCCCAGGAATCTGCCGAAGCCTCGCGTCCCTATGCCGAGCGGTTCAATGCCGTGATGGCGGGGCTGGCAGCTTCGGTCGGGGGCAGCGACAGCGCCCCCAAGCTGCTCCGTGGTACGGGCAGTGATGATGTGCATCTGCTGGTTGTGATGACAGCTGAACGCGGCCTTTGCGGCGGCTTCAACTCGAACATCGCCAAGCTGGCCCGCCAAAAGGCGGAAGAGCTGCGCGGCAAGGGCAAGACGGTCAAGGTTCTGACCGTCGGCAAGAAAGGCCGCGACGCGCTCAAGCGCGATTTGGGCGATCTGTTCGTTGGACATGTCGACCTGAGCGAGGTCAAGCGCATTGGGTACACCAACGCGCAGGACATCGCGAAGGACATTCTGTCCCGCTTTGACGGGGCTGAGTTCGATGTTGCCACGATCTTCTACTCGAAGTTCGTCAACGTCGTGACCCAGATCCCGAGGGCACAGCAAATCATTCCTGCTTCGTTCGAGGACGACGCGGCGGGTGACGACAGCGGTGCCATTTTCGATTACGAGCCCAGTGAAGAGGCCATTTTGGCCGACCTGCTGCCCAAGGGGGTTGCGACCGCGATCTTCTCGGCTCTGCTCGAAAACGGAGCATCTGAACAGGGTGCACGGATGTCCGCGATGGACAACGCGACACGCAACGCGGGTGAGATGATCGACAAGCTGACGATCCAGTTCAACCGCTCGCGTCAAGCCGTGATCACCAACGAGCTGATTGAAATTATTTCCGGCGCCGAAGCGCTGTAGAGACATACCGGAGACGAAACATGGCGAATGCAAAAGGCAAAGTCACACAGATCATCGGGGCCGTCGTCGACGTGCACTTCGAAGATCAGCTGCCTGAAATTCTGAACGCGCTGGAAACCACCAACAACGGCAAGCGCCTGGTGTTGGAGGTTGCTCAGCACCTGGGTGAAAACACCGTCCGCACCATCGCGATGGACGCGACCGAAGGTCTGGTCCGTGGCGAGGTTGTGACCGACACCGGCGCACCGATCTCGGTTCCGGTTGGCAACGCCACCCTGGGCCGCATCCTGAACGTGGTCGGCGAGCCGATCGATGAAAAAGGCGACGTTGTTGCGTCGGAAACCCGCGCAATCCACCAGCCCGCGCCTGAGTTCGCGGAGCAGTCGACCGAGTCGGAAATCCTGGTGACCGGCATCAAGGTTGTTGACCTGCTGGCCCCCTACGCCAAAGGCGGTAAAATCGGCCTGTTCGGCGGCGCCGGCGTTGGTAAAACCGTTCTGATCATGGAGCTGATCAACAACATCGCAAAAGTGCACTCGGGCTTCTCGGTGTTCGCGGGTGTTGGTGAACGGACCCGTGAAGGGAACGACCTGTACCACGAGATGATCGAATCGAACGTCATCAAGCCCGACAACCTGTCGGAATCGCAGGTGGCCCTGGTTTACGGTCAGATGAACGAACCTCCGGGAGCGCGTGCGCGTGTTGCTCTGACTGGTCTGACCCTGGCCGAGCAGTTCCGCGACCAGTCCGGTACCGACGTTCTGTTCTTCGTCGACAACATCTTCCGCTTCACGCAGGCGGGTTCCGAGGTTTCGGCTCTGCTGGGTCGTATTCCTTCGGCTGTGGGCTACCAGCCGACACTGGCCACTGACATGGGCGCCCTGCAGGAACGCATCACCTCGACTAAGTCGGGCTCGATCACCTCGGTGCAGGCGATCTACGTGCCTGCGGACGACCTGACCGACCCCGCGCCGGCAACCTCGTTTGCCCACTTGGACGCAACAACCGTTCTTAACCGTGCGATCTCGGAAAAGGGTATCTACCCGGCTGTTGACCCGCTCGACTCGTCCTCGCGTCTGCTGGACCCCGCGATTGTGGGTGAAGAGCACTACGCGGTTGCGACCGACGTTCAGCAGATCCTCCAGCGCTACAAGTCGCTGCAGGACATCATCGCCATCCTCGGCATGGACGAACTGTCGGAAGAAGACAAACTGACCGTGGCCCGTGCCCGTAAGATTGAACGCTTCCTGTCGCAGCCGTTCGACGTGGCCGAAGTCTTCACCGGTTCGCCGGGTGTTCAGGTTCCTCTGGATGTCACCATCTCTTCGTTCAAAGCCGTTGTGGCTGGCGAATACGATCACCTGCCCGAAGCGGCCTTCCTGATGGTCGGCGGCATCGACGAAGTGATCGCCAAAGCGGAAAAGATGGCCGCAGAAGCCGCCTAAGGAGTATCCCTGATGGCAAACACGATGCAATTCGACCTCGTCAGCCCCGAGCGGAGCCTTGCTTCGCTTGAGGCCACCGCGGTCCAGCTACCCGGCGCGGACGGGGACATGACGGCGATGCCCGATCATGCCCCCACCATCACAACGCTGCGCCCCGGTCTGCTGAAGGTTGAGGCACCTGCCGGAGCCAGCGAATACCTGGTCACTGGCGGGTTTGCCCAGATCAACGGCGATAGCATGTCGGTTCTGGCAGAAAAGGCCATTCCGGTTGCGGAAGTGACTCGGTCGCACCTGGATGACCTGATCGCCGAGGCCCGTGCTTCGCACGAGGCTGCCAAGGCCGGTGAGGATCAGTCGATCGTTGACGATGCAGCCAAGCTGCTGGCTGACATGGAAGCACTTGGGACACATATGAGCCTGTAAGGTTCATATCATACCCGGATAGTAAGACGGCCCTGCAAAAGCGGGGCCGTTTTTTTGTCGTGATTTTGACAATGCCTCCGAATAAGCTGTCGGAATAGTTGGTAAAGAACAATAACCGAAGACATAAATGAAGGTTTTTCAAACACACCCGATTGGTATCGACCAAGGCGAAACAGTCTTGTTTTCTGACTTTTCGAACGGCGGGGATATGTGGACAGGCGAGGGCGCGCGGGAAAGGCGCTCGGCTGTTTCGTTCAGCCAGCCGTTCCGCTCTGTACCTGTCGTTCAGGTCAACATTTCGCTTTGGGATGTAGACACATCCGCGCCGTTGCGCGCAGAAGTCGTGGCCGAAGATGTCACGGCCACTGGATTCAATGCTGTGTTCCGTACGTGGTCAGACACGCGCATCGCCCGAATTCGCGTTAAATGGACTGCGATTGGTGAGGTGGCCCATGACGATGATTGGGATATCTCATAAGCCACTGATCAGGAGTTTTGGCGGAATTCACTCGTCCTGAGGTTCGATCATGTCCACGCGGGTAGCGTGGCGGCCGCCTTCGAATTCGGCGTTCAGAAAGGCGTCCACGATGTCCAGCGCCTGACCTTCGCCAACGACACGTGCGCCGATGGACAGCATATTGGCGTTATTGTGCTGACGGATCATCCGCGCCGAGAACGCATCGGAACAAACACCACAGCGGATGCCAGGCACCTTGTTGGCGGCCATCATGATCCCTTGACCGGTGCCGCACAGAATGATCCCAAGCGCACAATCGCCCGAGGCAACGGCCTGAGCGGCGGCCTTGCCATGCAGAGGATAGTGGGTGCTTTCCGGCGAGGTCGGGCCGATATCCATGACCTCCCAGCCTTGGGCCGAGATGTGGTCGCCTACCGCCTGGCGCAGTTCGATTGCGGCGTGGTCACTGGAAAGAACAATACGTTTGGGGGCTGTCACGGGAAGCTCCTGACTTGGTGGTCACGAAAAAGGGCGGCTGGTGGGCCGCCCGTTCAGATCAGTCCATATGGTACATGGATTCGTAGATCGGGGTCAGGGTCTTATCCTCGAACAGGGACGACACGCTTGTGCCATTCCAGATGTTCAGGATCGCCTGTGTAAAGATCGGCGCGGTCGGCACGATGCGGATGTTCTTGGCCTTGGCGACCTCTTTGGTGGGCTGGATCGTGTCTGTCAGCACCAGAGATTTCATCACCGAATTGGTAACGCGCTCGACTGCGGGGCCGCTCATGACGCCGTGTGTGATGTAGGAATGAACTTCTTTGGCGCCGTTATCCAGCAGCACCTGCGCCGCCTTACACAACGTTCCCGCCGTGTCGCACATATCGTCTACGATCAGGCAGATCTTGTCTTTCACGTCGCCGATCACCGTCATCTCGGCCACTTCACCAGCCTTCTCGCGGCGTTTATCCACGATCGACAGAGGTGCATTGATGCGCTTGGCCAGTTCTCGCGCGCGTGCAACGCCGCCCACGTCGGGTGAAACCACCATGATCTCGTCGAGATTGTCCTTGAACTGGTTTTTCACATCCAGCGCAAAGATCGGCGAGGCATAAAGGTTGTCCACCGGAATATCAAAGAACCCCTGAATCTGCGCGGCGTGCAGATCCATGGTTAAAACGCGTTCGATCCCGGCACCGGTCAGCATATTGGCGACCAGCTTGGCGGAAATCGGCGTGCGGGCTTTGGTGCGGCGGTCCTGACGAGCGTAGCCGAAATAAGGGATCACGGCGGTGATCCGTTGCGCGGACGAACGGCGCAGCGCGTCGGCGATGATCAGCAGCTCCATCAAGTTGTCGTTTGCCGGGTTCGAGGTTGGCTGGACGATGAACATGTCCTCGCCCCGAACGTTTTCGAAAACTTCGACGAAAATCTCGCCGTCGTTGAACCGTTCGACGCGCGCATCGACCAAACCCTGATCGACGCCGCGATACAGGCTCATGCGTCGCGAGATGGTTTCGGCAAGAGGAAGGTTGGCGTTCCCAGCAATCAGCTTGGGTTCGTTGAGTGTCGGCATCGGCTGTTTTTCCCCGGGCAGCAATAGCAATGTGACAGATTCGTGATGTTGACACCGCTTATCATGGCCTTACCGTCTCGCAAAGATAACGCAGCGGAGAAAGTGAACATGGCCACCATTGACTACTATTTTGCGACACTCTCGCCCTTTACCTATCTGGCTGGAACCCGGCTGGAAGAGGTGGCGGCGAAACACGGCGCGACAATCAACTACAAACCGCTGGATATTATGGCCCTTTTCGGCCGCACGGGGGGAACACCCCCAAAGGATCGGCATATCTCGCGCATCGAGTACCGGGCGCAGGATCTGCAACGAACGGCTAAAAACCTGGGTATGGACTTCAACCTGCAACCCGCACATTGGCCAACCAACGCCGCGCCATCGTCCTATGCGGTAATCGCTGCAATCAAGGATGGATCAGGGGATATTGGAAAGCTGGTTCATTCCTTCGTTCGCGCGTGCTGGGCCGAGGAAAAAGACATCGCGCAGGATGATGTGATCCGCGATTGCCTGACGCAAGCCGGGTTTGATCCGGGGCTAGCCGACAGCGGCCTGCTGGTTGGGGCCGAGACCTATTCCGCGAATCTGGAAGAAGCCGTCGACCGCGGTGTGTTTGGTGCCCCGTTTTATATAACTGAAGACGGCCAACGGTTCTGGGGGCAGGATCGACTGGACGATCTGGATCGGCACCTGTCGGAGATGAAGGGGTGAAGGACGCAGAAAGCACGTCCCCAGTTTTCGTCAGAACACTTGGACAGGGCGCGCGCAAAGTGCTCGCCCTTCATTGCACAATCGCGCATTCTGGCGTGTGGGCCGGTCTGGCTTCAGCGCTGGGTGACCAGGCCACTTTGACCGCTCCGGACATGCTTTCGCATGGGTACAGCCCGGATTGGGACGGGCAGGGGGATTTCTTTGATCTCACGGCCGGTTTCGCTGCCGATCTGTTGGACGAGCCGATGGATGTAATTGGCCATTCCTTCGGTGCGATGGTCGCGCTGCGGCTTGCCCTGGAATACCCGGACCGCGTCCGCAGTGCCGTGTTGATAGAACCGGTTTTCTTTGCCGTGGCAGCGCAGGATGCGCCTGACGTTCTTGCACGCCACGATCGAGAGGCGCAGCCCTATGCCGATGCCTTGGCCGCTGGGGATATGCAGTTGGCCGCTCGTCTGTTCAACAGGATGTGGAGCGCGGATGTCAGCCCACGATGGACAGAAATGCAGGAAAAGACCCGCGCTGCGATGATACGGGGCGTGCCCGTTGTGCCTGCCGTGAAAGAGGCGGTGTTTGACGACCAAAAGGGCTTTTTGAAGCCTGGTGTTCTGGATCGTGCAACCGTGCCCATTTTGATTCTGAGTGGCACAAAATCGAACCCCGTCATGCCAGTGATCGGTCAGGGGTTACAGAACCGTCTGCCCAACGCGTCTTACGATGTCGTCGAAGGAGCCGGGCACATGCTGCCGATTTCCCATCCCGCAGCTACCGCAAAGCTTGTGCAGAATTTCTGGAAAACCACCGGGTCATCTGAATAAGCTGGCGTTTGCTCTGAGAGTTTTCAGAGCAAAGCGAGAAAGCGGTCGATATCATCCGAACTTATTGACCAGTCGCAAACGAGCCTGCAGGCGAGGGGTTCTTCCTCGTCTGCTCCATCAAGGTCCGCGCCCCACAGGTGATAGACCGCGCCAGCATCGTGCAACTGCCTGTGACGCGCGCGCGAAAATTCGGCGAAGATCATGTTGGCTTGCGGTTCGTGCAGAAACGAGGCCCCTTTCGCGCGCAGCCCGTCCGCAAACCGTGCGCAGTTGGCGTTGGCCTGACGCGCCATTGTCAGCCACAGATCGTCCTGAAGGTAAGCCGCCATTTGCGCCGATAGGTAACGGTGCTTGGAAAACAGGTGCGCTCCGCGTTTGCGCCGTAGTTCAAATTCCCAAGCCTTTGTTTCGTCAAAGAATACAACGGCTTCAACGCCCATCAGGCCATTTTTGGTGCCGCCAAAACTGACGACATCCACCCCTGATTTCCATGTCATCTCAGCTGGGGAACAGTTCAGCGCGACCAGAGCGTTGGTGAAGCGCGCGCCGTCAAGGTGCACGGGCAGGCCGTATTCTTTTGCCACGCCGCACAATGCCTGCAATTCACCCAACGAATACACCGACCCGCGCTCGGTCACTTGTGTGATGGACACCGGTCCACGTTGGGGGCCGTGTACGCCGCGGGTTTCCTCTGCCAGAATTGCGCCACGCAACGCGTCGGGGTCCATCTTGTCGCTGCCTGGGACAAGCGTCAGTTTTGCGCCAGAGTAGAATTCGGGCGCGTTGCACTCATCTTCGTGGATATGCGCAACCGGAGAACAGAATACGGTATCCCAAGGGTTGGAAAGCGTTGCCAGTGCTAGCGAGTTCGCCGCTGTGCCGGTTGCCACCAGATAGACCGCCGCCCCCGGAGCTTCAAAGATGCCGCGAATACGATCGCGCACCTCGTTCATAAGCGTGTCGGCGCCATACGCCATCTGATAGCCTTCGTTGGCCGCGTTTAAGGCGACCATGACCTGCGGGTGCACCGGCCCGGAATTGTCAGAGGCGAAATACATCAGCTAGGCTCCTCGATGATATAATCTTCCCACTCTTCCATGGGGGTTTCGAACTCGGACACCGTGCGCCCCTGAACCGAGATCCCGGCGGAATGTACGCTGTCGGGCATACCAGATATCAAAGGGTGCCAGTCGTAAAGGGGCTTACCCTCCCACAGCAGCCGATAGGCACAAGTCTGGGGCAGCCAATAGGCATGGCTGTCGATATTGTCGGGCTTCATAACGATGCATTCCGGCACGAATTGGTGGCGGATGTCATATTGCGTGCAGCGGCAGGTCTCATCGTCCAGCAGGCGGCAAGCGACGCAGGTCAGGGCGACCTCGCCTGTGTCTTCGTCTTCCAGCTTGTTCAGACAGCACTTGCCGCAACCATCACACAGCGCCTCCCACTCGCGCTGGTTCATCTTGGTCAGCGGTTTGCGTTCCCAGAACCGGGTGGCCAGACCATTGCGGTCAATCGGGTCGGTGGTCATAGCGCCGCCAGCAGCGTGCGGGCCGTGTCGCAATCGGTATCCATCTGGGTGATCAGCCCTTCCAGTCCGTCAAAGGTCATCTCGGGGCGCAGGTATTCGACCAAGCCAACCGAGAGAGTGGCACCATAAAGATCGCCCGAGAAATCGAACAAGAATGTCTCGATATTCGGGACTTCACCGTTGAACATCGGGCGCGTGCCCACCGAGGCTGCTCCGTGATAGCTGCCCTGATGCGGGCCATCCAGAACATCGACCAGCACGGCGTAAACCCCAAATTTCGGAGGATGCAGCCCCTCAATCGACATGTTGGCGGTGGGATAGCCCAGTTCACGCCCGCGCTGTTCGCCACCGATCACCTTGCCCTCAATCCGGTGCCAGTGGCCAAGCATCGTGGCGGCATCACGCGGTCTGCCTTCGGTCAACGCGGTGCGGATCGCGGTCGAGGAAACGACGTTTTCGGACCGCTCCATTAACGGCGCGATTGTCACACCAAACCCCATCTCATTTCCAAAACGCACCAGATCTTCTGCCGTCCCGCTTCGGCCCTTGCCGAAACAGAAATCCGACCCAACAACCACATGCGATAGCCCAAGCCCCTCACAAATCACCGAGCGCGCGAACTGCTCGGGCGTTAGCCCGGCCAGCGCAGCGTTGAAGGGGAGTTCGTACAATTTCTCCACGCCCAGTTTCTGCAACCGGTGCGCACGTGCATTGCCTCGCATCAGGCGAAAGGGCGGAGAATCCGGGGCGAAGTATTCGCGGGGATGCGGTTCAAATGTCATCACGCCAAGCGATGCATCTGGCGCGGCGTTCCGCGCCAGTTCAATAACCGACTGGTGACCGATGTGAACGCCGTCAAAATTGCCGATGGCTACGCTGGCGCCACGGTCTTGAGGCTCGACAAACTGAAAATCCCGGATGATGCGCATAGCGACTGCCTAACGGGACTACAGCCGGTGTTCAAGAGGTTGAGAGGTCAGTCGAACTTGCGCGACGGTGCCAATACCATGGCTTCGCCAACAACCACCTTTTTGCCGTCAACCGCGCAGTGGCAATCTAGCTTGACCCGACGCTTGGCAAAGTCGATGTCGATCACTTTGACTTCGGCATAAACCATGTCGCCGGGACGGACGGGCGCAAGGAACTTCAGCGACTGCCCCATGTAAACGGTGCCATGGCCGGGCAATTGCTCGCCAATCACGGCCGAGATCAATCCCGCTGTCAGCATGCCATGGGCGATGCGGCCTTCGAAAATCGTGTCGCGGGCGTAGTCGTCATCCAGATGCACCGGGTTCCGGTCGGTTGAAACCTGCGCGAACATCTCGATATCTTCGTCTGTCACCACTTTGCGCAGGTGACGGGTCATGCCCATTTCGATGTCTTCAATACAGATCGTGCCGCGTGGAAGATTGTCCAACATGTCGCCCTCACTCGATTCGATTGGGCAACAAAAAAACCAAAGTCGCCCATATTGGGCAACTTTATTACTTCGCAAGCGCAGAAAATCAAGCCCTTTCTGATCAGCGCAATCGGCCGATTGTGTAGGTTGGATTGATGTTTTCCCTTGCAATATAATCGGTTAGAGATTCATGGTGGGGATGGTGCGACGTTTTGGTTTCAGCGGCGGCCAGCCCGCCCGAGATGAACAGAGAATCAATCCCTTCGCCCATTCCGCCCAGAATGTCAGTATGTGGCCCGTCACCGATCACCAAAAGATCGCCATCAGGGAAGTCGTGACCCAGTTCTTGTAACCTGCGACGTGCCAGATCATAGATTGGCGGGTGCGGTTTGCCGAAATACAGGCTTTCGCCCCCCATATCCGTATAAAGCTTGGCCAAAGCGCCGGCGCACCATTCTCGTACCTCACCGCGATCAACAACAATGTCTGGGTTGGCGCAAAGCAACTTCATGCCCTTTTGCTTGGCATAAAGGAAATCTGCGCGGTTCACGGACGGGTCCGCCATTGGGTCGAATGGACCGCAACAGACGATCCCTTGGGCTTCGCTCAGGGGAACCCGCTCAATCTGGATGGGATGATGCAAAAGCTTCAGCGGCTCGAAAAAACCTGCATCTCGCTCCCATTCCCCCATAAAGTAAACTTTCTCACCGACAGCGCCCCGGAACATGGCTGAACGGGCAGAATCGCCGCTGCTGGCAATTGTATCATAGGCGTCTTCGGGGACGTTGAACTGCACGAGTTGCTCTGCCACCCCCGCGCGGGGTTTAGGGGAGTTGGTGACCAAAACAACAACTCCACCCTTGGCGCGGTAGTCCTGCAAAGCCGCGACTGCCTCGGGGTAGGCGGTGATGCCGTTATGGACGCAGCCCCACAGGTCCACGAACAGGGCTTTGTATCGGTCAGAAATGTCAGAAAGTGTATGAATGATCTGGGTCATTTGATCGCCCCCGGGCACAGATATCGCATTTGCGTCAGCTATGGCAAAGCTGATGCGCTTTGACCATCCCGCAATGCAATTTCCTGACGTTTGTGTGGGTGCTTATCAGTTTTCTTCTGACAGCTTGTCCACGTCCGGGGCCTGCTGGACATTCTCGGTCCCCAGTATGAGTTGCGCACCAATTCTGTTCTGGAACCTTACGACAATCAGGTAGCCAGGGCCCAGCTCATCCTCCAATACGTCCACTAGCGGAGTTTCTCGTAGGCTGTCAGGCAGTAGCCCCGCGATCGAGGACACCTTGAAGGCTGCTTCGATGGGCAGGTCGACGATCAGCCACAGGTCTGCGTGTTTGCGCTTGGCGCTGACGTCGATGCGGATGATCTCGACCGAAACCGGGTCAGCCCAATCGCGGATCGCCTGAGCGACGCGAGCCTCGGTTCTGGTTTCAAGGTACCGGTTATACGTGGATTTCCCCAATTGCAGGACCACGACAGCCAGAAACGCAAGGGTAACGAAAACGCTGGCTGTAAAGCTGAGTTTGCGTTTGCCCTTGCTGAACATCACCGACCGCGCGGCATAGACTATATAGACAGCGCAGGCGGACAGGATAATTGCCCCAAGGTTCGTCGCAAACAGCAACCCGGCTTCATAGGCGTCAGCGGGCTCGCCGAAATACAACAATACACCCGAAGCCGATAGCGGTGGCACAAGCGACACACCAATCGCGGCACCGGGCAGCAAGCTGGCCTCTGACCTGTTGATCTGCACATATGCTGCCGCCACGCCAGCGGCCAGCGCGACGATCAGGTCTTCGGTGCCCGGGTCAGTGCGCGCCAGCACCTGATCGGGGATCAATATGCCCCGAGGTACGTCCGCGACGTAGACCAGGAACCATGCCAGCAGAACGCTCAGGAATGCTGCGGTACAGACGGTCAAGGCCAGAAACAGCGCCCGCTTTAGCCACCCCATGACCATGGCTGAGGCGATTCCGAGGATCGGCGTCATCAGGGGGGCAACCAGCATTGCAGCGATTACAACTGCGCCGGAATTGCGCAGCATACCCATTGTGGCGATGATCACCGACAAGGTCAGCAGCATGGCAAAGCGCCGCCAATAAGCAGCTTGGTCCTTGCCTTCAAACCGCAGGATATCCCGCGTCGTGCTATAGCTGAGCATGCTCATGTGATTGGTTTGGCCCGTGTTCCCAAGGTATCTTGGCACAGATTACCAATGGAAACGGATCTCGCAAATCTTTAGGCGCAAACAATAAAGGCGCCCTAAGGGGAGCGCCTTTTCAATCGCAGGGTTGGCAGATCAGACCTTGAGGTTCGGGATGATCTGTTTTTTGCGGCTCATGATGCCGGGCAGAACGACCGCGTCGCCATCGACGCTTGCGCCAAAGCTTTTCTCGGCGACGGATTTGACCAGATCGTTGGGGACCAGCAGGGTGGCCTCTTCGTTCAGGATGTCGACCACGAATAGCAGAACCTGATCGACGCCGTCTTCCTTGGCAACATCAACCATCGACGCGGCCAGGCTGTCTTTACGATCCAGCACAACGCCCGGAGCGGTGGTTTCCAGAACCGAGACGCGAAACTTGGTGCCGTCTACCTCATATTCCTTGCTGTCCATGCGGATCAGTTCAGCGTCCGAGAACGAAGACACGTCCGACTTCGCTGCGAACATGTCAGCGGCATAGGCCGAAACGTCCAGACCCAGCTCAGCCGCCAGTTTCTCGGCCACGGCGCGGTCATGCGCGGTGGTGGTGGGCGAGCGGAACTCCAACGTATCCGACAGGATGCAGGTCAGCGCCGCGCCTTTTACGGCGTCGGGCATTTTGGCAGCGTCGTCACCCATCAGGTCAACCATGATGGTCGCGGTGCAGGCCAGCGGGCGCACGGTGATGTCGATGGGGCCTTTGGTTTCCAGACCGCCGACCAGCTTGTGGTGGTCGATGATGGCGCGGATATCGGCGCTGTTGACGCTGGCGGGCAGCTCGGCAGGGTTGTTGGTGTCAACGATGACAACAGGCGCGTCTGCGTCCACGTCCGCGATGATGCGCGGCTTGGGCAGGTCCCAGCGTTGCAGCATAAAGGCGGCCTCGGTGTTGGGTTCGCCCAGCAGAACGGGCTCGGCCTGTTCGCCTTTCACTTCGTTCAGGTACCACGACCACAGGATCGGAGAGCCGGTGGAATCGGTGTCGGGGGATTTGTGTCCAAATACGAGGGTTGTCATGTCAGGATCCTGAGGATGGTCATTTTGCGCGCCTTATAGGGCGGTCCTGCGGGCTTGTCACCCGCCCTCGCGTAAACTGCGACGAAGGGTGATCTTTGCCTCAGAATGCGGCACGTTCCAGTGTGTATCCGGCCTGCTCAAGTTGGTTAAGCAAACCGTGCTCTCCACCCAGATGACCAGCACCGACTGCGATCACGGCCATCTGATCCTGAATCCCCAAAATATGCTGCATCCAGTTGTTGTTGCGTTCGACCAGAAGCTGCTGTTCGAAACCGCCCCATTCCTCGTCAAAGATTTCTTCTGAAAGACCCGAAGATTCGAGCCCCTGAAGGCGGGCGAACTGGATGATCTCGCCGTGTTTTTCTTCCAGATAGGCATTCAGCATGGTGGTCAACTGGTCCTCGCTGCTCTCAAACGCGTCCGCCATGCGCACCAAAGATTGCACCTGCTGTTCCATGGGGAATTCATCGAACATCGCCATCAGGTCTTCGATGCGTTCAAGCGAGAGCTGCGGGATGTTATGCTCGGCTGCCAGATCTGTCAGGCGTGCATCCATCCCGTGATTGGCTTCCGGGTCTTGAATCATGCAAGGTGGGATGCCAAGGGTCATGCTCAGGAACCATGGGCGCATTTTCGCACCCATCCAGCCGGGAATGCCGCGATCGGCCAGCCCCTTGGATAGCGCGGCCCAGTCTTCTTCTGACACCATGTCGATCAAAGTGGGTCCTGACGTGATCAGAACCGGGCTGAGGTCCTGCGCCAGTTGCTTTTCGAAGGCGTCCATTTCGGATTTTGTCACCTCGAAATAGAACGCGTCGGCTTGGCTGAGCGTCGGGGCCAGTCTTTCAATCACAGCATCCATACGCGGATCGTTGGTGTGCACAGTACCAATCAGGTGCAGAACCGTGTCACCCTTTGTGGCCGTCCAGTGATTGCCTTCGGGAAATGGGAAATCTTTCAAGGCTTGCTGCAGTTCCTCTTGCATCTCAGCCGAAATATCGGGCCTTAGATCCCGCCCTTCGCAGGCGGCATGAACCGCCAGCGGCAAAAGCGAAAAGAGGAAGACAAAAAGAAATCGCATCGGCACCATCCCGTTAAACCAAGTACTTATATGTGTCGAGACCTTGCCCTGCTCAAGGTGTCGGTTCAAGCGACTTGGATGCGGGTAAGGCTGATCTGTGTCTGGCATTCCACAGCAAAACGCCTAGCATGGCAGGATGAACCGCGAGCAGGACCTCTATCCCCCCATCAAAACGCTGTTAGAGCGTCAGGGCTACACCGTCAAAGGCGAGATTGGCGCGGCTGATATCGTAGCCGTTCGTGAGAGCGAGGAGCCGGTGATAGTCGAGTTGAAGCTGCGCTTTTCATTGGCGTTGTTCCATCAGGCCATCACCCGGCTGAAAGTAACGGATCAGGTCTATATCGGGGTAAGCAAACCGACAGGGCGCACAGCACGACGTGCTTTGAAGGACAATGTTGCGCTGTGCCGGCGTTTGGGGTTGGGCCTGATCACTGTCCGCGCGGATGGTGCAGTCGAGGTTCAGTGCGACCCCGGCCCTTATGCTCCGCGCAAAAACAAAGCCAAGGCTGCTCGGTTGTTGCGCGAATTTGATCGGTTGGAAGGCGACCCTAACGCCGGGGGCGCCACTCGGCATGGGATCGTTACTGCCTACCGTCAGGATGCTTTGAGATGTGCTGCCCATCTTGCCGAACAGGGTGCCACCAAGGGGGGCGAGGTCGCCAAGGCCACCGGTGTTTCTGAAGCCACCCGCCTGATGCGTGACAATCACTATGGCTGGTTCGACAAAGTAGAAAAGGGCGTCTATTGCCTGACCGAAGCCGGGCAGGAAGGGCTGAAGCACTGGGCTTACAGTTGGGAGCAGCCGGAATAGGACCCCACGTCAAAAAAACCTTCACGGCTTGTTGACTCGGGGATTTGAACTCCCTAGCTATGCGTCGTTATCACTCGCATACCCTGAGTGCTAACGCCCCGCCATCCGGCGAGGGGAGGATTAACAACTTTGAGCCCAAGGAGCTGCAAAGATGGCATTGAAACCGCTTCATGACCGTGTGCTGGTTCGCCGTACCGAAAGCGAAGAGAAAACTGCAGGCGGCCTGATCATTCCTGACAGCGCAAAAGAAAAGCCCAGCGAAGGCGAAGTCGTCGCGACCGGCGAAGGCGCACGCAAGGACAGCGGCGAGCTGATCGCAATGGCTGTAAAAGCTGGCGACAAGATCCTGTTCGGCAAATGGTCGGGCACCGAGGTTCAGGTCGATGGCGAAGAGCTGCTGATGATGAAAGAAAGCGACATCATGGGGATCATCGAGTAAGCCGCGCGCTTTCTCTGATCTTCATTCCCAACTTATTTCTCAAGGAGAAACGACATGGCTGCAAAGGACGTCAAGTTCGACACCGATGCCCGTAACCGCATGCTGGCAGGTGTGAACATCCTGGCCGATGCTGTTAAAGTGACCCTGGGCCCCAAAGGCCGCAACGTGGTTCTGGACAAATCCTTCGGCGCGCCGCGCATCACCAAAGACGGTGTCTCGGTTGCCAAGGAAATCGAACTGGAAGACAAGTTCGAAAACATGGGCGCGCAGATGGTGAAAGAAGTCGCCAGCCGCACCAATGACGAAGCCGGTGACGGCACCACCACTGCAACCGTTCTGGCCCAAGCCATCGTTCGCGAAGGTCTGAAGCAGGTTGCTGCTGGTCTGAACCCGATGGACCTGAAGCGCGGCATCGACCTGGCAACTGCCAAAGTCGTTGCAGGCATCAAAGACGCGTCGCGTGAAGTCAAAGACTCGGCAGAAGTTGCTCAGGTTGGCACCATCTCGGCCAACGGCGAAGCCGAAATCGGCCAGCAAATCGCAGACGCGATGCAGAAGGTCGGCAACGAAGGCGTTATCACCGTCGAAGAAAACAAAGGTCTGGAAACCGAGACCGATGTTGTCGAAGGTATGCAGTTCGACCGTGGTTACCTGTCGCCTTACTTCGTCACCAACGCAGACAAGATGATTGCAGATCTGGATGACTGCATGATCCTGCTGCACGAAAAGAAACTGTCTTCGCTGCAGCCGATGGTTCCGCTGCTCGAGCAGGTGATCCAGTCGCAAAAACCGCTGCTGATCATCGCTGAAGACGTTGAAGGCGAAGCGCTGGCAACTCTGGTTGTCAACAAACTGCGCGGCGGCCTGAAAATTGCTGCTGTCAAAGCACCGGGCTTCGGCGATCGCCGCAAAGCCATGCTGCAGGACATCGCAATCCTGACCGGCGGTCAGGTCATCAGCGAAGATCTGGGCATGAAGCTCGAGTCCGTCACCATGGACATGCTGGGCACCGCCAAGAAAATCGAAATCACCAAAGACGAAACCACCATCGTCGACGGTGCTGGCGAGAAAGCCGAGATCGAAGCACGTGTTGCTCAGATCCGCACTCAGATCGAAGAAACTTCGTCGGACTACGACCGTGAGAAGCTGCAAGAGCGCGTTGCCAAACTGGCAGGCGGTGTTGCTGTTATCCGCGTCGGTGGCATGACCGAAGTGGAAGTGAAAGAGCGTAAAGACCGTGTGGACGATGCTCTGAACGCAACGCGTGCTGCTGTTCAAGAAGGCGTTGTTGTGGGCGGCGGTGTTGCCCTGGTTCAGGCCGGTAAAGCGCTGGAAACTCTGGAAGGTGCAAACGCTGACCAGAATGCAGGCATCAACATCGTTCGTAAGGCAATTGAAGCGCCGCTGCGCCAGATCGCCGAAAACGCAGGTGTTGACGGTGCGGTTGTTGCGGGCAAAGTCCGCGAATCCGGCGACGTGGCATTCGGTTTCAACGCGCAGACCGAAGAATATGGCGACATGTTCTCGTTCGGCGTGATCGACCCTGCCAAAGTAGTTCGTACCGCTCTGGAAGACGCGGCATCGGTTGCTGGCCTGCTGGTCACCACCGAAGCGATGGTTGCAGACCGTCCTGCCAAAGAAGGCGCGGCACCTGCCGGCGGCATGCCCGACATGGGCGGCATGGGCGGCATGATGTAAGCTGTCTAAGCCTTAGTGCTTATGGATGGGGTCGCCTTCGGGCGGCCCCGTTTCGTTTGAAATGCCCGCTGCGCGGTCATGCCTCCGGCGGAAGTATTTTTGAACAGAAGAAGATTGGGGTTTTGGTTGCGGGAAAGTGAGTGTGCAAACGGCGTGGAACCCGCTATGCGATGGGTATGCGACTGTTTTTGCTCTCTGCCCTGACCATGTGCGCTTTTGCGGCGAATTCGATTCTTAATCGGTTGGCCATTGAAAGCGGTGCCGCTGATCCCGCCGGTTTTGCCGTTATGCGCGTTCTGGCAGGGGCTGTGGTGCTGGCGGTGCTGGTTTTTCTCAGAGGTGGGCATTTGCCGCTGCGAAACACGCGTCGGATCGCCGGGGCGGGTTCCCTGTCTTTGTATATGATCGGCTTTTCGATTGCCTACCTGACACTGGACGCGGGACTGGGCGCGTTGATCCTGTTTGGGGTGGTCCAAATCACCATGTTTGCAGTGACATCGGTGACCGGAACAACTCCGGGCACCCGCCAGATTGCCGGGGCCGCGATTGCGCTTGGCGGGCTAGCTTGGGTGCTATGGCCGTCTGGTGAACTGCGCGTGGACCCAGTCGGAGCCGCCCTGATGACTGCTGCTGGGGTGGGCTGGGCCATCTACTCATTGGTTGGCCGATCCGAGCCGGACGCATTGGCCGGCACAGCGGCCAACTTTGTTGTCGCGTTGCCGGTCACCGCATTGGCCTTGTGGTCCGGCAGCACCGATTGGCACATGACTGCTAACGGTTACCTGCTGGCCGCCCTCTCTGGGGGTGTTACGTCTGGAATGGGCTATGCGCTTTGGTATCGTGTCCTGCCGCAGTTGGCACCGACCACTGCAGCGGTGGTCCAGTTGAGCGTTCCGATCATCGCGATTGTAGGCGGCGTCATCTTGTTGGGCGAGACAGCTTCGGTGCGCTTAATACTTGGTGCGACACTGGTGTTGGGTGGCATTGCGCTGGCGGTCCTTAAGTTGAAGCCGCGCTAGGGGTTTTAATGCGCCCTGTTTGGGCTTATCTGGCCGCTATGAGATACCTGTTTGCCCTTGCTCTACTTCTTTTTCCTGCCGTGGCGCAGGCAAAATGCGTTGTGCTGTTGCATGGGCTTGCGCGTACCGAGGCGTCCTTTACCGTGATGGAGCAGTTGTTCAAGGCGCATGGCTATACGGTCGTGCGGCCCGGTTACCCTTCAACGGATTTGCCGATCCCCGAACTGGCCGACCAAACTCTGCCCGAGGCGTTTGCCGCCTGCGGCGGCGACACAGTCAACGTTGTGGCCCATTCGATGGGGGGGATCCTTTTGCGGTATTGGCTGCAGGGTAACCAGCCTGAGAATCTGGGCCGCGTGGTCATGCTGGGACCGCCCAATCAGGGAAGCCAACTGGTGGACGAGTTGGGCGCGTATGAGGTGTTCGGGATGCTGCACGGGCCTGCGGGTCTGGCGCTGGGAAGGGGTCCAGAAGGGATCCCGGCCCGGTTACCGCCGGTTGATTTTGAGTTGGGGGTAATTGCTGGCGAAAATTCTCTGAACCCTTTGTTTTCCTCAATGATCGACGGCAAGGATGACGGCAAGGTTTCTGTCGAAACCACCAAGGTCGACGGGATGAAAGATCATATCGTCTTGCCCGTGACCCACACCTTCATGATGAATAACCCCCGCGTCATGGCTCAGGCGCTGCATTTTATCGAGTTTGGCCAGTTTGATCCGGAAATCACCTGGCTGGACGGGGTGCAGGATATCATTGATGAAATCTGCATTGGGCAGGATTGCTCTGAACCTGTCTCGGAGCCCTCGCAGTGACCGCTCTGAACCTGACGCTGACTGGCGCAAAGGTTCTGTTGCCGGACGTCGGACTGACCATTTCCAACCTGTCATTGGCCGAGGGTGTCATTCAACCTGACTGTACAGGACGATCCATCGACCTGTCGGGGTATCTGTTGCTGCCCGGAATCATAGACCTGCACGGTGACGGATTCGAACGTCACATCGCGCCGCGCCGGGGGGCGATGAAACAGATGGATGAGGGTATCCTGTCGGTCGAAGCCGAGCTTGCCGCCAACGGGATCACGACCGCTGTCTTGGCGCAGTTCTATAGTTGGGAAGGCGGCGTGCGCGGCCCTGAATTTGCGGGGCAGGTGTTTGATGCAATCGCGTCGGTGAAAGGCCAGGTCGTAACGGACTTGCTGCCACAACTGCGGTTTGAGACGCATATGCTGGACGATTACAAGGGCTTGCCCGAACGTATCGCAGCGTGGCAAGTGCCCTATGTCGTCTTTAACGACCACTTGCCGCATGACCGCTTGGTAGAAGGGCGCAAACCGCCGCGCCTGACTGGACAGGCGCTGAAGGCTGGGCGCAACCCAGACAAACACTTTGAGATGTTGCTATCCATGCACGCTCGCAGCTCCGAGGTGCCTCAGGCGCTGGATGATCTCTGCGCGACGCTGGAGGGGCAGGGGGTGCGCATGGGCAGTCACGATGACGCGACCTCGACAACCCGGGCCGACTGGCGAAATCGGGGCGCGCGCATTTCTGAGTTTCCCGAAACGCTTGAGGCCGCCGAAGCCGCCCGCGCTGCCGGCGATCGCGTTATTCTAGGATCCCCGAATGTAGTGCGTGGCGGATCGCATAAAGGCAATGCCAGCGCGCTGGACCTGATAGCCATGGGGCTGTGCGACGCTCTGGCCTCGGATTACCATTACCCCAGCCCACGCCGTGCCGCTTTGATGCTGGCCAAAAGCGGTCTGCTGGATTTTGCCGGTGCCTGGACGCTTGTATCCTCCGGTCCGGCGCAGGTTCTGGGATTACAGGATCGTGGCACGCTGGCGCCAGGCCAACGTGCTGATTTGGTCATTCTAGACGCAAAGACACACCGGGTTGCCGCCACAATGGCAGCGGGTCGGATCAGCTACATGGCTGGTGATATCGCGGCCCGGTTCCTAGCCTGATCCGCGCGCTTCATCTGGCTAAAAATATCCCCGCCGGGGGCATCGCGCGCCAGCGCGATTTCTTAGCGCATGATACGGTTGAAATGCCCCATCTTCCGACCTGCCTTAACCTCGGCCTTTCCATAGAGATGTAGCGCCACGTTACGCTCTTGCGCCAGTTCCGGCACGCGGTTCATGTCGGCACCGATCAGGTTTTCCATCACCACATCCGAGTGGCGCTGCTCGTCGCCCAAGGGCCATCCGGCCACGGCGCGAATATGCTGCTCGAACTGGTCGACGGCACAGCCGTTCTGCGTCCAATGGCCCGAGTTATGTACACGTGGCGCGATCTCGTTCACGATCAGGCCGCCGGGCGTTACAAACAGCTCGACCCCCATCACGCCCACATAGTCCAGAGCGTTCAGGATATTGGCCGCCAGCAAAACCGCATCCGTACGCTGTGCGGGGCGCAGACGTGCCGGGACCGTTGTGGTGTGCAGGATGCCGTCGCGATGCACATTTTCGCCGGGGTCGAAACAGGCCACCTGACCATCCAGCCCGCGGGCCGCAATGATCGAGATTTCGTGACTGAAATCGACGAACCCTTCAAGAATTGCAGGCGCGCCGGCCATGTCTGCCAAAGCGGTTTCGGCATCTTCGGGGGTGCGTAGTCGGGCCTGTCCCTTGCCGTCATAACCAAAACGACGGGTTTTCAAGATCGCAGGCGTTCCGATTTGTTCAATCGCGGCTGTCAGGCTGTCCAGATCGCTAATGTCGGCAAAAGGTGCGGTTTGCAGGCCGAGCCCTTGCAGAAATGTCTTTTCGGTCAGGCGGTCCTGGCTGACGCGCAGCGCCTCGCGGCCGGGGCGAATGGGGCGGTGGGTTTCCAAAATGTCCAGCGCCTCGGTCGGGATGTTTTCGAACTCGTAGGTGATGACATCAACCGACTCGGCGAAGGCTTTCAAAGCGTCGGCGTCCTCATATGCTGCCGTCGTCACCCGGTCGGCCACATGACCGGCCGGAGGGTTTGCGCCGGGCTCATAGATGTGGGTCAGAAATCCCAAACGGGCCGCTGCAACCGACAGCATCCGTCCCAATTGGCCGCCGCCAAGAATACCGATCGTTGCGCCGGGCTGCAGCATCTCAGTCATCGACAGGCTCCTGCGGGATCGAGGCCGAGAGCGCATCGCGCCACGTGTCCAACCGTGCGGCCAGAGCATCGTCCTGCAGCGCCAGTATGCCAGCGGCCATAAGCCCGGCATTGGCGCCACCTGCCGACCCGATGGCCATGGTCGCCACGGGAAACCCTTTGGGCATCTGCACGATGGAATAAAGCGAATCGACCCCGGACAATGCCCGCGTCTGGACAGGCACCCCAATTACCGGGACCCGCGTTTTCGAGGCCATCATGCCCGGCAAATGTGCAGCTCCGCCCGCACCAGCAATAATTACCTGCAGGCCACGCGACACGGCGGTCTTCCCATAGTCCCAAAGGCGGTCAGGCGTCCGGTGTGCTGAGACAATGCGCTTTTCATACGCCACGCCCAATTCATCCAGAATGTCTGCGGCTTCTTTCATCGTAGGCCAGTCCGATTGACTGCCCATGATGATCCCCACTTTCACGTCGCTCATCCGCTTGTGTCCCTGCCTTTCGAAAGAGCGCGCACTATAGCCAAATCCGCTTATGTGGCAATGCGGTACAGAGTGTTCAGGCGATGATATCTGGGGTCAGACGGTCTTCGATCAGGCGGATGATGTCTTTCAGGCGCAGTTTTTGTTTTTTCAGTCGTTTGATCGTCAGTTGATCGGACGTGCCCTTGGCCTGCAACGCTTCGATCGCCTCATCCAGATCGCGGTGCTGGCGGCGAAAAACCTCCAGCTCCACCCTTAAAACCTCATCTGTTTTCATTGAAAGATCGGTGGGCGCGTTCATGGGCGACTCGGTTGTTATTGTGGTGCTTGTCACACAAGATAGTGTGTCAGGCGTTATCCCGCCAGACCTTGTGGACATCCTGGTTTCTTCCCATATTCTATAGCATGCGGTTGCCAAAAAGGGGCCGCAAAACACGTCGCTTTGACAATAAAGGACGAAAATACGTGTCAAAACTTACTCTTGGCTCATACCCGCATCTTCTGGGGTTCGAGCAATTGGAACGCCTTTTGGAACGGTCTGCAAAGGCCGGAAATGAAGGATACCCGCCCTATAACATCGAGCAGACCTCGGATTTTTCGTATCGTATCACTCTGGCGGTAGCCGGGTTCGCGGAAGAGGATCTGTCGATCACCATCGAGGATCGCCAGCTGGTGATCCGGGGTCGTCAACGCGACGACAGCGAGGGGCGCATATTCCTGCATCGCGGCATCGCGGCGCGTCAGTTCCAGCGCATGTTCGTGCTGGCCGACGGGGTCGAGGTAGGCGAGGCGATCATGGAAAACGGTCTGCTGCATGTGGATCTGACCCGCGCCGTGCCGGAAACCGTGGTGCAAACGATCAACATAAGAAAGGGGTAAGAGCAATGAATACGCCGATAGAACTGAACGCCGAAGGCGACCGGATCGTCTATGTCAAAACGGTCGAAGTCGCTGATCTGCCGCGGGAACTGCGCGAACAGGCAGGGGATCTGGATCTGCTCTATGCGGTCCACGACTCGGACGGTCAGCAACTGGCGCTGGTTGCCGACCGCAAGCTGGCGTTCAACCTTGCGCGCGAGCATGACTTCTCGCCGGTGGCCGTGCACTGAGCACGGCCCCTCTGACGTTTTCCACGTGACATCTGCTGTCCGTCGGGCGAGTTATGCGAACCGGAGACGGTTTGCATAAGAAAGAGCGCGCGGAAATGAGCTGGTTTGATTTTGACTGGGTAGATGCCTTTACCGACAGGGCATTTGGTGGAAACGGTTGCGCCGTGGTCCACGGTGGGGCGGCCCTATCTGACAACACCTCGATGGCCTTTGTGCAAGAGACCTCGCTTGTCGAGTGCACGTTTACAGGACCGTCCGAGGTCGCCGACATCCGGGTCCGCTACTTTCTGGCCAGCCGAGAAATCCCATTTGCCGGTCATCCAACCATTGCGACTGTCGCGGCCATGCGGTCCCGTGGGTTAATTCAGGGAAATACGCTGACGCTGGAAACGGGTGCCGGTGTTGTTTCGATCCGCCTGATCGGGGATGAGATCGAGATGATTCAGGTCGCGCCACAGTTTGGTGCGTATGTTCCCGCCGATTTGGTGGCTGCGGCGATTGGTTTGTCTCAGGACGACATCATATCTCCACCGCAGTTTGTATCTACGGGACTGCCTTTTTGCGTTACGGTGCTGCATGATCACGACGCCTTGCGAGCAGCCAAGTTGAATGTCGAGGCACTTCGGGATGTGTCAGAAATGGCAGGGTTTTCTGGGTCTGACATGGCGGAACCTTTTCTTGTCACGCTGAAGGGCGCAACCGATGCAGGAGACACATTCTCGCGCTTGTTGCTGGCGCCACCCAGCCCGCCCGAGGACCCCTTTACCGGTTCGGCAACCGGGGCGATGGCCGCCTATCTGTGGAAACATGGTCTGATGGCGAAGGATAGGTTCACAGCCGAACAGGGGCACGACATGGGACGCCCCGGTCAAGCGACCGTGACCCGCGTCGGGCCTTCTGATGCGATGACTGGTATAAAGGTTGCCGGGCGTGGTCACGTTCTAATGCGTGGTCAGGTCAACCTGCCAGAGGTGTCTGTATGACCGAACCCGCCATTGCAATATTGCCTTATGGAAATCGTTTGGGGCCAAAGCTGTCATCGCTACCCCTGGCTGACCTGATCTGGCCCGAGGGGTGCCCCGAGCGACTGATCGGCAAATCCGTCGGGGACCTTGAGCCCACCGATCACTTGATCATGTACCCCAATTCAACTGTGCATCTACGCCTGCGCCGGGGCACCCGTGCGCAGATTTCCCTGATGATGGGCGAACCTTCGGCCATCCACGCCAAACACGACCGGATGCTGCGCTGGACGTGGCGGCGGTTTTTCCGCGTCCTGACGTTTCATGATGTTTTGCTGCAAGGTATCCCGAACGCGGTATTCCTGCCCTATGGCGTCACAATGATTCCAAACTGGCGCGAATTGGATGTGACCAAGTCAAAATCCTGTTCGTTGATCGCGTCAGGCAAACGTGATCTCGAAGGGCACCAGTTGCGCCATTCTGTCATCGACTGGGTGCGGGAAACTGATGCGGACGTGGATATCATGGGGCGGGGCTATAACCCCTTTGACCAAAAATCCGACGGCCTTGCGCCTTATCGCTATTCCGTAGTGATCGAAAACGTGCGCGAGAAAAACTATTTCTCCGAAAAACTGACCGACGCGATTCTGTGTTCAACTGTGCCGATCTATTGGGGTTGCCCGAATATCGACGATTTCATGGATAGTTCGGGCATGATCATATGTGAATCCGAGGCTGATATTCAGCAAGCGATCCAATCCCTGTCGCCCGAGGATTACGCAGCCCGCTTGCCTCGGTTGCAAGCGATTCAGGCCAAGGCTGCGGAGTTTGGGGATTTCGAAGGCCGCGCGGTCGCAGCCCTGCGCGCAGAACTTTAACCAGAAATGCAAAAGGCCCTCGCGCTGCGGGGGCCTTTCATAGAACATATGCGCTGTCTTAGGACGCTGCGATCAGGCCCATGCTTTCCAGCTTGAGCAGCACCTGATGGGCGCAGTTGTCGACATCGACATTCTCGGTCTCGACGCTCAACTCGGGGTTTTGGGGGACGTCATAAGGGTCAGAAATTCCTGTGAATTCCTTGATCTTGCCTTCGCGCGCCAGCTTGTACAGGCCCTTGCGGTCGCGACGTTCACATTCCTCGATGCTGGTCGCGACGTGAACTTCACAGAAGGCACCGAACTGTTCGATATCTTCCCGAACCGCGCGGCGCGTGGTTGCGTAGGGCGCAATCGGTGCACAAATAGCGATGCCACCGTTTTTGGTGATCTCGCTGGCCACATAGCCGATGCGACGGATGTTCAGGTCGCGGTGCTCTTTCGAGAAGCCCAGTTCCGACGACAGGTTTTTACGCACGATGTCGCCGTCCAGTAGCGTCACGGGGCGGCCACCCATTTCCATCAGCTTGACCATCAAGGCGTTGGCGATGGTGGATTTGCCCGAGCCCGAGAAACCGGTGAAAAACACGGTGAAACCCTGTTGGCTGCGCGGCGGTTTGGTCTTGCGCAGCTCGGCCACAACCTCGGGGAAGCTGAACCATTCGGGGATTTCCAGACCTTCGGCCAGACGGCGGCGCAGTTCGGTGCCCGAGATGTTCAGGATCGTGACGTTGTCCTTGTCTTCGATCTCGTCATTCGGTTCGTACTGGGCGCGCTCCTGCACATAGACCATGTGTTTGAAGTCAACCATCTCAAGGCCGATCTCGTCCTGGAACTTGCGGAACAGATCCTGTGCGTCATAGGGGCCGTAGAAATCTTCGCCTTGGCTGTTCTTGCCTGGGCCAGCGTGGTCACGCCCGACAATGAAGTGCGTGCAGCCGTGGTTCGCGCGGATCAGGCCGTGCCAAACCGCCTCGCGCGGGCCAGCCATGCGCATCGCCAAGTTCAGCAGCGACATCGAGGTGGTCGAGGCCGGGTATTTGTCCAAAACCGCCTCATAGCAGCGCACGCGGGTAAAGTGATCGACGTCGCCGGGCTTGGTCATGCCGACAACCGGGTGGATCAGCAGGTTGGCCTGCGCTTCTTTGGCTGCGCGGAACGTCAGTTCCTGATGCGCGCGGTGCAGTGGGTTGCGGGTTTGGAACGCAACGATGCGACGCCAGCCCAGCTTGCGGAAGTAGGCGCGCAACTCGTTCGGGGTGTCGCGACGGGCGCGGAAATCATAGTGGACGGGTTGCTGGATGCCGACAACGGGACCGCCCAGATAAACCTTGCCTGCCACGTTATGCAGGTAGTTCACCGCCGGGTGTGCGTCATCATCTGCGCCGAACACTTTCTCAGCCTCGCGCGCCTTGTCCGGGGTCCAACGGTCGGTCACGGTCATGGTGCCAAGGATCACGCCCTCTTGGTCGCGCAGAGCGATGTCCTGACCCAGTTCGATAGTATCGGCAAACTCTTCGCTGACGTCCAGCGTGATGGGCATGGGCCACAAGGTGCCGTCGGCCAGACGCATGTTGTCTACGACGTTGTCGTAATCAGCCTCGGTCAGAAACCCCTTCAGAGGGTTGAACCCGCCATTCATCAGAAGCTCCAGATCGCAAATCTGGCGCGGGCTCAGGTCCCAGCTTGTCAGGTCAGCGGCTTCTACTTTCAGTTTTTGCGCGGATTCGTAGGAAACATATAGTTCAGGGATTGGAGCGAGATTGCTTAACATCGTCATTGTAATACTCTTGTCGAAGTGCGGTTTTGCCAGTGATTCAAAGGCGTTTGCGGGGCATTTGCCCCGACAGTTGGGCGAAGTCCATATACATTCATGAAACAAAGGACGAAATGCGCGGTTTTTTCGCGGAATGGAAGGATTTTCTGACATCCGGCGGAAATTACGACCGTGGTTCCAGCAATGGTCGGCAAAATGGTGCCAAAACGTGAATGTGTTCCTATGAGGAAGCACTTTCCAATAGGTCCGCCGCGCTTTGGACAGGCAGAGCGGGAATCGGTCGGGTCACACCGCGCAGCTGAAAGGACTTCATCCCGTTCAGATCGCCTTGGTACCCGGCAATCTTCAGCAAGTCGTCTGAGACAAGAAGTTCCACTTTCAATGCCTTTGTTTCGGCCTCCAACCGGCTGGCCACATTGACTGCATCGCCGATGATGGTGCGTGCGGCATTTCCCGCAGCACCGATTTCACCAAGAACTAAATCGCCCAGATGCAGGCCCATTCCGATGCGAATGCGCGGGCTTCCTTCGGCTTCCAGCTGCTGATTGAACCGCATGAGGGCGTGACTGACATCTGCCGCTGCCTTCAAACCCGCTTCTGCCGAACTTTCGGCATCAGGCGTTTCAAACACGGCCAGCAGCCCGTCGCCCATGTATTTATCAACCACACCCCCGTCAGCGGTGATGGCCGGAACGATGGCATCAAAAAACCGGTTCAGAAGAAAGACAATGTCGTAAGGCAACTGCCCCGTGGTCCGCGAGGTGAATCCCCGCATATCCAGAAATAACACGGCCAGTTTGCGTTCCTGACCCTGACTGGCATGTGCGCGCTGCCGCCCTCCGTCGGGGCGGAACATGCGAAAAGCCGTGATCGGTTCGGTCGGGCGTATCTGGCACGCCAACCGAGCACCATCGGGTGCGCTGACGGCTGCCAGACTGCGGGCTTCAACGTCACTGGGGGCCGGAAGTTTCTCGGCACCGTCTTCTACGATCACGCGACAAGTCGTGCAGCGTCCCTTGCCGCCACAAAGGGCGGTGTGGGGGATGCCGTTGGCCTGCGAGATTTCCAGCAGCGTCATGCCTTTCTCTGCCACGACTTCGGGGCCTTCGACGTATTTGACCCGCACAGAATGTCTGCGCCGCCAGAGTTTGCGACCAAGAAACACGGCAATGGACGCAGCCAGTGCAATCCAGAACGCCATCATTGCGTTGTCTTTTACACTGAAAAGGGCCTGAAACTCTTCGGGTGAGGGCCAGTTGTAATGTTCGATATATTGTTCGCGCAGTGAAGGATCAGCAAAATCGGTCCAAATCCTGCGACCCTCGGTCAGCAGGCCTGCAAGGGCAAAGGACGGAACAAAAACCGCCAACCCGATCAGATAGGGGGCTACGTTTGACCACCAACGGGTGAGGCGAAGCCACATATGCAGCCCGATGCAACTGTGAACCCAGACGACCAGCAACAGAAGGCTTTGCATGTAGATCGCGGAACTGGGCCACATCAGGGCGATGATATACCCCATCTCGTCGTTGACGTTGTATATCTCATGCGCGTAGCGCGTGTGCACGATATGCGCGATCAATTGCAGCGGGATCAGCAAACCCAGTACCACTTGCAGGGCGGTGTTAAACGGCATTCGCAATGTGCGGCGTTGGCTAATGGAATACAGGGCAAGCCCGAAATGGGTGAACAAGGCCACGTACAGAACCGCGCTGCCGATATCATGGCGTGTGACGGCGTGGCGACCGTCTTGCATATCGTGCAGATAATCGGTGTGGAATAGGCCCAGGCCAATATTGATGAAGTGAAAGAAAGCGAAGGCAAACAGGATTAAGCCGCTGCCAATCCGCAGCCGGGTTGCCCACCCGCCTTGCCAAAGAACGCTTTTCAATCAAGCCACCTGTATTCGCATTTCTTGCGCCCGAGTCTGGAGCGGCTGGGGCTATGGGTCAAGTTATGGTTGAGAATAGGATGGTTCCCACGGGGTTGCCGGAGCGTGGGCGCAAATAATGGCCGGGGAAAGATTGAACAGCACAATGTGGCTCAGCTCTGGGCGGGTCCGAGAGCTGTAGATCAAACCGTCAGCGTGTTTGGCACGTGCTTGATCTGAGAACCGCCATGTTGGTGAAAAGCCATGTTCTTTATGGATATCTTGCCAAACTATCGACGCTTTGTGCTGACCGCGCAGGTCGATCAACCTTGCGCCCGATACTTCTGCCCTCTGCAATATTCTTGGTGGGTCGTTGGGCGAGACATATCGACGGATGGCAACACCCGCCCCTTCGGCGCTAAGAGAAGCGTAGAGAGCGATTTTCCCGGAATAATGAAAACGCCCCTCGGGTGCCTGAGCGGGAACCAAAGGGGCGCTAATTTGGGATAGAAACAGAATTCTCCAGACCGGGCCGGAGAACTCCATCATCACGTTACTCCTGCTCGGCCAAAAAACGTTCCGCATCCAATGCAGCCATACAACCCATACCGGCGCTGGTCACAGCCTGGCGATAGATGTGGTCGGTCAGGTCACCCGCCGCGAAGACGCCCGGAACCGACGTTTCGGTCGAGCCAGGCCTGGTTACGACATATCCGCCCATATGGGTTTCCAGCGAGTCTTTGACCAGCTCGTTCGCAGGCGCGTGGCCGATCGCGACAAAGACGCCCTTGCATGGGATCTCGGTGACTTCGCCGGTCTTCACATTCTTGACGCGCACGCCTTCAACGCCCAGAGGGGCATCCGTGCCGATGACTTCTTCAAGCTCGTGGAACCACAGCGGCTCGATCTTTTCGTGCTTCAGCAGCCGGTCCTGCAAGATTTTCTCGGCCCGCAATTCGTCGCGGCGGTGGATCAATGTCACTTTGCTGGCGAAGTTGGTCAGGAACAGCGCTTCTTCGACCGCAGTGTTGCCACCGCCGATCACCACGATTTCTTGTCCGCGATAGAAGAACCCGTCACAGGTTGCACAGGCGGATACGCCGAAACCCTTGAACTTTTCTTCCGACGGCAGGCCCAGCCACTTGGCACGGGCGCCCGTGGCAAGAATGACGGCATCGGCCGTATAAACCGTTCCGCTGTCACCCTTGGCGGTGAACGGACGTTTCGAGACGTCCAGATCATTGATGATGTCGCCGATGATTTCGCAACCCATCGCTTTGGCGTGGTCCTGCATGCGAACCATCAGATCGGGACCCTGAACTTCTGTATCGCCGGGCCAGTTCTCAACCTCGGTGGTGGTGGTCAACTGACCGCCGGGTTCAATGCCCTGAACCAGAATCGGCTCAAGCATCGCGCGGCTGGCGTAGACGCCCGCTGTATAACCGGCCGGTCCCGATCCGATGATCAGAACCTTCGTGTGACGTGTTTCGGCCATGGTACCCCCAACTCGATCTGCCTGTTTTGGGCACTTGGCCCCTTGGCGAATGGATATAACGACCACAGTGCGGCGCTTAAAGCCCCTACCTGTCACACATCCGCTATGCGTTCAGCGAAAAGCGCCTAAAAAAAGAACACTGAAAATAAAGAAAATTGCGCATACGCGAAAGATTATTGCGCATCTTTGGGGTGCTGATATAACAACCGAAAATTCAGGAGCATTGAATGGTCGCGACACGGCTGGATGAGATTGACCGCAAGATTCTGGCGGAATTGCAGGCAGACGGTCGCATGACCAATGTCGAACTGGCAAAGCGAGTGGGAATTTCAGCCCCGCCCTGCCTAAGGCGTGTGCGCACGCTGGAAGATTCAGGGCTGATCCGCGGGTATCATGCCGAGGTGAACGCGCGCGAGTTGGGATTCGAAGTTCAGGTCTTTGCCATGGTCGGACTGGAAAGCCAGGCCGAATCCGAACTCAGCGCTTTTGAAGAACGCTGCCGCGACTGGCCTCTGGTGCGCGAGTGTCACATGCTGAATGGCGAGGTCGATTTCATCCTGAAATGCGTGGCCCCGGACCTAAGCAGTTTTCAGCAATTTCTAACAGGTGAACTTCTGACCACTCCGAACGTGGCAAGCGTGAAAACGTCGCTTGTGATCCGGGGCGCTAAGGACGAGCCCGGCGTACCTTTTGACGTGCTGGAAGAACGAATGAGCCGGATGGCTTGAACCGCGCGCGTTTATGCGCAGCACAACATGGCGGTAGAATCGCCGTGACGAGCAAGAACAGTGCCCAACCTAGTAAAACCTGCATAAAGCCCCCACTTTGCAGCAATTTTTTTGTGTTTACGCTGTGATTGCGTCTACTTCTCCGTCACCGGCACGTGGCATCAACAGCGGGCCGAAATCGTTCAGCGAATCGACATGCGCAAACAGGTTCAGGTAGATTGACCGCAGCGAATGACTGATCATCCGAACTGCGTTTACCCCCGGGTGGTAAGTTTCGAACTGAAGCCCATCAACCTTGATGACCGAGTGCCGCTTTAGGCAGATGTGAAACAGCTCGATCGGAGTGGGCGGAAGGGTTTCGATAACACTCATCCCGTCTTGAAATTCGTGGACCGGTGTCAAAATCGTTTCGTTGCCATGCAGGTGGCGCAGATGGGCCGGTGTCCCGACGATACGCGCGGCCGGACCCGCGATTACGCCAGACAAAGGTTTCTGCATCCCAAACGTGTCCGCCATGATGCGGGTCAAGGGGCGGGTGCGCCCGCGCGAGTCCTCGCGCCCTGGGACAAGAGTGACCGATCCTTTCCACAAAACAGTTTGCGAGGAACCGTCCTGCGTCAGAACGGTGTCACCGGGCAGCAGGTCTTCGATCGCCAAGGGACCCGTCTTTGTTTCAACCAGTGAACCGCGCGTAAATGCGCAGAATGCATCTTCAAACATCGGCAAAGCCGGTGCTATGTGCCGTGTCTGCGAAACGTCACCGTTTGGCATCAGCGAACTGACCTCATAGCGCCGCAGCTGCGCCTTGGGTTTGTTCGGCGATCTTGAGGCATCTTGCAGCATTGCCGAAGTATCAACGGCATTCCTGGCAGCCCGTGAGAGCGAATGTGGAATAGGCATAGTTATTCCGTCCCTTCTAGTACCCGCTCAGACGGAGTGACCTCTCGAAAGAGACCCGTCTGATTAGTCTTATTTTTTGTTTTGATTGAAAGGGCGACCCTAAGGCGGCGGTCGATTCGACGACGCGATGAAAAAATAATCCGCAGACCTTTGGCCAACATTTTGACCCCCCAAACAAACTCACACCAAAGCAGGCTGAAATTGCCGGCGCACACATGCCCCTGAACCTGACCGCTTTGAATACCTGCGGCAGGCCACACACCGGACCGGAGCACCCCTCCGGCGTGTTTCTTGGCCCTGGGGACCGGCAGCTTGGTACCCTGGGCATGTCGGTCAGCCTTGCTTTGCCAAACGGCGCGCAACTCTGACCGAGCGGCTGGAAACGTGTTTCCACGGCATCTCCAGCCCCTTCTCTTTGCTCGCCGCAACAACGGCGCTGAGAAAGCGAGATTTGATCTTCATTTTGTGTTCCTGCTCCTCGGGGGTTTGACACCCCGTTCCCTATGGTTAGCCAATGTGACGCCATATTGAGGCGCCGATAAGGCTGATCCGGGATCAATTCAGGACAAAATGAAGGTTGGCAGCTCCTCTTTCTTCATACTGTCTCGCACTGCTGGAGCATCGGCAGATAAGCACCTGAGAGCGGACAATAAAACTCAATTTGTTCCGACTCAGATAGACACAAAGAATGTGGCGAAAAAGCGGCGATATCGCCACAATTCGGTCTTGGTTTACAATTTGATTGCTGAAATCAGTCTGCCATAGTCGGCTTCTTTGGCGTGGGTCGCCCTGCGATAGGAATAAAATCTAACCGGATCGGAATAGGTGCAGTGCCGAGTCCACTCGGCTTGACCGATTCCCGCCTGTCGCAGCCTGTGAAGGCCAAATGCGGGCAGGTCGAACTGAAGCCTGTCGCCAGTGCCGTTCGCAAAAAACCGCAGGTTGTCTGGGGAATCCGCGACGAAATCGTCCAGAAATTCTGGACCCACCTCATAGGCTGTCTGCGAAATCGTCGGTCCGATCACTGCAATCGTATTTTTGCGACTTGCGCCCAATGCCTCCATCGCGTCGAGCGTGGCCTCCAAAACGCCATCCAGCGCGCCTTTCCAGCCTGCATGGGCTGCGCCGATGACCTGTGCGTCGGGGTCGGCAAACAGAACTGGCTGACAATCCGCTGTCAGGATCGTGAGCGCCAGACCGGGCGTCGATGTTACCACCGCATCAGCCTTGGGCTTTTCCCCATTTATCGGTCCGTCGACCGACAGCACGATTGGAGAGTGGACCTGATGAACCCCAATCATTGCGTCGGGCGTAACTTCCATTGCTTCCGCGACCCGATTGCGGTTGATCGCTACGGCCTCGGTCTGATCCGAAGATCCATACCCACAGTTGAGCCCGGCGAATATGCCGGAAGACGCGCCTCCGCGACGGCTGAAGAACCCGTGGCGAACAGAGGACAGCATGTCCGAAGTCAGAATTTCCAGTGTCATGTTTCCAGTCCCGGAGGGGGGGAGGCATAGGAAGGGTAGAGGCCCAGTACTTTGAACAGGTTTCCCATTTCATTCGGATGCGTCAACCTGCGATGTGCGGAAACCAGTTTATCAAGCTCGACCCCGCCGAGAGTCGCAGAAAGCTTCTGCGCGCGCGCGGTTATTCCCAACCGTTCCAGAAATACCCCCTGAGGCGTCAGGCGCGTGTGGGCACATCCGGCGGCGCGTGTGGCGGTTGCCAGTGGCTCGAAATCGACTTGGGCGGTCAGATCGGCCTGTCCCGGTGCCTGCAAAGGGTCTGCCCGCTGATGCTTGCGAACGGCCTGCAAGGTATCGCCCAGCGAATGCCAGTCGCCATAATCAACAATCAGCCCGGCTCCGCCCTGCGTCGCGATCCGGCCTGCCAAAACGGTGATAATTGGAATTGCGGATGGGCAGAGTTCGACGAGATCACCATCTTGTGTATCGTCCAGCCGATCCATCAGTGCCACCTGAGATGCCTGTGCCCCCAGACCATACGTCAGTGATTCGCCTTCACGCCCGACCAGACGCTCGCGCCATCCATCGCCGTCGCGCAGGAACTGACGTATGGGGAGGGCGTCGAAGAATTCGTTTGCAACAAGGAACAGCGGTGCATCGGGCAGGTCGGCAACCGTTTCGATCCAGCGCGGCGTGTATCCGTTCAGGGTATCCGACTGGATTTGTCGAAGGATCGGGGAAGCCTCCAGCAAGGTGACTTCCGCGGCGTCGTGGAAGCCCTCAATGTTGCGGGTTGCGCGCAGAATGTCGGCCATCAACGTGCCGCGCCCCGGACCCAGCTCGGCAAGCGCAAAGCGGTTGGGGTGACCCTGATCTATCCAGGCTTGAGCCAGCGACAATCCGATCAGTTCGCCAAACATCTGACTGATTTCCGGCGCTGTGATGAAATCGCCCAGAGCACCCAGAGGGTCGCGGGTGGAGTAATATCCCTGAGTTGGATGCAGCAGGCATTCGGTCATGTAGTCGGCCACGCTCATCGGGCCGTCTTGCGCGATGCGCGCAAGCAGGTGATCGGTCAGAGTCATCGAACAGATCGCGCACGCAGCGCGAACCATAAGCCAAGTGCGATCATGGGGATCGATAGCAACTGACCCATTGTCAGCCCATAGCCGCCGATATGCCACGCCAGCCCCAGCGGATTACCGGGCGAGATGAATTGTGCGTCCGGCTGCCGGAAAAACTCGACAATAAATCGCGAGGCACCGTAACCGGCCAGGAAAACCCCCATGATCAAACCGGGTGTCTTGAACGCACCGCGCCGATAGGCCAGCCACAACAGTACCGCCCCCAGCAGCACCCCTTCCAGCGCCGCTTCATAGAGTTGCGATGGGTGCCGCGCGCACATGCCAGCAAGTACGCCGGGGCAATCCTGCGCGGCCGCACCGGGGAAAATGACGGCCCAGGGCAGCTCGCTCGGGCGTCCCCATAATTCCGCGTTTACAAAGTTTGCCAACCGCCCCAGCAACAACCCCGGCGGAACCGCGTGTGCGATAAGGTCGGCCAAGGACAATACCGGAACCTTGTGGCGACGCGCATACAGATAAGAGGCAACGACCACTCCGAGCAGTCCGCCGTGAAAGGCCATTCCGCCCTGCCAGACTTTTAGAATGTCCTGCGGGTTCGCCAAGTAATAAGCGGGTTGGTAAAACAACACGAAACCCAGCCGACCCCCCAGAATGACGCCGAGAATGATCCATGTGAGCAGGTCTTCCAGTTGCTCGGGCTTCATGGGTGGGGTCGATTCTGGCCAAAGGGCAGGTCGCCGCAGCGCCATTGCACCCAAGCGCCACGCGATCAGAATGCCTGCAATATAAGCCAGTGCGTACCAGCGCAGCGCGAACTCCATCCCGAAGAGTGAGATTGAGAACAGCTCGGGCGACAGATCGGGGAAATTCAGAACAGCCTGCATGTGCGTCTCATTGCCCGTGCTTTATGGGGCAAGTCAACCTTGAGCCTGACGCAAACTTTACCCATATAGGGATCAACCGCGATTTCGGAGAAAAGCCATGCAGACCCGCAATAAGATTCTGGACGACGTATCCCAATTGATGACCAACGCCATGGGCGTAGCACAGGGTGCGCGGGAAGAGGCCGAAAATGCGATGAAGTCGATGATCGACCGCTGGCTGGCGGATCGGGATTTCGTGACGCGCGAGGAATTCGACGCGGTCCGTGCGATGGCCCAAAAAGCGCGCGAAGAGAATGCCGCGCTGGAAGAACGCATCGCAGCGCTTGAGGCGAAACTGGACAAGTAACGTCCGAATCCAAATTTTCGATGCAAGAGAAACGCCGCGCGATCCGGGTAGGGATTGTGCGGTGTTGTGCATCTTGCCGCCTTGCAGAATTTAATCAAGACAAAGCTGCACGCGACGCCAATATTTTGATCGCCGTGACCGTTCGTCCACAACTTATTGCTGTTATCCCCAATAAATAGGGTTGCCAGACGGGTACTGGCAGCGCACCATATTTAGTACAGGCCCACGGGGGAAGCCCGGCTTGTAGAGCAGGCAACTAGCGCTGGGGCGCTGCCAGCCCCAAAATGCTAGAGATTAGTGAGGTGGCATTATGGCCCTTTCCGAGCAGTTTCTCGAAGAAGATCTTCATCCAATAGATATTGTTGAGCACCTGGCTGAGCACCACGACTGGGACTTTGACCGGATCGGGGATGACCAGATCGCCATGGCTGTCGAAGGGCAGTGGCGTACCTACTCAATCACGCTGGCCTGGTCGAACTATGACGAAACCCTGCGCATGGTGTGTTCGTTTGAAATGGACCCGCCGTCCGAGCGTGAGTCCGAGTTGTACGAACTGCTGAACAAGATGAATGATCAGTGCTGGGCGGGTGCCTTTACCTATTGGGCCAACCAGAAACTGATGGTCTATCGTTACGGTCTGGTTCTTGCTGGCGGACAGATGGCCAGCCCCGAACAAATCGACACGATGATCACCGCAGCCGTCCTGAGCGCCGAGCGGTATTACCCCGCGATCCAGTTGGTCACATGGGGCAACCGCGATCCCGAAGACGCGATGCAGGTCGCCATTGCAGAGGCCTACGGGCGCGCGTAAAGCTTTGCTCCGAACCGACAAGTAAGGGGGAGGGGCAATCATGGATATGTCACGCGTCGCCGAACAGGGGCTGGTGCTTCTGGGTTGCGGCAAGATGGGATCGGCCATGCTCGCTGGATGGTTGGAGCATGGCCTTCCTGCGTCATCGGTCTGGGTTGTGGACCCGTATCCATCGGACTGGTTGAAGGCGCAGGGCGTCAATATCAACACACCGCTGCCCGAAGCCCCCGCTGTGGTGCTGGTGGCTGTCAAACCGCAGATGATGGGCGAGGCCCTGCCTGCGATCAAGGCGCTGGGCGGCGGCGGCAGCCTGTTTATCTCGGTCGCGGCGGGGACGTCGATTGCCACCTTCGAAGCCGTTTTGGGCACGGACACGCCGATCGTGCGCGCGATGCCAAATACACCCGCAGCGATCCGACAGGGGATCACAGCTTTGATCGGGAATTTTGTCGCATCGAATGACGATGTCGCGCTGGCCGAAGACCTGTTGTCAGCCATTGGCGAGACCGTCCGGTTGGATGACGAATCTCAGATGGACGCAGTAACGGGCCTTAGCGGTTCAGGCCCGGCCTATGTCTTTCACTTGATCGAAACGCTGGCCGCTGCGGGTCAGGCGCAGGGCTTGCCGCACGATCTGGCAATGAAACTGGCTAAGTCGACTGTGGCCGGGGCTAGTGCGCTGGCGATGGCCTCCGATGACGACCCCTCGCAATTGCGGATCAACGTGACCTCTCCCAACGGTACGACTCAGGCCGCGCTTGAGGTGTTGATGCACGAAGAAGAAGGCTTCCCTGATCTGCTGCACCGTGCCGTGAAAGCCGCCACCGACCGATCCAAGGAGCTTTCTCGTGAATGAGATTTCATTTGACGATTTCCTCAAGGTCGACATCCGCGTCGGCAAAGTCGTTCGTGCCGAACCGTACCCCGAGGCGCGCAAGCCTGCGATCAAGATGTGGATCGACTTCGGCGATGAAATTGGTGAGCGTAAGACATCGGCCCAGATCACCGCGCATTACGACCCGGCCACGCTGGTGGGTAAACAGGTGATGGCTGTGGTGAACTTCCCCCCGCGCCAAATAGGTCGCTTTATGTCCGAAGTGCTTGTGTTGGGTCTTCCTGATGAAAGTGGCGAGATTGTTCTGATCGGCCCTGATGGTGACGTTCCTGTTGGCGGGCGGATGCACTGATGAGACTACTTGTTGCCCGCCCTATGACAGCAGTAGTCACAGCCCGCGCGCGGGCAGAGTTTGATGTCGAGTTTCGCGAAGATACATTACCGATGACGCGGGATGAGATGCTGCGTGCGTTGACCGAATTCGATGTGGTGGTCCCGACTTTGGGCGATCTTTTTTCGGAACAGGTATTCGCGCTGGTGCCCAACCCCCGATGCAAATTGCTGGCAAATTTCGGGGTTGGGTATAATCACATCGACGTGGATGCGGCGCGGGCCGCAGGCGTTGCCGTGACGAACACACCGGGCGCCGTCACGGATGCAACCGCTGACATAGCGATGACCTTGCTGCTTTCTACAGCCCGGCGTGCGGGGGAAGGGGAACGGCAGGTCCGGGCTGGCACTTGGCAGGGATGGCATCCGACGCAGATGCTGGGCCACCACGTGACGGGCAAACGTGTTGGGATCGTTGGTATGGGGCGCATCGGTCAGGCTATCGCCCGTCGGTGTCATTTCGGGTTTGGAATGCAGGTCCTTTATCAATCCCGCAGCAAGAAAGAGATCGACTTTCCGGCGGAATATGTTCCTGACCTGAAAGAGCTGGGTGCTCGGGTCGATTTTCTGATCCTGGCAGTCCCTGGCGGTGCGGAAACCCGTCACCTGATCAACGCGCAGATACTAGAAGCTATGAACCCGTCGGCCCTTCTGATCAATATCGCGCGCGGAGAAGTCGTGGACGAATCTGCATTGATTGCCGCGCTGCGTGCCGGCCAGATCGCAGGGGCGGGATTGGATGTCTATGAGTTTGAGCCCGCGGTCCCGCAAGCCCTACGCGACATGGAGAACGTGACACTGTTGCCCCATCTGGGCACCGCGACCGAAGAAGTGCGCAGCGATATGGGGAATATGGCCCTGGACAATGTGGCCGCCTTTATCGACGGACGCCCACTGCCGAACCCGGTCTAAGTGCCCACAGCCTCACGCCAGTGTTTGCGGCATAGCGAGACGTAAGTTTCGTTCCCGCCAATCTGCACCTGCGCGCCTTCGGTGATGGTGTTTCCGTTTTCGTCCTGACGAATCACCATCGTCGCCTTGCGCCCGCATTCGCATATGGTGCGGACCTCACGCATTTCGTCAGCCAATGCCAACAACGCAGCCGAGCCCGGAAATAGACGGCCCTGAAAATCCACGCGCAGCCCGTAAGCAAGCACTGGCACTTTCAGGTCGTCTACGGCGCGCGCCAGTTGCCAAACTTGATCTTCGGTCAGAAATTGGGCTTCGTCGACAAACACGCAGGCGACTTTACCTTTCGCCAATCGCCCTTCGATCATTGCGAAAACATCGTCTTGAGCCGTGAACGTGTCGGCGTCCGACGATATCCCGATTCGGGATGCAATCTTGCCCACACCTGCACGTCCGTCCAACGCGGCGGTCATCAAATAGGTATCCATGCCCCGCTCGCGATAGTTGTGCGAGGCTTGCAACAGGACGGTCGATTTGCCTGCGTTCATTGTAGAATAATTGAAGTACAGCTTTGCCATGGTCCCGGGTCTAAAACGCCTGAACGGTGCGGACAAGCCATCATATGTCGCAGTAGAAGCGACGCCGCCGTTGTTGCTGTCAGGGCCGAGCATAGGCTCAATGGGGATGGATACCCGAACGACAACAACAGCGACGTCGTCGGCCAACATGCGGCCTAAACAAAGCAGGGCATTCAAAAATTACCCCACAATCACTCGTACTCGGCAAGAACTGCCGCCACTCACTCACAAAACCCCCGCATATCTGAGGGATAGCCAATATATGCCATTTGAATTATGACTCGGTTATGGGAAATTTCTTTTCCCTTTCCCCCGCAACGAAGAATACACTGGGGAGGCAGGCAGCAGAGGGTGGAGCATGGCGGATATTGGGGCTTATCTGAAAAAGCATACCGAAGCGTTGGTTAAGGATGTCGGAATCGAAGCAGCGTGCGAGATTACCGGAAAATCCAAGGCGACGCTTGGGCGTTATTATTCTGACAACGCTGAACATGCCGACCGCTTTATGCCCGTCGACGCCGTTGCCCGTCTGGAGGGAGTTGCCAATTTTCCGCACGTCACCTCGGCCTTGGCGGATCTGAAAAATATCACGCTGTCCTATGATGGACGAAACAGTGAAACACCGCGCACGGGCGGGGTGAATTCTGACGTGATTGCGTTGAGCCAGCGCTTTGCGATGCTGATGACCGAGTATCAAGCCGCGATTGAAGATGGCATCATTACGGTCAACGAAGCAAAACGGCTGCTGAAAGAAACCAGCCTGCTGCAACAGGTTCTGATCGAAATGAAGCTGCACCTAGAAGAAGAAAGCGTGAGCTGACGCCACCACCGGCCCCTGTCGGGCCGGGGCCAATCCAAAGCTTTCAGTCAGGGAGTCCGGTTTGCCAGGATGAGTGCCTTATCCGTGGCGCTTCACAATCACCGACCCAACTGAATACCCCGCCCCGAATGAGCAGATCAGGCCGACTTCGCCTTCTGCAAAATCATCGGAGTATTTTGAAAACGCGATGATCGACCCAGCCGAAGACGTGTTGGCGTAGTCCTGCAAAATGTTGGGCTGTTCCTCGGGTGCCGGTTGCCGGCCCATCACTTTCTTACCGATGAAATCGTTCATAGTCTTGTTCGCCTGATGCAACCACAGGCGCTTTAGGTCTGCGCTGCTGACGCCCTCGGATTCCATGTGGTCCGCGATGTGCTTGCTGACCATCGGCAAGACCTCTTTGAACACCTTCCGGCCGTTCTGCATGAACTGCATGTCACGGCGATCCTCAAGTCCGGCAGGTCGGGTGCGGCGCAGAAATCCGTTGTTGTTTCGGATGTTATTGGAAAACTCGGTTGCGCAACGTGTCGAGAGTATTTCGAAATGCGGGCCATCCGCGTCTTCGATCCTTTCGATCAGGGTCGCTGTTGCGACGTCACCAAAGATAAAGTGACAATCACGGTCTCGCCATTCCAAATGCCCCGTGCAAATCTCGGGGTTCACCACCAGCGCGCTTTTGACTGAACCCGACCGAACCATGTCGGCGGCGGCCTGAATGCCGAACGTCGCCGAAGAACAGGCGACGTTCATGTCAAAGCCAAAACCGTTTATGCCCAGTGCTTGCTGAATCTCGATCGCGATCGCGGGATAGGCGCGCTCGTGGTTCGAAGCCGCGCAGATGACCAGATCGACATCTTCCGCCGTGCGCCCGGCCTGTGCCAATGCTTTCTTGCAAGCGTCTACAGCCATCTCGGTCATGATGCCCGGCTCGTCATCGCTGCGCTGACGCAGAAGGGGGTGCATGACGTCAGGGTCCAGAACGCCGCTTTTGTCCATCACGTAGCGGTTTTCGATACCAGAGGCTTTCAGGATGAACTCTTCCGACGAATGTTGCATGGGCTCCATCTCGCCTGCGGCAATCGCGTCTGCGTTCTTGGCGTTCATCTTGTCGGCATAGGCATTGAACGCGGTGACAAGTTCGGCGTTCGTGATGACATTCTCTGGCGTGAATACACCGGTGCCGGTGATAGCTGGCGTGTACATGATCATCCCTGGATATCTCGAATTTGCCCAAAATGCAGTCAACTTGGGGTTAGTTCAAGGTAGATTGACCTAAGGGAATATCAAAGTTGGGGATTTAATCAGCTTCACTTGTTGAATATTTCATTTTTCGAAGTATACGGCGAGGACGAAATCTGAAATGGATTCGACCAATGACCCTAGACGACAGTGAGCTGGTAAAGCGCCTTAGCCCTGAAATGCAGGCAATGATGGGGGTCTATGCTCTCTACTGGAAGTTGCAGGAAAGCCTGGATCTCATCGACGTAGAGGTAAGCCAGCAGGAATGCCACATGCTGATCAAGCTGGATCAACCCAAACGTATGGGCATCTTGGCGGCGGATATGCTGACGGTTCCTTCAACCATCACCTCAACGGCTGACGCGCTTGAGGCGGCGGGATACCTGACGCGTCAGCGCGATCCCGAGGATCGCCGCGCGTGGCTGTTGGTTTTGTCGGACAAGGGTCTGGAAATGCGACAGGAAATTTTAGCCGAGGCCGGTGCTTTGTTTAACCGGGCCTCTGGATTGAACGATGCTGAAACCGCCGAGTTTGCGCGGCTGGCCCGGAAAATCCGGGAAAACATCTTAAAAACGGGAATACCCGAGGGAATGACGAAATGAAGCTTTTCTCTGTTCTAAGCCTTGCTCTGAGCGTTCTGGCAGCCCCCTTGGTGGCACAGGAAGCTGTAAAGCCGGTTAAGCTCATGGTTGCAAAGGAAACAAGCCCGGGGTTTTCGCGTCAGTTTTTCGGGCGGGTGGCAGCGCGCCAGACGGTTGATCTGGCGTTTCAGGTGGCCGGGCAGATCGTCGAGCTTCCCGTGACGCAGGGCTTCGTTATCCCGAAGGATGGGTTGATCGCCCAATTGGATCAGGAACCGTTCCAGCGTCGGTATGACCGCGCGGTGCTGCAAAAGGATCAGGCAGATCGCACTTTGGCTCGTTTGTCGCGCTTGCGGGGGACAGCAGCTAGTCAGGTGGCGGTGGATGACGCGGAAACCGCCGCGCAGCTTGCCGAAATTGCAGTACGCGATGCGCAGTACGATCTGGAACAGGCCACTTTGACCGCGCCGTTTGATGCTTTGGTATCAAGTCGGGCGGTCGAGTCCTTTACCACCGTATCGGCGGGCACTCCGATTGTGCGCATTCACGACATGTCCGAATTACGGATCGAAGTCGATGTGCCTGAAATTCTGTTCCAGCGCTCTGGGCAGCAGGATGACATCGAAATCACCGCCAAGTTCCCCGTCAGTGACGAGGTCTTCCCGTTGCAGATTCGCGAGTTTGACGCGGAATCGTCAAGTGTGGGGCAGACTTTCCGCATCCAGTTCGGTCTTACCCCGCCGGAAGGATTGCAGATTCTGCCCGGCTCTTCGGTGACGGTAAACGTGCAGGTGCAAGATCAGCGCACTGGCATCATTGTCCCGTCGACGGCCATTGTCGCTGATGCGGAAGGGGAACTGGGCATCATGGTGTTTTCACCAGCCGGGGCAGATGAAGGCACTGTTCGTCGGGTTGCGGTCACGATCGAACCCACTGAATCAGGTGATGTTCGTGTTCTGACGGGCCTGAACAATGGCGATGAGATCGTGGTTGCCGGAGGCGGCGCCCTAACCGACGGGCAGGCGGTGCGCCGCTTTGTCGGATTTGCGAACTGAGGGGCAAGGGATGAACATCGCACGCGCTTCCATCGACCGCCCGATCTACACATGGCTGATCATCTTGATCGCCTTGTTTGGCGGTATTTGGGGATTCTTGTCGCTTGGTCGGCTTGAAGATCCTGCATTTACAATCAAGAACGCGGTCATCTCGACTCAATATCCCGGTGCCACGGCTGAACAAGTGGCGCTGGAAGTCTCTGAACCTTTGGAATCCGCCATTCAGCAGATGGGCGAGGTCGACACTATCACCTCTATCAACCAGCCCGGATTTTCGCTGATCGAGGTTGAGATCAAATCCACCTATGACGGCACCGAATTGCCCGAGGTCTGGACCAAACTGCGTGCCAAAATGCGCGATGCCGCCCGCCATCTTCCCCCGGGTGTTGGGCAACCGTTGGTCAACGACGGTTTTGGAGATGTGTTCGGTTTGTTCTATGCCGTGACTGCGGATGGATTCTCAGACGCGGAAAAGCACGAGCTTTCAACATTTTTACGGCGCGAATTGCTAACAGTAGAAGGCGTGGCCGATGTTGAAGTGATGGGGCTGCCAGAAGAGGCTATTTTCGTCGAACCCGATCTGGCGATCACGGTGAACCAGAATGTTCCTATTCAGGCGGTCAACGAAGCAATCGCCAACGCGGATTCGGTCAACGCATCGGGGTCCGTGCGGTCAGAGGACGAGCGCACGACTATTCTGACAGCAGAAGGGTCTGACAGCGTTTCGGCCATCGCCGGGCTGTCGGTGGGGTCACAGGGGCAGGTGATCAATCTGTTCGACATGTCCGACGTATATCGTGGACGTCAAACTGATCCTGATGTCATCATCCGCTTTGACGGAGCCGAGGCCTTTACGCTGGGCATTGCTGGCCTGTCGTCGGAGAATATTGTCGAGGTCGGCAAGCGGGCCGACGCCAAGTTCGCCGAGCTGGATTCTCAGGTACCCTTCGGCGTCGAAATCCAGCCGATCTATCAGCAGCATGTCGTGGTTGAACAAGCCTCGAACGACTTTCTCGTGAACCTTGCGCTTTCTGTGACCATCGTGGTTGCAGTGCTGGCCCTGTTTATGGGTTGGCGTGCGGCGATTGTCGTCGGTTCGACCTTATTGCTGACGGTTGTCGGGACGCTTTTGTTCATGTCGATTTTTTCGATCGAGATGGAGAGGATTTCGCTTGGCGCACTGATCATTGCCATGGGGATGTTGGTGGACAATGCCATCGTGGTCGCCGAGGGTATGCAGATCGCGATGTTGCGGGGTAAGAACTCACGCGATGCTGCGGACGAGGCTGCCTCTAAGACACAGATCCCGCTGTTGGGCGCGACGATCATTGGTATCATGGCCTTTGCCGGTATCGGTCTCAGCCCTGATGCGACGGGCGAATTCCTGTTCTCGCTATTTGCCGTGATCGGCATCTCGCTACTGCTGAGCTGGGTGTTGGCGCTGACCGTAACGCCGCTGCTGGGCCACTACTTTTTCAAGCAGGGCAAAGAGGGTGCGGTGGATGCTTATGGCGGGATCATGTTCCGTTTCTACGGCGCTATCCTGCGCTGGGCGCTGCGGTTCCGCTGGCTGGTGATCGCTGGATTGATCGGGGTGACCGTTGCCTGTTATGCTGGCTTCGGCCTGGTCAAACAGCAGTTCTTTCCCGACTCGAACACACCACTATTCTTCGTTCATTACAAATTGCCTCAGGGCACGCCAATCTCGCGCACTGCGCAGGACATGGCTGTCTTCGAAGACTGGCTGGCCGAACGGGAAGACGTGGTCTCGGTCACGACTTTTGTCGGGCAGGGCGCGACCCGATTCCTGCTGACCTATTCAGCGGAAAAGCCTAATCCCAGCTACGGTCATCTGATCATCCGTACAAAAACGCTGGACGACATTCCGCCGCTGCAGGCGGAACTCGAAACCTTCGGAACGGCCCAGTTCCCCGAGGGTGAATTCCGGACCCGGCGTCTGGTATTCGGTCCCGGTGGAGGAGATCCCATTCAGGCGCGCTTCTCGGGCAGTGATCCGGCCGTATTGCGGCAGCTTGCGGATGAGGCCGTCTTGCTGATGCGAGAAGCGTCGGACAACGTCCTGAATGTGCACCACGACTGGCGCGAGAAAGAACTGGCGGTGCAGCCGATCTATGCAACCGAACGGGCGCAGACAGCAGGGGTCACGCGAGAGGATATTGCCGCCACGCTGCAATTCTCGACGGATGGGATATCTGGCGGCATGTTGCGCGAACGCGATCGCCTGATCCCGATTATTCTGCGGCGACCAGCCGACGGGGATTTTTCAATCGTTGATCAGGTCGTATTCTCGGATCAGTCCGAAAAGTTCGTTCCCATCGAGCAAATGGTTGATGGGTTTGAATACAAAGCCCTGAACACACTGGTGCATAGACGCGACAGGGTGCTGACCATCACGGTAGGGGCGGATATTCCGTCTGACCTGACGGCGGCACAAGTGCATTCGGAAGTGCGAAGCGCCATAGAATCCATGGACCTTCCGCCAGGATATCGCATGGAATGGGGCGGTGAGTTTGAGAATGCGGGTGACGCGAATGAAAGCCTTGGCCGTCAGTTGCCTTTGAGCCTGCTGATCATGATCTTGATCTCGGTTCTGATATTCAACGCCATTCGTCAGCCGATCATAATCTGGTTGCTTGTGCCCATGTCGGTCAACGGTGTTGTTATTGGCCTGTTGGGAACCGGTCTGCCCTTCACCTTTACCGCCCTTCTGGGGCTGCTCAGCCTGTCGGGTATGTTGATCAAGAACGGGATCGTTCTGGTCGAGGAAATCGACCTTGTGCGCGAATCCGGCAAGGGGCTGCGCGAGTCGATCATCGAAGCTTCGGTCTCGCGTCTGCGGCCGGTGATGCTGGCGGCGATTACTACCATTCTGGGGATGGCGCCGCTGTTGACGGATGCGTTCTTCAAGTCGATGGCGGTGACGATCATGGGGGGGCTGGCCTTTGCCACGATCCTGACCATGGTGGCGGCTCCGGTGTTCTATATGGTGTTCTTCCTGCCTGAATACCGGCGGAAATCAGCGCCGCAGCCGGTTGTTTAAACGAAAAACCCCCGGTCACTGACCGGGGGTTTTGCTTTATTCTGGTGCGGGGTGGCTGGGTCAGCCTTGCAGCGATTTGACCTCGACATCGCCCTCGGCCTGCGCCTTGATTGCCAGAGCGGCCGCATGGCTGGCGGCCGCTGTGGTGAAATAGGGGATCTTGTCATAGAGCGCGATGGAGCGGATAGACTTGCTGTCTTCGACCGCCTGCGCGCCTTCGGTGGTGTTCATCAGCAACTGCACCTGACCGTCTTTCAGCATGTCCGCCACGTCGGGGCGACCTTCATAGACCTTATTGACCACGTCGCAGGCCACGCCCCGTTCGGCCAGCCACGACTGCGTGCCGCGGGTTGCGACCAGCGAGAAGCCCTGTTCGGTCAGTACCTGCGCTGCCTCAAGCATTGCGGGCGTCTTGTCGGCATCCTTGATCGAGATAAATGCCCGGCCCTCGGACGGCAGCACCATACCGGCCCCCATCTGCGCCTTGAGGAAGGCGCGCGGGAAGTCGCGGTCCCAGCCCATAACCTCACCAGTCGATCGCATTTCGGGGCCAAGGATCGTATCGACGCCGGGGAAGCGGGCGAAGGGCAGCACTGCCTCTTTCACCGAGAACCACGGCATGTCCGGGTCGGCCAGTGTCATCTGGTCCGCAATCTTGGTGTCCTGCCCCTCTTTGTACGCCGGGCGCATCGGGAAGCTTGCCAGTTTCTCACCAGCCATGATGCGCGCGGCGATCGACGCAATCGCGCTGTCGGTGGCTTTGGCGACGAATGGCACGGTGCGCGAGGCGCGAGGGTTCACTTCGATCAGGTAGATCTCGCCGTCCTTGATCGCGAACTGCACGTTCATCAGGCCGACGACGTTCAGCGCCTTGGCCAGTTTGAACGCCTGATCCTTGATCTGGTCGAGGATATCCTTGGACAGCGAGTAGGGCGGCAGCGAACAGGCCGAGTCGCCCGAATGCACGCCCGCTTCCTCGATATGCTGCATGATGCCCGCAACGTGCACGTCGGTGCCATCACACAGCGCATCGACGTCCAGCTCAACCGCACCCGCCAGATAGCTGTCCAGCAGAACGGGGCTGTCGCCCGAGACCACAACGGCCTCGTTGATATAGCGCTTAAGCTGCTCCATATCGCGCACGATTTCCATCGCGCGACCACCCAGAACGTAAGAGGGGCGGATCACCAGCGGGAAACCGATTTCGTCCGCGATCTCCAACGCCTGTTCGTCGGTCGAGGCAATGCCGTTCTTGGGCTGTTTCAGACCCAGATCGTTGACCAGCGCCTGGAACCGTTCGCGGTCTTCAGCGAGGTCAATCGCATCCGGCGTCGTACCGAGGATCGGAATGCCTTCGGCCTCAAGCGCGTTGGCAAGTTTCAGCGGCGTTTGGCCGCCGAACTGAACGATGACGCCGTGCAGCGTGCCGTTTTCCTGCTCTTTCGTCAGGATTTCCATGACGTGTTCAAAGGTCAGCGGCTCGAAATACAGGCGGTCCGAGGTGTCATAGTCGGTGCTGACGGTCTCGGGGTTGCAGTTGACCATGATGGTTTCATAGCCCTGCTCGGTTAGCGCGAAACACGCGTGGCAGCAGCAATAATCAAACTCGATCCCCTGACCGATCCGGTTGGGGCCACCGCCGAGGATGACAACCTTTTTTCGGTCACTCGGGCGTGCCTCACATTCGACCTCGCCCATCATCGGGGCCTCGTAGGTCGAGTACATATAAGGCGTTTGCGCCTCGAACTCGGCGGCACAGGTGTCGATGCGTTTGAACACAGCGTTGACGCCCAGATTACGGCGGGCGCGGCGGACGTTATCCTCATCCCGACCAGTCAGGTTGCCCAAACGCGCGTCGGTGAAGCCCAGCATTTTCAGCTTGCGGATGCCATCTTCGGTCACCGGTAGGCCATCCGCGCGGACCTGACGCTCGGCGTCGATGATCTCGCGGATGCGGGCCAGGAACCACGGGTCAAACTTGGTGACACCGAAGATTTCATCATCGGTCAAACCATGACGCATCGCCTGCGCGATGGTGCGCAGGCGGTCGGGTGTCTGCTGGCTGATAGCCTTGATGACGGCGGCCTTGTCGTCCGCTTCGTCCCACAGACCCACGTTCAGGCCGGGGATTTCAATTTCATCAAACCCGGTCAGGCCCGATTCCATCGAGGCCAGCGCCTTTTGCATCGATTCGTGGATCGTGCGGCCGATGGACATCGCCTCACCCACCGATTTCATTGCGGTGGTCAGGTAGGGTTCCGAGCCGGGAAATTTCTCGAACGCGAATTTCGGGATTTTTGTCACGACATAGTCAATGGTCGGCTCGAACGAGGCGGGCGTGACCTTGGTGATGTCGTTGTCCAACTCATCCAGAGTATAGCCCACGGCCAGCTTGGCCGCGATCTTGGCAATCGGGAAGCCGGTCGCCTTGGAGGCCAGCGCGGACGAGCGAGACACACGGGGGTTCATCTCGATCACAACCATGCGGCCATCGACGGGGTTGATCGCCCATTGCACGTTCGATCCGCCGGTCTCAACCCCGATCTCGCGCAGCACGGCAATCGAGTGGTTGCGCATGATCTGGTATTCTTTGTCAGTCAGCGTCAGCGCCGGGGCCACGGTGATCGAGTCACCCGTATGCACACCCATCGGGTCGACGTTTTCGATGGAACACACGATGATGGCGTTGTCGGCAGTGTCGCGCACCACCTCCATCTCATATTCTTTCCAGCCCAGCAGGCTTTCGTCGATCAGGATTTGACCCACGGGGGACGCATCCATGCCTGTACGGCAGATATGAATGTAATCCTCGCGGTTATAAGCTACGCCGCCGCCAGTGCCGCCCAGTGTAAAAGCGGGGCGAATGATGGCGGGCAGACCAACCGTTTCCAGCGTTTCCAGTGCCAGCGCAACACCAGCCTCAAGGTCTTTCTTGCCATCCGCATCTTTGGGGGCGGTGACAATCTCGGCCTTGGGGTTTTCGATGCCCAGCCGGTCCATCGCCTCGCGGAACAGGGCGCGGTCTTCGGCCATCTCGATGGCGTCGCGTTTTGCGCCGATCATCTCGACGCCGAATTTGTCCAGCACGCCCATCTCTTCCAGCGCCAGCGAGGTGTTCAGCCCGGTCTGCCCGCCCATGGTAGGCAGCAGCGCGTCAGGGCGCTCTTTCTCGATGATCTTGGCGACAACTTCGGGGGTGATCGGCTCAATGTAAGTCGCATCCGCTAGCCCGGGATCGGTCATGATCGTGGCCGGGTTTGAGTTCACCAGAATAACCCGGTACCCTTCTTCCCGCAGCGCTTTACACGCTTGCGCGCCGGAATAGTCGAATTCGCAGGCCTGACCAATAACAATGGGGCCGGCCCCGATGATCATGATCGACTGGATGTCGGTTCTTTTGGGCATGGCCATGCTCCTTCGATTGTTCGCGAGTCAGGGCACCCCCCGAGCGCCCAAATTGTCCTGCGTTATAGGGACCGCGCGAAAAGGTTCAAGGGGTATCGGAAACGGGGGCAAAATTGCCGCTTTCCCCTCTTTCCCTTAGCGCCGTATTCTCTATACCGCGCAGCACGGCAAATGAGGATGCACTTGCGTATTCGTTTTGATCAGGGCCCGGCCGGGCAGGGGACAACGTTCGACCGGCCAACAGACGTGATCCGCGCTGATACTGCGGACGAGGTGCCCCAGGCTTTGGCGGCGCTGGATGGCGCGCGCATGGGTGGGGCGTGGCTGGCAGGCTATGCCAGTTACGAACTGGGCTATGCGCTAGAGCCGCGCCTTGCGGACCGGATGCCCCAAGGTCGACGTTTGCCGCAGCTGTGTTTCGGGGTGTATGACACACCGCGCTCTACCGATCTGCCCGCCAACCGGGGCGGAATGACAGGGTTTGAACCACGCTGGGACGAGGCACGATACACGCGCGCGTTCCAACAGGTGCACGATGCTATCGGCGCAGGCGACATCTATCAGGCCAACCTGACCTTTCCGATTGATTTGACGGTCGAGGGCGACAGCGCCGACGTATATGCTGCGCTTACCGAGGGGCAGTCTGTGGGCCATGGCGCGCTTGTGCAGCAGGACGGCTTGCCCGACTTGCTTAGCCGCTCACCCGAATTGTTCTTTCGAACGGATGCCGATCGGATGATCGAGACCCGGCCGATGAAAGGTACCCAGCCGCGAAGCGAAGATATGGCGGAAGATGCCTTCCGTCGTGATTTCCTATCGCGTGACGACAAGAACCGTGCCGAAAACCTGATGATCGTCGACTTGCTGCGCAACGATATCAGCCGCGTGGCGATGCCCGGTTCGGTCAAGGTGCCCGAATTGTTCAAGGTCGAAACCTACGCGACTGTGCATCAGATGATCTCACTCGTGCAGGCGCAACTGCATCTCGGGGCAGAGTTGTCGGATATCTTGATGGCTCTGTTCCCCTGCGGCTCGATCACCGGCGCGCCCAAGATCCGCGCGATGGAGATTCTGTCTTACCTCGAGCCTTGGCCGCGCGATATCTATTGCGGCGCGATTGGCTGGGCCGCGCCGGATGGGCGTTCGGAATTCAACGTGGCAATCCGCACGTTGATGGTCGAGGATGGCAAAGCGACCTTAAACGTAGGGGGAGGCGTCGTTTGGGACAGCACCGCTCCGTCAGAATATGAGGAGGCGCTATGGAAAGCCCGCTTCGCCCGCCAGATGACCCTGACTTCCGCCTGATTGAAACGCTGGCCTTCCGGCCGGGGCAGGGGTTTGTACGACGGGATCGCCATTTGGCCCGTATGGCGCGATCGGCCGCCGCTTTTGGTATTCCATTCGACGGTGGGCTGGCAGTTGAAACACTTGATACGGTCGTTGGCGAGTCACCGCTGCGCTGCCGGTTAACTCTGGCCGCAGACGGGCAGTTGGAGGTGACCACCGGCGCACTGGCCGACAATCCACCTGTTTGGGAGGTAGCTGTTGCCGAGCCTCGTTTGTGCGCGTCCGATATCTGGTTGCAGCACAAAACCACACAGCGCGTGGTTTACGACGCCGCCCGCGCGGCCTTGCCCAACGGGGTCGATGAACTGCTCTTCCTGAACGAACGTGACGAGCTGTGTGAAGGCACCATCACCAATCTGTTTGTCGATATGCCCGACGGCCGTCGCCTGACGCCCGCACTGTCCAGTGGCGTGCTGCCGGGCATCCTGCGCGAAGAATTGCTGGGTAATAAACAGGTTACCGAAGCCACCCTGACCTTGACCGACCTGAAAAACGCGACAAAGTTCCATATGGGCAATTCGTTGCGTGGTCTGATCCGGGCGGAGTTGGCATAACCGTGAGCAAACAAATTGATTGGGCCAACAGCGCGGCACCGCACATGCGGTTGCGATTGGAGTTTGGGCTATTCTTCATTGCTGTACCGGTGTTGATCGCGGTGTTTTTCCCGCCCAACTGGATGTTCCCGTCCCTGTTTGGCTTTACGGGGCTAGGCATCGTATTGCTGCATTTCACGCCGGGTTTCGCCTGGGCTGAGCTGCGGTATAACTGGCGCAACTGGTCCTGGGGCGAAGTGGCAGTTTTTGCCGTCGCGATGACGCTGTTTTGCAGCGCCCTTGTAATGGCCACAAGGCCCGACGCCGCATTCTTTCTGCTACGCAACCGGCCCGAGTTTCTGATCGTCATCTGGACCTTCTATCCAGTGGTCTCGGCATTGCCGCAGGAATTGCTGTTCCGCGTTCTGTTTTGCCGCCGTTACCACGTGATCCTGCCGGATGGCCGTGCCTTTTACCTGCTGAATGCGTCCCTGTTTTCACTGGCTCACCTTATGTATTGGAGCTGGATCGTTGCCATCATGACCTTTGGCGGCGGGCTGCTGTTCACATGGGCCTATCGCAAGCGCGGCTCGTTTTTCTACGCGGTGCTGTTGCACGCGATTGCGGGGAACATCATCTTTGCGGCGGGTCTGGGCATCTATTTCTACTCGGGCAACGTGCAAAGGCCGTTTTGACGGCGCAACCCGCCTTGACTTTCCAAGCCTGACAGGGTGTATCGGCGCGACGAATTCTGCGCCCGAAGGGATATTCCATGCACGCCTATCGCAGCCACACCTGCGCCGCTCTGACCGCCGCCAATGTCGGTGAAACTGTCCGCCTATCCGGTTGGGTGCATCGTGTCCGAGATCATGGCGGCGTGCTGTTTATCGACCTGCGCGACCATTTCGGCGTAACGCAGGTTCTATGCGATGGTGACAGCGCTGCTTTTGCCGAGTTGGAAAAGGTCCGCTCGGAATGGTGTATCCGCATCGACGGCACCGTCAAAGCGCGCGACGCCGATCTGGTGAACCCGAAACTGCCCACGGGTGAGATCGAGGTTTACGTGCGCGAGTTGGAAGTGCTGGGTGCTGCCGACGAACTGCCGCTGATGGTGTTCGGCGATCAGGAATACCCCGAGGAAACCCGCCTGCGCTATCGCTATCTGGACCTGCGTCGCGAGGCGATGCAGCAGAACATGACCCTGCGCTCGGACGTTGTGGCCTCGATGCGCCGCCGCATGTGGGATCAGGGTTTCCGTGAATATCAGACGCCGATCATCACCGCCTCGTCGCCCGAAGGCGCGCGTGACTTTTTGGTACCCTCGCGCCTGCATCCGGGCAAGTTCTATGCGCTGCCGCAGGCACCGCAGCAATTCAAGCAGCTGATCATGGTGTCGGGCTTCGATAAGTATTTCCAGATCGCTCCGTGCTTCCGTGACGAAGACCCGCGCGCGGATCGTTCGCCGACCGATTTCTACCAGCTTGACCTTGAGATGTCGTTTGTCGAGCAGCAGGACGTGTTCGACACGATCCAGCCCGTGCTGACCGGCGTGTTCGAGGAATTCGGCGGTGGCCGCAAAGTCGATCAGGGGTGGCCGCAGATCTCCTACAAGGACGCGGCGCTGTGGTATGGCAGCGATAAGCCCGACCTGCGGAACCCGATTAAAATGCAAGTAGTCTCCGACCACTTCCGCGGGTCTGGCTTTGCGATTTTCGCAAAGTTGTTGGAGCAGGACGGCACCGAAATTCGCGCCATTCCAGCGCCGACTGGCGGGAGCCGCAAGTTCTGTGACCGTATGAATGCGTTTGCGCAGAAAGAGGGTCTGCCGGGGATGGGCTATATCTTCTGGCGCGATCAGGGCGAAGGGATGGAGGCCGCTGGCCCGCTGGCCAAGAACATCGGCCCCGAACGCACCGAAGCGATCCGTCAGCAACTGGGTTTGGGCGTCGGTGACGCTGCGTTCTTCCTGGGCGGCAAGCCGAAAGCCTTTGAAAAGGTCGCCGGTAAAGCACGCGATGTGATCGGTGAGGAACTTGGCCTTACCGAAAAAGACCGCTTTGCCTTTGCATGGATCGTGGATTTCCCGATCTACGAACAGGACGAGGAAACCGGCGCGATCGACTTTGAACACAACCCGTTCTCGATGCCGCAGGGCGGGATGGAAGCGCTGAACGGCAACCCTCTGGACGTGCGCGGGTATCAATACGATCTGGCCTGTAACGGGTACGAGCTGGTCTCGGGCGCGATCCGGAATCACAAGCCCGAGATCATGCTGAAAGCCTTTGAACTGGCTGGCTATGGTGAGGATGAAGTGAAATCCCGCTTTGGTGCGCTGTTCAATGCGTTCCACTATGGCGCGCCGCCGCACGGTGGTTGTGCAGCGGGCATCGACCGGATCGTGATGCTGCTGGCAGATGAGGCCAATATCCGCGAGGTCATGATGTTCCCGATGAACCAGCGCGCCGAAGACCTGATGATGGACGCGCCCTCTGACCCGACGTCGGATCAGTTGATGGAACTGGGTCTGCGGATCATCCCTCAGGAGTAAGAAGCAGCCCGTCGCCGACCGTGTGGCGGGTTGACGTCCGAACTTACCATAGAACTGTTGCTACAGCCGCCCGGTCCTTTTGACCGGGTCGGTCAGCTCGTCCCGCGCCAGCCTTATCTTTCGTGCCGCTGCGCGTGTTTGCAGGTACATCCAAAGACACAAGACGGTGGCTGTCACGAAATAGGCAACGGCCATTCAGATCGCCTCACGCTGTTCAAGCCGGGACTGTACGATCCCGGCCACCTGCGCAGCCAACGCGGTGACGGGGGTTCCTTCGGCCCGGGATGTGGCAAGTTTCCGGGCTGCGTCGGCAAGCACCGCGTCATCCGCGTCCTGAGCGACGCCGCGCAGGAACTGAGCCGCATAATCCAGCGTGCGGTGATCGTTCGGGCCAGCAAGGACATCGGCGATATGGGCCATGTCATCCTGATAGGCCATCGGGTCCGGGATGATCACCTCATCCCGAACGGCGTGGAGGCTGTTTGGGCGGCGGTCTTGCGGTAAGCGTTCCAAAATCGAGGTTTGGAAATAAGCTAGCGACTTTAGCGGCTTTGCCAGAAAGCCGTCAGCGCCCGCCTCCAATGCTGTGCTTTGGGTGCGATCATCCCCCGACATTCCCAGAATGGCACCGATGCGCGGGGTCGCTTCTACCAGTTCGGCAATCAACTCGGCCCCGGACCCGTCGGGTAGCCCCATGTCCACAAGGATGACGGACGGCCGGTAGATTTGCAGGTGCCGTCTGGCCGACTTCAGACAATCCGCCCGACGAATACGCGCGCCGGAATGCAGGCACATCAGCCGGATAGCGTCGCAGGCGTAACGGCTGTCCTCGACAACCAGGATTGTTTGACCCAGCAGAGGCCGCGTGGCGGTCGGCTGCGCGGGAGAGGCAAGGTGGCTCGAATCGTCCATGGCAGAACTCCTAATCAGCAGATGCCTCACGCTAGGAACTTCTGGCTAACACCACGTTAACGGCAATTTGGCGCACTTGTTCTTTGGCCGAACTGCCCTCATAAACCGCTGCAACGCAGAACATAGGAGAGTTCCATGATTGGTCGCCTGAACCACGTTGCCATTGCCGTACCGGACCTTGAGGCCGCGTCCGAACAGTATCGCGCCGCACTGGGGGCCAAAGTTGGCGCACCGCAGGACGAACCCGATCACGGTGTAACGGTCGTATTCATCGAGCTGCCAAACACCAAGATCGAACTTCTTTACCCATTGGGCGAAGACAGCCCGATCAACGGGTTTCTAGAGAAAAACCCCGCAGGCGGCATCCACCATGTCTGCTATGAGGTTGAAGATATCATCGCCGCGCGCGACCACCTGAAGGAAACCGGCGCGCGGGTACTGGGCTCGGGTGAGCCCAAGATTGGTGCGCATGGCAAGCCGGTGCTGTTTCTGCACCCCAAGGACTTTAACGGCTGTCTGGTCGAACTAGAACAGGTCTAACCCAAGCGAGGCTGTCATGACGATCACTGCTGCACTGGTTCTGTTCGCCGTTATCTGGTTCATGACGCTGTTGGTCGTGCTGCCGGTCCGCATCAAGACGCAGGGCGATCTCGGTGAGATCGTTCCGGGCACACACGCGGGTGCCCCGGAAGTGCATCACATGAAGAAAAAGCTGTGGATCACCACCGGTGTCTCGGTGGTGCTCTGGGCGATCATCGCGGGGATCATCATCTCAGGCGTAATCTCGGTGCGCGACTTTGATTGGTTGAACCAGTTGGAGCCGCGCAACTGATCCTCAGGTAGACAGCTTGTGATAGATATGGGTGAATGTGGCGGCTCCGATAATCGGGATCACCAGGTTCACCAGCGGTACTGACAAGGGGATCGCCATCAGCGTCCCCGCCATCCAAATCGTAGCCGAGTGTTTTGCGCGCAATTTGCGCGCGCCGTCGCGCCCAATCCGGCGCATGGCGGCCAGAGTGAAGTATTCACGCCCCAACAAGAACCCGTTCATGGCCCAAAAGATAAACGGGGCCAACGGCGTGAAGATGGCGTAAAGGACCAGCGCCAGAAGGTTGGCAACAATCAGCACGCCCATAAAGCTGATCGCATCGCGCAACCCTTCGCTGAACGGAATGCCGGGAACAGAGGGCAGGGCCGGATAGTGTTTATCTTCGACCGCCTGCGCGACCTCTTCCAGAAACATTGAGATAATGGCCGAGGCGACCGGCATCATCAGGAAAACCGGAAGAACCAGAACCACAAAAATACCCGAATAGTTCAGCACGTCGTTTAACCACGGGACGGCACCAATCCATGGCAACGAAATCTCACCACTGGCCAACCAGTTGATCAGCCAGATCGCCGCTGCGCAGGCCGCAATCAGCAGGGCGATCGTCAGACCAACACCGCGAAACAGGACCGAGCGAAACTTGGGGTCTCCGATCTGACCCAGTGCCGCAAAAAAAGAGTTCAGGATCATCATTCTGAAACCCATTCTGTCAGCGCCTCAATATCAGGGCGGGGGCGTTCAGGCGGGGCAACACCTTCGGTTGCGATATGGACCAGGCCCGCCACGCGCTCATTATCTGCAAGCCCAAATGCGGAGCGGCAAAAATCCGGATCATGAGTTTGCCAGCCCGACAGCCAGTTTGCCCCCCAGCCCGACGCAAGTGCGGCGTTCAAAAGCCCCAGACACACGGCACCCGCCGAATAGGTTTGTTCAATCGCCGGAATTTTTTCTGAAGGCTTCTGTACCTCGATCACGGCAACCGCCAGATGGCCCAATTCGAACTGACTGCGCGCCTTAATGATGTCCTCGGGTGACTTGCCCAAGGCCACGCCCCGGTCGTGCGTCAGCTTGGACAATCGCGGCATTGCTCCCTTATCGATCACGATGAATCGCCATGGCTCCAGCTTGCCGTGATCCGGGCAGCGCGCGGCGGCGGTCAAAAGCGGCTGCAACTGTTCACGGGTCGGGGCAGGGGCGATCAGAGTTTTGGCAGGCCGGGACCGGCGCGATTGTAGAAACTCCAAGGCGGCCGGATTTTTCAAGGACATATGTTAACTTCCTTTACATGGGCAGTGTCTATCTGGTCGAACACCTGGCGGGTTTCAAGTGGAACCGGCTTGGTTTCCCAGATCAATTTCATTCAATTGCCGGTCGTGCAAGAATGTTCGCGAATTGGAGGATGGAATGGCCAGACCAAAACCGCGCGACTTGCCGGACTTAACCCGACTGGCCAAGCCGGGTGCTAGGTTTGAGGCTAAAGTCATCCCCAAATCCACGTCGGACCGAATGACGTTTGAAAATGGGTTCATCCGCATTCACGTCACAGCTTTTCCTGAGAATGGCAAAGCAAATCAGGCGGTGAGCCGCATTCTTGCGTCTGCGTTGGGGGTTGCGCCGGCCCAATTGTTGCTGGCGCGCGGACATGCGGCGCGGGACAAGGTATTTGTCTACGAACCCTGATCTGGCGTTTCGTGGATTTGATAGACCCCTTCGGGTAAATCCAACGCCGCCGCCAGATCCCGGACCTGTTCAGGGGACAAAGTAATCTTCTGTAACTTGTCCGTGCGCGGGTCCAATTGCTCTAGCGTCACGCATTCAGCGAAATTATTGATGACCACATCCTCTTGCAGAGGCTTTGCGCCTTCGTCCACCAGAGTGATCACCGTCGAGTCGAATTCATGCTCAATCGAAAACATGAGCCAACAGTGAAGGGCGGCGAACCGCATTGCAACCCGTTCAATCGCATTCAGGCTGTGGCGGTCCTTCACGTCCCGCGCTATGGTCCGAAAAACGGCATGACCGTTTCAAAGGAAGATCCATGCGCCGTCTGACTTTACTGTTGCTTCCCCTGATGCTGACGGCCTGCGTTGCCGACACTTTGCGTGTTCAGCCAGCGGAAGAGTGGCAACAGGACAGGGACGATTTTCAGGTTGAGGCTGCGACCTTTCAGGAGATCAGCCGACAGATTGGGCAACAGGCCAGATCAGAATGCCTCAGGCGTGGGAATGTCTCCAATTGCGATTTCACGATTGTGGTTGATCTGAACCCGCGGGCCCCGGCCAATGCTTTTCAGACGCTGGACGAAGACAATCAACCGGTCATCATCTTTACCCGTTCCATGATCGAATCTGCGCAAAACGCTGATGAATTGGCTTTTGTCATGGGACATGAGGCCGCGCATCACATCCTAAGACATATTCCGCGCCAAACCGTAAACGCCCGGGAAAGTGCCGAGATTTTTGGCGAACTGGCCAGATTAGGTGGGGCAGACGGGGCCGGAGTTGAAAAGGCTCAGAAATTGGGAGCTCAGGTCGGTGCACAGGTTTACATCAAGGATTTCGAGCTGGAAGCAGATCAATTGGGCACGGTCATAACGTATAAGGCCGGGTACAACCCTTTGATCGGTGCCAAGTATTTTGACCGCTTGCCTGACCCGGATGACAGTTTTCTGGGAACACATCCACCCAACGAGCAACGTGTTCAGATCGTTGTGGAAACCGCAAGACAGCTTGGGCTTTCGCAATGACCGCAATTGAACGCATGGGCGTGATCCTGACGGATCGCGGATCGAAATACGCTGTGTCCGGCGCGCCTGTGGCTACGCGCGATGATGTGGACGCCGTCCTGCAAGAACTGAAATCTGACAAGAGCTATGCCAAGGCCACCCACAACACTTGGGCCGCTGTTCTGCCCACCGGCGCACTAAAGGCCGACGATGGCGAAAGTGGTGCGGGTATGGTGATTCTGCGGATGATGGAGCGTGCCGAACTGGAAGGTCATGTGATCATCGTCACGCGCTGGTATGGCGGCAAGAAACTGGGCGGAGACCGCTTTCGTCGCGTGCAGGACGCCACGCGCGCCTATCTCGATCATATCGCGTCGCCCTCTTGACCTGAGTCAAAGGTCTGCGGTTCGGCATCGGCTATCCTGACCTACACGTGTCAGGGAAAGGATGTCGAATGCGCAGCCGAGAAACGCTTAGGCGGCACGCCGGTTTGGTAGACAACATGGCGACGAAAATCGGTGTTGATCTGGAAGCAGCCGCGCTTGGCGGCGAAATCTCGATCGACCAGATTTCGGAATCTGTTCTTCGATGCAGTGGGTGCCCAAACCCGGATCATTGCGAAAGCCTGATGGAGCGGTCCGAGGGGCTGGAAAAGACGCCAGAATATTGTCGGAACTCTGACTTATTCGCCAAGTTGATCCCAGAAGCGAACAAGTGATGCAAAGGTTGGGTCACATTATGACTCATCTGCGTCTTGTTCTGCGCATGGGACAGGCAACCGGCACGGATGTCGTTGCCGCACACCGGCAGGGGCGGCTGTCCCAGCAGGACTGGGCCAAGATGGTGCGCTCTTGTCAGGGGTGCACGTGGGCCGCCAAGTGTCCCGATTGGCTGGATAAAGCTGACAGTGTAGTACAGCCCCCCAATACATGTCCCAATCACAAGCGATTTGAGGTACTAAAGGCGCAGCAGTCGAAGGGTAGCTGACGATGCAGGATGTTCTGGGCGACATTGAAAAGCACTTCTGGCTGACCCGGTCCGTGGCCAGAAGTCTTGACGTGTCACTGACCGAGGCGATCGCAGACAAGCAGATCTCCCCCACTTTGTACGCCGAAATGGTCACCCGCTGCCGCGCATCTCAGTGCAGTGAGCGGTGCATGGCGTGGCTGGCAGAACGTCAGACCACAGCAAAGTCGGCGCCGAAGTTCTGCGCCAACGCTGATATCCTCAACTCCTTGAAAAAAGTAGTCAGAGCTTGGAGTGTGAACCGTCGCACAGCGGCGGATTTGCGCTGTGTTTGCAGCCGCAGAAAAACACTTTCTTGATTGCGTCCGCGTTGAATTTCACTGGCTCGATGCCTGTATCCTTGTGTGAGCCATCGCAAAACGGCTGCCGCTTGGATTGGCCGCACGCACACCAGAAATAGGTTTTACCCTCGGTTACCTCGACAGGATATGGGGCTTTTTGTGCGATAATTGGCGCTTCTGACATATGGCTACTCCGTGGTTTGCGAAAGGCGTTTCCCAACTGTAGGGCGCTTTTGGCAAAACTGTAGGGGTGACCATCCATGCCGACCAGACAGCATGGTTTTGCCGCTTTCACATTTTCGTGATTGATTTTGTTGCAAAAAACCCTTGAAGGGCGTAGTTTTAGGACAGCCCCGAATTTCAGGGCAATACTAGAAAATTGATAGAGGAACGACGGACATGAAAATTAAATTCGCTGCCGTTAGCGCAATTGCCCTGATTCTGGCTGCATGCTCGCAGCAAGAAGAGCCTACACCAGTCTACATCACACCTGAGTATGACAAGTTCGGCACGCCGAGCTGCCCGGCAGGTACTGAACTGGCAACAACCGAAGCCGGACAGACCGTTTGTAACCCTGTCGCACAATAAGAATTTTGCAGGTGGCCCATGTTCGGGCCACCTGCACCCGACGTTCAACCGCCTTTCCGGGCGGTTTTTTCTTGCCTAGTCGCCTTCCATCAGGTTTCTGTCGGCTCTGTCTGAAAGCAGAGGGCCCATGAAAAATTTCTTTGTTCGTCTTAAAGACCGCACGCGTTGGAGCTGGCAGGGTTTGGCCGCGACGTGGAAGGAAGAGTATTCGTTTCGTGCTTGGGTATGGTCCAACCTCGTTTCTATTGTGCTGGCCCTTTTCTTGCCCCTGTCCGACGGTCTGCGTGCGCTTATTATTGTGTTGGGCGTCTTGGTGATGGTGGCAGAGCTGTTCAATACGGCGGTTGAACGCGCAGTTGACCATACTTCAACGGATCACAATGTATTGGCGGGACAGGCGAAAGACGCGGCAAGTGCCGCTGTTGCGCTGACGGCTCTTGCCGCAGGCGTGGCGTGGATTATCGGGCTTGTCAGCCTGTTCTGAAGTCAGATTTCGGCCACGGTTACCGACGCCGAATGCCATAGTTTTGCGGAATGTAATAGGGTGAAGACAAACGGTTGAAGGGGCTGTGGACCGAGTAGTGATACCGCTTTGCTGGTTTGTGGTAGTACCGTTTTGACTTGGCTTTGTAGCGATGGCCTTTGTGGTAATGCGCCTTGGGTTTTCCCGTGTATTCAATCCCTGTCGCACTGGATTTGTGACCATGCACCGAAGGCTTGTTCTTGCGTTGATACACCTTCGGGGCGGCATAGTGCCTATGGACCTGATGCTTACTGCGAAGGTGCAGACTGACCGAGTCGGACCCGATGAAAATGAATCCGCCTGTTCCTTTGCTATCTGCGACAACGGGCATGGCGCAAAGCTGGGCGATGAAGGTAAGCGCGAACACCTTCGGGGCAAAGCCGTTAAAACTGGACAAGGGACCCTCCTGGCGACAAAGCAGGTTGCCCTATCATGATCCACCATATGCGCGCAAAACGCCAATAAACTTGTTTCACGCACCAACGACTTGGGGTGAGCAGATCAGACCAGCTTGCCCCATAGGTCGTATTCGCCAGCCTCGTCCACTTCGACGGAAACGATATCGCCGGGTTTCAGGCTTTCGAAGGCCTCGTCGATGAATAGGTTGCCGTCGATTTCCGGTGCATCGGCTTTTGTACGGCAGGTGGCAGCCTCGTCATCCACCTCGTCCACGATCACGTCGAGTGTCTGACCCACTTTGGCGGTCAGCTTTGCCTCGGATATCGCCTGCGCCTTTTCCATGAAGCGTTCCCAGCGGTCCTGTTTGACGTCGGCTGGAACGTGATCCGGCAAATCGTTCGACCGTGCGCCATCAACGTTTTCGTATTGAAAGCAGCCAACGCGATCCAACTGTGCCTCGTCCATCCAATCCAGAAGGGTTTGGAACTCGGCCTCGGTTTCGCCGGGATAACCGACGATAAAGGTCGAGCGCAGGGTGATATCGGGGCAGGTGGCGCGCCATGCGGCGATCTCGTCTAGCGTCTTGGCGGCTGCTGCCGGGCGTGCCATGCGTTTCAGAACGTCGGGGTGGGCGTGTTGGAACGGAATGTCCAAATAAGGCAGCACGCTGCAGCCCGCATCGGCCATCAGCGGAATCAACTCGCGCACATGCGGGTAGGGATAGACGTAGTGCAAGCGCACCCATGCGTCCAACTGCCCAAGCTCGCGCGCCAGATCGGTGATATGGCTGCGGACCTCACGGTCTTTCCACGGGTTCACGTCGTATTTGCGGTCCAGCCCATAGGCCGAGGTGTCTTGCGAGATCACCAACAGCTCTCGCACGCCGTTGTCGACCAGCTTTTCCGCCTCGCGCAGGACAGCATGAGCCGGGCGGCTGGCCAGCTTGCCGCGCATGTCCGGGATGATGCAAAACTTGCACTTGTGGTTACAGCCCTCGGAAATTTTCAGATAGCTGTAATGGCGCGGGGTCAGTTGCACGCTGGCAGCAGGCAGCAGGTCCACGAACGGGTCGGGATCGGGCGGCACCGCCTGATGTACTGCATCCAATACCTGTTCATACTGATGCGGTCCGGTGACGGCCATGATACGCGGGTGGTGCTCGCGGATGTAGTCCGGCTCGGCCCCCAGACATCCCGTGACGATCACCTTGCCGTTCTCGACCAGCGCTTCACCGATGGCGTCCAACGATTCCGCCTTGGCACTGTCCAGAAACCCGCAGGTGTTCACGATCACGGCATCCGCCCCTGAATAATCGGGCGAAATCCCGTACCCCTCGGCCCGCAAGCGGGTCAAGATGCGTTCACTATCCACCAAGGCCTTGGGGCAGCCCAAAGAGACCATGCCGATTGTTGGCTGGTTTGAACGGGGCGTATCGGTGATCCGGGCGGCAGGCGCCAGGTCGGGGCGGATGTTCGGCGGGTTCGTTGTCATGGCGCGCCATATAGTGGGGAACGCTTCCCCTTGCAAATGGCCGCTGGGCTTTGAATGATATTTTCAACGCATGCCAGATAAGCGGAGAGCAGAAAAATGAAGTGGCTGTTGCGCATCGTCTTCCTTCTTGTGGTCGTTATCGGGCTGGTGATCGGAGCATTGTTGATGATGCCCGGTGACAAGCTTGCGGCCATCCTGACCGAGCAGGTGCGCGGCCAGACGGGGCGGAATTTGAAACTGTCCGGCGATGTAAACCTGTCGTTCTGGCCGGTCTTGGGCATGGAAACTGGCCCCGTGACATTCAGTAACGCGTCTTGGGCCGGACCAGAGCCCATGCTGAGCGCCGACAGCATGGCGGTTGGCGTGGATGCTGCGGCGTTGATCTCGGGGGATCTGAGGATACGTCGGATCATCGCGGAAAACCCGACGCTGCGGCTTGAACTGTCCGAAGGGCGCGGCAACTGGCAATTTGACCGGGCCGCACCTGTATCCTCTGGCAACGCTGTCAGTGCCCCATCTCAAAGTACGACGGGTACGGTAACACTGGACTTTCTGGAACTGACCAACGCACGTCTTGTTTATGTAGAAAACAACGCGGTGAAGTTCGACTTTGCCAATGTGGATCTTTCCGCGAACTGGCCTGACGTGACTGCCCCGCTATTTGTCGAGGCCAAGATGGGTGTCCCCGGCGGCAAGGTCGAGGTTGACCTGAAAATTCCGGACTTGCCTGCCTACGCCACAGGCGTCGCGGCGCCGCTGGAACTGCTCTTGCGCGCACCGGGCGGAGAAGTGGATTTCGATGGCCTGGTGAACCTTGCCGGAGAGATGGACGGCAAGCTGCATGTCAAAGCGCAAGACACCGAAAGGATGCTGGCCGCTTTTGGGCAGGCTGGCGTTGGCGTACCGCTTGGTCTGGGGCGGAAAGCCGAAGTCGCGGGCCATATGACCTATACCAGCGAGGGACGTATCTCGCTGCGAGAAATGGTGGCGCAACTGGACGACAACCGGCTGACCGGAGAAGCGGATATCGTGATCTCGGACCCTCCGCAGATTACGGCACGGCTGAACGGCGGGGATCTTGATCTTTCACGTTTTAACGCGCCTTCAGGCGAAGGAGGTGACGGCGGCGGATCGGCGGCGGTTACGGCCGCAGAAGGGTGGTCGACCGCACCAATTGACGCCTCTGCCCTTGCTTTGGCCAATGGAAAAATCCGGCTGACGGCCAATTCGATCGCTGTGCCTGAGCTAACTCTGGGGCCAAGTGACCTGACGCTGAACCTCGATCGTTCAAGAGCGGTGCTTCAAATGAATCCCGCCACGCTGTTTTCCGGAAAACTGACCGGTCAGGTCGTGGCAAATAACAGAAACGGTTTGTCGGTTGGCGGTAATCTTCAGGCTGAGGGCATCGACATCCAATCCGCTTTGACCACTTTGGCAGATGTCACGCGACTATCTGGTACCGGCTCTGGATCGTTCGAGTTTCTGGGGGTGGGTCAGACCGAAGATCAGATCATGCGCTCCCTCAGTGGCAAGGGTCGGCTTGATGTCGGCAGGGGGGTAATCTCGGGCATTGATCTGGACCGGATAATGGGGCGCGGAGACGGCAATGGCGGTGCGACGGTGTTCAACAGTCTGACGGCTAGTTTCACCATTGATCAAGGGGTTCTCAGGAATGAGGACCTGCTGATGTCGCTGGATAACTTCAGGGCAGACGGCAAGGGCACGGTTGGTATAGGCGCCCGCAATATCGACTATCTTTTCACGCCGACTGCCTTGAGGGCCAACTCGGGGCAGGGGTTGTCGGTACCAGTCAGAATCGTGGGACCGTGGAGCAACCCCTCGATTCAACCGGACCTGAGCAAAGTGATCGAGGCCGCTGCAGAGGGAAAGATCAAGGAATTGGAAGGCGACGCCAAACAGCAAGTCCTTGATAAGGTCGGGGATGAATTGGGTACCACCGTCACCGACAGCGAAAGCCTTGAAAAGGCGGTAAAGAAGAAGCTGGAAGAGGAAGCCAAGAAAGGGCTTTTAAAACTGCTGGGTGCAGATTGATGGGCTGGGGCGTTATCTACGCCCCAGCCCTACGATAAAATCAGATAGTTTGATCGTAGTCGCCAACGCCGGGTTCGGTGCGAATAACGGCGTCAATATCTGCGAAGATTGCGCGCATTTCGTCTTCGCTTTCGCTGCTTTCGCAAACGACAACCAGATTGGGTGTGTTTGACGATGCGCGCACCAGACCCCAACTGCCATTGTCCAGAATGACCCGCGCACCGTTGACGGTCACGACTTCTTTGATTGCGCGGCCAGCAAATGTCTCGCCCGCTTCGTACTTGGCGACCAGCTTTTCGACCAACCGCTTGAGAATTTCATATTTCTCGGTATCCGCCGCATAGGGGGACATGGTCGGCGTTGACCAGGTCTTCGGCAGGGCCTTTCGCAGATCCGACATGCTTTGATTTGGGTTGCGGTCCATCAGCTTGCAAATCTCGACCGCCACGCGCATTCCGCAGTCATATCCGCGCCCGATGGGCTCGGCCAAGAAGTAATGACCCGACTTCTCGAACCCGGCCAACGCGTTGATTTCCTTGACCCGGCGCTTCATGTGGCTGTGGCCGGTTTTCCAGTAGTCCGCCTTAACCCCAAGGGCCTGCAACTCTGGATCGCTGGCGAACAGGCCAGTCGATTTCACATCGGCCACAAAGGTTGAGTTGGGGTAAAGCTTCGCCAGATCGCGCGCCATGATGACACCGACCTTATCGGCGAAGATCTCTTCACCCTCATCATCGACAACGCCACACCGGTCGCCATCACCGTCAAACCCCAGCGCCATATCCGCGCCGCTGGATTTCACGGTATCGGCCATGTCATGCAACATCTCCATGGCTTCGGGGTTGGGGTTATAGTTGGGGAAGGTGTAATCCAGACGATTGTGGCTGGGGACCACTTCGACGCCCATCCGCTCAAATATCTCGGGCGCAAAGGCCGAGGCGGTGCCGTTCCCGGTCGCACAGACCACTTTCAGCGGGCGTGACATTTTGAAATCACCGACCAGATCGTCGATATACGCTTCTTTCACACCATCAACGAACTCATACGAGCCACCTTCATGCGCCACACCGTCGCCGTTCAGGACGATATCGCGCAGTTCTGACATCTCGTCCGGGCCGTGGGTCAGGGGACGGTCAAAGCCCATCTTCACTCCAGTCCAGCCGTTCGGGTTGTGGCTGGCAGTGACCATCGCGACCGCAGGTACGTCCAGATGGAATTGTGCGAAATAAGCCATGGGGCTAAGTGCGGGGCCGATATCCTTGACCTGAATCCCAGCCTGCATCAGGCCCAGAATTAACGCGTTTTTGATGGCCAGCGAATAATCACGATAGTCGTTGCCCACTGCGATCACAGGTTCGATCCCGCGTTTGCGCATTTGGGTGCCCAGACCCAGACCCAGCGCGGTCATGCCGGGCAGGTTGATCTCTTCGGGATATTTCCAACGGGCGTCATATTCGCGAAATCCGGTGGGTTTGATCATCGCGTCGCGCAGAAAGCTCCAGGTGTTTGGGGTCACCTCGGGGATGGGTTTGTTCATTCTATAGCTCGTGCTCAAATTTGAATTGGGTTGGCTTTCGCCAGCGCATCAAAGCGCATCAATGTGTCAATTAATTGAGGCATTTGATCCAAGGGGATCATATTCGGACCATCAGAAGGTGCCGAGTCCGGGTCTTGATGGGTTTCAATGAAAACCGCCCCAACGCCTAAAGAGACAGCAGCCCGGGCCATGACTGGCGCAAATTCACGCTGTCCGCCGGATGATCCGCCTTTGCCACCGGGTTGCTGAACCGAGTGGGTCGCATCCATAACAACGGGGTACCCGGTCTGAGCCATCTGAGGCAGCGCCCGCATATCAGCGACCAGCGTGTTGTACCCAAACGAGGTTCCACGCTCGGTCAAAAGAATGTTCTGGTTTCCTGTGCTTTCGACCTTGTCGACAATATTGGTCATTTCCCACGGGGCAAGGAACTGACCCTTTTTGACGTTCACGGCCTTGCCGGTGTTACCTGCAGCCAGCAACATGTCCGTCTGCCGGCACAGAAACGCCGGGATTTGCAGGACATCCACAGATTCGGCCGCAACGGCGCATTGGGCTTCGGTGTGGACATCGGTCAGAACCGGAATACCCATGGTCTTGCGGATGTCGCCAAGAACCTTCAGTCCGGCGTCGATCCCCATACCCCGTTTCCCGGACAATGAGGTCCGGTTCGCTTTGTCATACGAGGCCTTGAAAATATATTGCGCGCCCGCAGCATCGCAGGCTTCTTTCATTTTGCCGGCGATCATCTGGGCGTGATCGGCCGTTTCAAGTTGGCAGGGGCCGGCGATGATCGTCAGAGGCAGATCATTGCCGACCGTGAGGTCGGAGATTTTTACATGTTTCATATGTCTTACGAGGATACCTGTTCACGAAGGACCGACGCTGTTAGCGAGATCATCAGGTAGATACCAGCAAACAACAGGAAAGCCAAAATCGTATTTTCGAATTTGCGCGGATAAGTCGGATCCTGGCTGGGAACCGGATTCACCGATACCGACAAGTAACGGACCTTGCGGTTTGCTTCGGTTCGGGTGGTTTCCATCTGTTGCATGGCCGTTTGCAGCATCATGTCGCGTGCGGCAAGATCTGCCTGCGCCATCTGAATCCGCACGCTTAGGCGGGCCAGAGAGTTTTCGCCGCCAGAAACGTCCAGCATTTCGGCATTCAGTTCCTCAAGAACGGCTTCCAACCGGGCGATATCAGCGCGCGCGCCGTCCACCTTGGCCTTGTTCGGACGCAAGTTGTCCAATAGCGCCGCCAATTGCAGCTCTTTCTCCTGAAGCTGGGTTTCAAGTGTGTTAATGCGCGTGCGTAAGCCGACAATGACATTTTCGGGGTCCAGAATCGCACCCTGCAATTGCAGCTCGATAAGTGCTTCCTGCGCCTGCCTGCGATCTTCCTGTGCGAGTTCAAAGCTTTCCAGTGCATCCCGCATCTGGTCTTCGCGCTTCAATTCGGACAGGCCGTTGATCGTTTCTTCCGCGTAGGACAGCAGTTTTTCGGACAAGCCCACCGCGATATCAGGGTCCGGGGCCGCAACTTCCATGCGGATGATGCCATCGCTTGGATCATATCCAATCGTGACCATTCGCTTGTAGAGCTTGTAGGTTTCTTCGAGGCTTGCGTCCGGGGCAAGGCGCTGGATCGGATCAATCCATTCTTGTTTGAAGATGTCCGAAAAGCCCATGTCCCGCTCCAACCTGATCAGAGCGTCCTTGGATTCCAAAAATTCCTGTGTTGCGACCGAATCCTGCGCGGTGGCGTACTGTGTTCCGGCCAGAAAACCGCCAAACGCTGCACCGCCGCCATCGGCCTGCAATATCGAATAGGCCGAGTCGCTGGCATACATCGGTGTCGCGTAGCGGTAGAAATACATGCCGACGGCCACTGTCGGCAGCAGCACAAACACAGCCAGTCGCGCAAACAGGGCAAACAGTTTGCGACGGCGGCGGCGGGCGATGTCCTTTTGTATTTCGCCGATCTCGAATTCCCGGCGCTGTGCAGGGTTCAGTTCAGGGCCGGGTAGGGTCTGAGGGCCTTCGGAAAAAGTCTGCGGCAGTTGGATTTTGACCTTGTCTGTTGTCTCGTCCTCGGCCCGCTTCTTTTCCGCTGCAAGGTCCAGCAGGCTGGCGCGTTCAAACGGATCTATGCCTTTCTTTCGCAACAACCGAACCGCATCGTAATCCGACGTTGCCGCCAAACCGTGTTTATGGGCCAGACGGCGGGCGATCCTGAGTTGGCGTCCTGTCAGACCTTCACGCTTGATATCGTCAATATCCGTGCCCGGCTGCGGTTCGTTGGCCGCCTCGGGTGCGCTGGTTGCCTCTCGGATACGCGACATTGCGTCGGCGCGGGCTTCGGCAGTGCCCGATCCGTTGCGCTTGCGCCGCCAGTTATAGATTCTAGCCTTGGGTTTGGTAGTCATATAGCTGTTTTGCCTCTTCCAAGGTGTCGAACATGTATAGCTGGCCGTCCACCAGAACAGCCGCTTGGCGCGCGAATTTCTCCAGAACTTGCGGACTGTGCGACACGATCACCAAAGTGGTGGTGCGCAGTCTTTCCCGCAGGATGTCGCCCGCTTTTTTGTTGAATTCCACATCTGTCGTGGCTGGCATCCCCTCATCTATGAGGTACATGTCAAAGTCCAGCGCCAACATGAGCGCAAAGGTAAAGCGCGCTTTCATGCCTGACGAATAGGTGGCGAGCGGTTGATCAAAATACTCGCCCAAACCACAAAGCCAACTGCAATAAGCTTCGACGTAGTCCGGGTCCATGCCATAGATCTTGGCGATGTAGCGTGCGTTTTCCAAAGCTGACAACTTGTTGGACACGCCGCCGGTGAAGCCCATGGGAAACGACACCCGGCAAGATTTGCGAATGACCCCGTCGTCGGGTTTCTCTAACCCGGCCATCATGTTGATCAGTGTGGTTTTTCCGGTTCCGTTTGGTGCGAGAATGCCAACGGATCTGCCCAGCTCGACCCTGAACGAAACCCTGTCCAGGATCACTTTGCGGCGTGTCCCGGTCCAAAAGGACTTACTGACATTTTCGAATTCAAGCATTCTGGGCCTGCTATATTTCTTGTCAATTCCTACCGGTCAGGGAGGCGGAAAAGCAGAGTTTTTATCCATTCACGTTGGCTGCATTATGTCGAATTATGAAACAAATGTTCAATGCATCCTGTTGCGGCCTGTTTTGATTGTGACTTTTCCACCTGTTTCGGAAGAACCTCGCCGTGACTAGGTTATGAGTAACTCTCGGGCAGTTTGCTTCAGGAAACCTTGCGATCTTATGAATTCACTCGAAGAAGAAATTGCGGCCTGCCGTCTTTGCGCGGATCGGTTCGCGGCCACTGAGACGGCCCATGAACCAAGACCGGTGGTCTGGTTTCGCAAAGGCGCCCCGATTCTCATAGCCGGTCAGGCACCGGGCGCAAGGGTGCATGCCTCGGGGCGGCCTTTTACAGACCCCTCAGGTGATCGGCTACGCGAATGGCTGGGGGTGGATGAAACCACGTTTTATGACCGCACCTGCCTATCCATTGTGCCGATGGCGTTTTGCTTTCCGGGGTATGATGTGCGTAAGGCCGATCTGCCGCCGCCGCGGGTTTGCGGCCAAACCTGGCATGACAAGGTAATGCGGACGCTCGGTGAGGTTCCTTTGACTGTCCTCGTGGGCGGCCATGCATTCAAGTATCACCTCAAAGCGCGCGGGTCGGTGACGGACACTGTGCGCAACTGGCGGGACCACGCGCCGCGGGTCTTTGCCTTGCCACATCCGTCGTGGCGGAATACGGCATGGATCAAGAAAAATCCGTGGTTCGTGTCCGACCTGTTGCCGGTTCTGCGCGCGCGGGTGCAAGAGGTATTGAATGACTGAGATAACCGCGCTGGATTCGGCTCATGCCGCGATGGACGCTGCGCCTCAGGACGACGCCGCGCGTCTGAGGTTCTTTGAACGGTTGGCGGACAGCGAGCTGTTCCTGATGCTGACCGAAGAGGCACGGGACGAAAACATCTCACCCGAACTCTTTGACGTTGCAGATGGCAGTTTCGTGCTGGCCTTTGATCGTGAGGACCGTCTGGCGCAGTTCGCTGGCCGCCCGGTTCCCTATGTCGCGGTGTCGGGGCGCGTTCTGTCGTCGATGCTGGCGGGGCAAGGTATCGGGTTGGGTCTGAATTTGGAGACAGCCCCGTCTTCGATGTTGATTCCGTCCGAGGCGTTGGGCTGGCTGGCGACAACCCTTCAACATGGCCCCGAAGAAGTTGAGCAGCACTTTGCTGAGTTTGTACCGCCTGCGGGATTGCCAGATGAACTGTTGACCGCGCTGGACACCAAGTTGGCCACCGCTGTTGGGCTGGCTCAGGCCGCGTTTCTTGTGGGCACCAGATCGAAAGAAGGTGGCTCAGGGCACATGCTGGGATTCGTCGACGCGGTAGACGGTGCCGAGGCCGCCTTGGCCAAAGCCGCGTCCGAGGCTTTGACGTTTTCGGGGATTGAGGCCGGGGCGATGGATGTCGGTTTTTTCAGTGCACAAGATGCAGCGGCGGCATCTCTGGCCCGTGTGGGATTGCGATTTGATCTGCCGCAGCCCGAAGCGCGGGCCATGACGCAGGTTGCGCCGGGCAGCGACCCGGATAAACCGCCTGTCCTGAAGTAGAACAAGACCCCGCGGAGCGTTCCCCGCGAGGTCTAGGTGTCTTATTCCGCCGCGGCCTCAAGCTTATCCTGCGTGCGGGTTTCGAAATCGCTGGCTTCGTGACGTTCGTGAAGCTGCGTATGTTTCTCACCAAATGCGCGGTTCACCATCCGGCCGCGTTTGACGGCTGGGCGCTCGTCAATCGCTTTGGCCCAACGCATGACGTTCTTGTAGGAGTCGACGTCCAGGAATTCGGCCGCGCTGTAAAGACGCCCCAGAACCAGTTGGCCGTACCAAGGCCAGATCGCAATATCCGCGATCGAATAGTCGTCACCCGCGATATAGGTCTTGTCGGCCAGTTCACGATCCAGCACGTCCAGTTGCCGTTTGGTTTCCATGGCGAACCGGTTGATCGGGTATTCGAACTTTTCGGGCGCGTAGGCGTAAAAATGTCCGAACCCGCCGCCCAGATAAGGCGCACTGCCCATTTGCCAGAATACCCAGTTCATGACCTCTACGCGCTCTGGGCCGGATTTGGGAAGGAAGGCATCAAACTTTTCCGCCAGATGAAACAGGATCGAAGCGCTTTCGAACACACGTACGGGCTTTTCACCCGAGCGATCCCAAAGGGCAGGAATCTTCGAATTTGGATTGGCTTCGACAAAACCTGATCCAAACTGGTCACCGTCACCAATATTGACGAGCCACGCGTTATACTCGGCGCCTTCGTGCCCCAGCGCCAACAGCTCTTCGAGCATGACGGTTACCTTTACCCCGTTCGGGGTCGCCAAGGAGTACAACTGCAGCGGGTGACGCCCGATCGGCAGGTTCTTGTCATGTGTGGCCCCGGCAATCGGCCGGTTGATATTGGCGAACTGGCCGCCATTCTGACTGTCCCATGTCCAGACCTTGGGGGGCGTATAGGTCGTTTGTTCGGTCATTGTCCGTCTTTCCCAGAAGATTTCATGTAAATTGTCCGTCCGTCACAACAGCTAATATTGCAGACTTCAGAGTCCAACCCCGGAAGTTGGGTCGTTTTTGTAACAAACGGGGCGAAACCTTCACGTTTTCACGTGCGATGTCACAGCGGCGCGAGCGGGACTGCGCAGAGCACACAAATCACCTATCCTCAGACCGAACCCGGAAACCGGAGCGATGAACCGCTCCTCGGACATGAGGACTGAACACATGAAACGCTTTGCCCTGACCCTAGCCGCTACTCTTGCGCTGTCGTTACCCGCATTTGCCGGAGATCAGTATGTTGATGGCACTGGTTTTGCGGTTTCTGGTTATGACGTCGTAGCCTATCGCAGCCTCGATCAGTCTCCGGTCGGTCAGGCGCAGCCCGAAGGAGTGCGCGGCCGGGCTGATATCACCGCTGAATACAATGGTGCAACCTGGGCGTTTTCGACCGAAGAAAACCGCGACAAGTTCCTTGAGAACCCCGCCTTTTATGCGCCCCAATACGATGGCCATTGCGCTTATGGCGTGTCGCGCGGCGGCAAGGTTCCGGCAAATCCCAACCTTTGGCGGATCGTGGACGACAAGCTGTATCTCAATATCACGGATGTGGTCGTAGGTTTCTTTGAGGAAGACATTCCCGGCAACATCAACCTTGCCGAAGGGAACTGGCCGGGGATCGAGGCCGACGCAGCATCAACCGCCGTCATTCCGAAATTCACCTCGGACGCTCCGGTTTCAAACTGATAACTGGAATTTCTAACGGAAACCCGGCTGATTCAGCCGGGTTTTCCTGTGACGAAGTCAACTGGCCAGCCAAAACTCATCCTGAGTTTTCTGATCCGCCTCGAACCGGATGCGGACGCTTTTTGCGCCGGGGAACTTGCGGTTCAGGATTGTCTCGGGGACAACCACCTCGCCAGCACCGGCCTCTTTGCACTGAAAACTGAGGACCTCAGTCTCGGTGCGGCGAGTCCCAGCCAAAATCGACGTAGGAAGCGCGATACGGTTTGCACCTTCACAAACCGGAGATGGCACGAAATACGTCAGGTTGCGGCCATAGCAGCCGACAGCCTCGGGGATATGATCCGAGTCGGCCCGCAAATCGACCGTCGCTTCGGTCTGATTGGCTTCCTGTTCTTCCGAAACATGCGCAAGCGCTTTGTCGAGCAATGAACGACAGGCATCGATATCCGCATCTTCCAGCGTGATTACGCGTTTGCGCAACCTGGGACGCTTTGGTTTTCCGGCATCAGCAGCTTTCCCAGCCAACCCTTCTTCGCGCAAAAGATCGTAAGCTTCCTTGGCGCGTGTGAAGTCTGCCGCATCAGACGTGGAACAATCGGGATGTGCGTGAAACGCGATCTGTCGCCACGCGTTCCTGATGTCCGCAGAACCAGCTTGCTGGTTCAATCCAAGGGCATGAAGTGCCTCAGCACGCGCCCTGATTCTATCAACAGGTTCCATAACAAATCACTCGTTAAACAACTACGAGAACCAGTGTCAGGACGGGTGAATTTTTGTCAAATAAGGCAAAAAATTGAATATGAAGGGGGAACAATAGGGGTGTTTGCGAATGGATTGTCTCCCGGGTTTGGCTCGACAATATCGTGTGTTCGGACCTTTGGGTCAGGCGACGTTCTGAAGCTCGGTTTTGGGTGTGATGCCCAATGCAAAACAGACATCACGGGTAAGTTCCGGGCGGTTCAGCGTATAGAAATGCAGCTTGTCGACACCGCCTTCGATCAGGTCGGAACACAGCTCGGTGCATAGGGCCGTGGCCAGCAGGTCTTCGCGGTCGTCGCGAACGGCCTTGTCAAACGCCTGTTCAACCCATGCCGGGATGCGCGTTCCACAGCGGCGGGCAAAGTTGCGCGCCCCTTTCCAGTTTTCGATCGGCAGAATTCCCGGCACGATGGGCTTGTCGATCCCCGCTTTGGCGCAGTCGTCGCGAAAGCGGAAGAAGGTTTCGGCCTCAAAGAAGAACTGCGTCAGGGCTTCGTCGGCACCGGCGTCCAATTTGGCCTTGAGCCAGTCTACGTCTGTGCGCGCATTTTGCGCCTCGGGGTGGATATCGGGGTAGGCGCCGACGCGAATGTTGAACTTGCCTGATTCAGCCAGCGCCGCAATCAGTTCGACCGAGTTCTGAAAGCCGTCAGGGTGCGGAACAAAACTGTCCTGACCTTTTGGTGGGTCACCGCGCAACGCGACGATATCCTGGACGCCTGACTTGGCAAAACTGTCGGCAATGGCCAATGTTTCCTCGCGCGTCGCATCCACACAGGTCAGGTGGGCCGCGACAGGCAGGCCAGAAGATTTGTGCAAAGTTGCCACCGCATCGCGGGTCAGTTCCCGCGTGGTTCCGCCTGCACCGTAAGTGACGGACACAAACCGAGGATCAAGTGGGGCCAATGTCTGAACAGTGTCCCACAACCGAAAAGAGGCTTCCAGCGATTGCGGCGGGAAGAACTCGAATGAAATTTCTGGCTTGGTCATCTTGGCCTCATTTGCTGCGGTCCCGGGTCTTGTGCCAGTTTCTGCTATGTGAGACAAACTCATATTGTTCAAGAACAACATGAGTGAATCTGAAATGCACATCGAATTCCGGCACCTGCGCACAATCAAGGCGATCCATGAATGTGGTGGGCTTGCCCGCGCTGCGGACCAGTTGAACATCACGCAGTCTGCGCTGAGCCATCAGATCAAGGGGCTGGAAGATCAGGCGGGTGTTGAACTCTTCCTACGTCGGTCCAAGCCGATGAAATTATCGGCGGCTGGTCTGCGCCTGTTGCGGTTGGCCGAGCAAATCCTGCCGCAGGTCGAAGCGACCCAGCACGAATTCTCGTCCCTGCGTGATGGTCGTACCGGTCGGATGCATATCGCTATCGAGTGCCACGCCTGTTTCGAGTGGTTGTTTCCCGTGCTGGAAACCTTCCGCAAGTCGTGGGGGGATGTCGATGTAGATATCAAACCAGGTCTTGCGTTCGACGCTTTGCCAGCGCTGCAAAAAGAAGAGGTCGATCTTGTCGTGTCGTCCGACCCCGAAGACCTGCCGGGTGTCGAGTTCATCGAGCTTTTCGACTATGACGCCGTATTTGTCGCCGCGTCGGTGCATCCCTTGGCGCAAAAGGACTATATCGAAGCCGAAGATTTCCGGGGGCAGACCTTGATCACTTATCCTGTCGAGCGCACGCGACTGGATGTGTTCAGCCAGTTGCTGATCCCTGCGCGGGTGGAACCGGCCGCGATCCGGCAGGTGGAACTGACGGCGGTCATTCTGCTTTTGGTTGCCTCGAACCGTGGGATTTCGGTGTTGCCCGACTGGGTCGTGCGCGAGGTAAAGTACAATTCCGACTATGTGACACGCCCACTGACCAAGGATGGGATTACGCGCAGTTTGTACGCAGCGGTTCGCACGGAAGACCTTGAAAAGCCCTATGTGCAGGAGTTGATTCAACTGGCCGGAACCGAGGCCCGCAAGCTGCAACAGCAATAGGCGCAAATCGCGGGTCTGCTATGCGTATCATTCCTCTTGGCAAGGGCGCTTTGCATCAGTATACGCGCGGTTTGACCGAACAGGAGCCTTTGGACAATGGTTGGCAGTGCAAACCTCAACATCATGATTAAAGCCGCGCGCAAGGCGGGGCGGTCTTTGGTCAAAGATTTTCGCGAAGTCGAGAACCTTCAGGTGTCGATGAAAGGCGCAGGCGATTTTGTCTCAAAGGCGGATATCGCCGCAGAGGCGATCCTGAAAGAGGAACTGCTGGGCGCGCGCCCGACCTATGGTTGGCTGGCCGAAGAGGGCGGCGAAATCCCCGGCGAAGATCCCACCCGCCGCTGGATCGTGGACCCGCTGGATGGGACAACGAATTTCCTGCACGGCCTGCCGCACTGGGCGCTTTCAATCGCGCTGGAGCATAAGGGCAAGATCGTCGCTGGCGTGATCTACGACCCGGCCAAGGACGAGATGTTCTTTGCCGAAAAAGGTGAAGGTGCGTGGATGAATGACACCCGCATTCGCGTCTCAAGTCGTCATCGTATGATCGAGTCTATCTTTTCGACGGGCCTGCCCTTTGGTGGCCGTTCGGACTTGCCAGCAACGCTGCAGGATCTGGCGCGATTGATGCCGACCTGCGCCGGTGTGCGTCGCTGGGGCTCTGCTGCGCTTGACTTGGCATACGTGGCCGCAGGTCGATACGAAGGGTTCTGGGAACGCCGCCTGCACGCATGGGACGTGGCGGCCGGGATCATCATCGTGAAAGAGGCCGGTGGCTTTGTGCAGGCTTTAAACCCGGAAGGCAGTGTCTTGGAAGATGGCGAGGTGATCTGTTCGAACGAACCGATTTTTGACCAGTTTGCAAAGGTGATCCGGGGCTAAGACCTGATCGCCACGATCGAAGTTGCGCGCCCCGAACGAGGCGCGCTTTTTCGTTTCATAGGGCCGCGCGCTGCGCCAAGCCTGCCTCATCCGCCAATCGCGCGGCGACCGACGCAACTGCCAAATCCTGCAAACCGACCCCGGTTCCGTCGAACAGGGTGATTTCGTCTTCGCTGGTCCGGCCGGGGTGATCCCCGTTGATCACGGCACCAATTGGTGTGATCTGATCCTGCTTCAGCGCCCCCGAGTTTACAGCGTGCTGGGCTTCGCCGATCGTAACGGATTGGGCGACCTCGTCTGTGAAGACGGTTGCTGCGGCCACTAGCGCGGGGTCGACCTCTTGCTTGCCTTTTGTGTCGGTACCCATGCAGGCAAGGTGCGTGCCGGGTTTGATCCAGTCATTCATCAATAGCGGTTCAAAGGCTGAGGTGATCGTGATGATCACATCCGCCTGCGCGCCCAGTTCCTGCTGGCTGACGGCCTCGAACTCCAACCCGATTTCCTCGGCCACGGCAGCCAGACGCGGCAGCATGTCCGGGTGGGGGTTCCAGGCGACGACCTTTTCGAACGCGCGCTGTTCGGCTGCCGCACGCAGTTGAAAGGCGGACTGATGACCTGCACCAACCATCCCCAGAACCTTCGAATCTTGCCGCGCCAGATGTGCAATCGAGACCGCTGACGAGGCCGCCGTGCGCACCGCCGTCAGGTAATTGCCCCCGACAAGCGCAGAGAGCTGCCCGGTGTCAGGATCGAACAGAAAGACGGCGGATTGGTGGTTGGTCAGATTTTTTTCGGCATTGCCGGGCCAATATCCGCCCGACTTTACACCCAGCACCTGTCCTTCCCTGTCGAACCCTGACTTGAAGCCGTACAATGCGTCCGCGTAACCCAGCGCCTCGCGCACAACAGGAAAATTCCACGCCCCGCCGCTGGCCATTGCGCCAAAGACCGACTGAACCGCGTCAAAGGCTTGCTGGCGGCCGACCAGTTGCTTGCAAAGATCTTCGCCTACGATCAGCAGCCCGTCTTGAGAAGTCATGATATCCCTCATTGCTCAGAACGCCTTTCCACGGGCCGAAACAGGCCAGAGCGTTTCAACCTTGCCGCCCCGCACACCCACATACCAGTCATGGACGTTGCAGGTTGGGTCACAATGACCGGGAACCAGACGCAGCTTGTCGTTGACCTTGAGAACATTGCCGGGATCACCGATCACGCCGTGCTCATCCGAGCACTTGAGGTATTCGACATCGTCGCGCCCAAAGATGAACGGCAAGCCGCTATCGACGGACTGCGCCTTTAGGCCTGCATCACAGATCGCCTTATCTGCTTTGGCGTGGCTCATGACGCTGGTTAGGATAAACAACGCATTTTCCCACTCACCCTGGTCGATCCGCTTGCCATCCTTGTCCAGAATACGGCCATAGTCGGCATCCATGAAGGCGTAGGAACCGCATTGCAGCTCGTTGTAAACACCTGAATTGCTTTCGAAATAATACGATCCGGTGCCGCCGCCCGAGACCAGATCGCAGTCGATTCCTGCGGCTTTCAACCCGCCAACCGCGTCTTCGACCATCGCGATTGCAGCATCCAGTTTCTCTTTTCGGGCCTCATACGTGTCGAGATGCTGCATTGCGCCCTGATACGCCTGAATGCCTGTGAATTTCAGGTTTGGGGCTGCCACGACCGCCTCGGCGATCTCGATTACAGCCGGAGTTGTGGTCACGCCGCACCGCCCCGCGCCGCAGTCGATTTCGACCAGAACCTCTAATTTGGTGCCGTTGCTGACTGCCGCAGCGGACAGGTCCGCGACGTTATTGACGTCGTCCACACAGACGATGGTGCGCGCACCGGTCTTGGGCAGTCGCGCCAGGCGGTCGATCTTGGCCGGGTCACGCACCTGATTTGATACAAGGATATCCTTGATGCCGCCGCGCGCAAAAACTTCTGCTTCCGAGACTTTCTGACAGCAGACACCCACCGCGCCGCCCAGCTTTTCCTGAAGTTTGGCGACATCAACGGACTTGTGCATCTTGCCGTGTACGCGGTGGCGCATGCCATGTGCCTTGGCATAGTCGCCCATCTTCCTGATATTCCGCTCCAGCGCGTCCAGATCGAGTATCAGGCACGGTGTTTGAATGTCTTTTTCGTCCATACCGATTGAGGCGGGGATGTCGAAGCCGACTTCGAGGTCGTCAAATTTCACAGGTTTGTTCATGTTATTCCTCCTTACCCTTTGAGCCAGGGCAGCTTGTCCAAATCCACGTTGCCGCCGGTGATGATTACGCCGACGCGTTTTCCGCGAAACACGTCCGGATTTTTGAGAATGGTTGCCAGAGGCACCGCCGAGGACGGCTCCATCACCACGCGCAGATATTTCCACGTCAGTTTCATCGCCTCGACGATATCATCTTCCGAGGCGGTGAAGATGTCCGTCACGTGGTTGGACACAAAGTGCCACGTGTTTTCCTTGAGCGGCACCAGCAGACCATCGGCAACCGTTTTGGGCGCGTCGTCCGCGATAATGCGACCCGCCTTGAACGAACGATAAGCGTCATCCGCCTGTTCCGGCTCCGCGGCATAGATCGCTGTACCGGGAGCCAGGTTTGACACTGTTAAACAGGTTCCGGACACCATACCGCCGCCGCCAATCGGCGCAATGACCGCATCCACACCGTCGGTTTGTTCCAGCAATTCCGCCGAACATGTCGCCTGCCCAGCGATCACGCGGGGGTCGTTATAGGGGTGGACGAATTCGCCGCCCGTTTTGGCCTGCACTTCGGCAAACGTCGCTTCGCGCGAGGTGGTCGACGGCTCGCACTCGGTAATCCCTCCGCCAAAGCGCCGGACCGCATCTTTCTTGGCCTGTGGCGCCGTGCGCGGCATGACCACGTGGCAGGGAATGCCCCGCCGCCCGGCCGCATAGGACAGCGAAAGCGCGTGGTTGCCGCTGGAATGGGTGCAGACACCCTTTGCCGACATCTCATCGCTTAGGCCAAACACGGCGTTGCTTGCTCCGCGAACCTTGAAGGCGCCGGCCTCTTGAAAGTTCTCGCACTTGAAAAACAGATCGGCGCCGGTCAGGTCATTCAGGTAGTCGGACACCATGACCGGGGTTCGGCGGATATATGGTTTGATCCGTTCATGCGCCGCTCGCATGTCGTCGATTGTCAGCTTCGCGGCGGGGGTGTGATCCAGCATGATCAATCTCCTCAGGCTGCCGCCATTGCGTTGCCGGACGAGCCGGAACGATAGAATTCCTGCGCGGCCGCGACCCCGCTGCCCAGTGAGATCGGGTAATTCAGGTCCGCCATCGCCATTTCGATCGTGCTGAGGCCAGACAGGACCATCACGTCCGTCAGGCTGCCCAGATGACCGATGCGAAACGCCTTGCCGTTCAGTTGCCCAAGGCCGATCCCGAAGGACACGCCATATGCGTTGAACGCGTGATCTGTCAGGGCGTTGCTGTCGAACCCATCGGGGACATAGATTGCGCTGACCGTATCGGAATAAAGGTCGGGCGACTGTGCAACCAGCTTCAAGCCCCACGCGTCGGTGGCACGGCGAACCCCTTCGGCCAGCCGGTGGTGGCGGGCATAGACGTTGTCCAAACCTTCCTCAAACAGCATCTTAAGGCTTTCGCGCATCCCGTAGATCAGTTGCAGCGGCGGGGTATAGGGAAACCCGCCCGATGCATTCGCGGCTATCATGTCGCGGAAATCGAAGAAGGTGCGGGGCAGCTTGGCGGACGCCATCGCCTCTTGCGCCTTTTCGCTGACACACAGGATCGCCATCCCGGTCGCCAGCATGAATCCTTTTTGCGACCCCGACACGGCGATATCGACGCCCCATGTGTCAAACTGAAATGGCACAGAGGCCAGCGAGCTTACGCAATCCACAAATAGCATCGCGGGATGGTTTGCGGCGTCCATGGCTTGACGCACAGCACCGATATCCGAAAGCACGCCGGTGGCAGTTTCGTTATGGGTCACCAGAACGGCGCGGATGTCGTGCGACGTGTCCTTGGCAAGGGCTGCCTGAAACAGGTCTGCTGGTGCACCTGTCCCCCAAGGGCAATCAATAATCTGCACGTCCAACCCGTGCCGTTGGCACAGGTCGATCCAGCGATGGCTGAAAACGCCATAACGGGCCACCAGAACCTTGTCTCCGGGGCTGAGGGTATTGGTGATCGCCGCTTCCCACCCGCCGGTGCCCGAGGCAGGGAATGTCACGATCTGACCGGTTTGAGTGCTGAAGACACGCTTTGTCTCTTCCAGAACAGGGGCGAACGTGTCGACAAAATCCGGTGCGCGGTGGTCTTGCGTTTGAACCTGCATGGCCAGCCGCAGCCGGTCGGGGATATTTGTCGGCCCTGGTATGAAGACCGGGTTTTGGTTGGACATCTTCTATTCCTCCGCTTTGGAGGACATTTTCCGGGATTATGTGGCGTCATGCAATTTTCTTGAAAAATATTTTCATTTTTGCCAAAAAATCTGTAACCGGCGAAATTCGTGAAGATTTCCGTTTTTCATTTTGATGGCGAATTTCAACCGCGACAAAAAATATCGGGCAAAGGAGGAAGGGAAATTGGGACAAGAGCCGCAAAAAAGACCACGAGGTCGACCGAAATCCATGTTCAAGGAAAGCTCGGCCGGGACCATGCAGTCTTTGGATCGCGCGTTGGGCGTTATGACCACGGTTGCGCGCATGGAGCGGGCCGCGCTGAGTGATCTGGCCAGAGAGATCGGGGTCCCCACAGCCACTACGCACCGTATTCTGGTCACGTTGCAAAAACACGGCTTCGTCAGCTTTGACGAAGAGCGTCAGGAGTGGGTGATTGGCATCGAGGCATACAGAACCGGCGCGTCTTTCCTGCGTAGAAACAGCGTGATCGAGATCGGACGACCCATCCTGCGGCGCTTGATGCAGGACAGCGGTGAGACAGCCAATCTCGCGGTGCCCGATGGGTTCGAGGTTGTGTTTGTTGGGCAGGTCGAAACCGGGAACCCCATCCGGGCGTTTTTTCCGCCGGGGGCCCGGACCCCGATGTATGCATCGGGAACTGGCAAGGCGATCCTGGCCGAACTGGGCGAGGCCGGGTTGACCAAAGCGCTAGGCTTGGGGGAACCGGTTGCCTTTACCGAGAGTACTCTGCTGCCCGGGTCAAAGTTGCAGTCGGACTTGGCGCTGACGCGAAAGCGGGGCTGGTCGCATGATCGGGAAGAGCGCTATGAAGGCATGTCCTGCATTGGCGCGGCGATATTCAATGACCGTGCCGAGCCCTGTGCCGGGATATCCGTGTCCGGCCCGACTGTGCGATTCAAAGCGGACCGCGCGCCGGACTTGGGCGGGTTGGTTATGGCCGCTGCCCGGGAAATCACTGAACTAAGCGGTGGGCGTCTACCTGCGCGGAATGCGGGGAATGCGTGATTGCGAGAACTTGTAGGTCTGCTCTGGGTGGGGTGGATGGCCGTGTGTCCGGTTCCAGTATCTGATGCCACCGCGCCGCAACCACAAGGGAATACTCAGCACCAAACCGACGAAGAAACCGCCTGTATGCGCCCAATATGCAATCCCACCTTCGTCCGGGTTGCTGGAGAAGCTGCCCAGAAACTGCATGCCAAGCCAGACCCCAAGCATAACGAAGGCCGGAATGGTGAAGACGCGAATATAAACGATCAAGATCAACAGGATATCGACCTGCGCCTTGGGGAACAGCAGCAAATAGCCGCCCATCACTCCGGCAATCGCGCCCGATGCACCGATTGTGGGAACCAATGAGCCGGGGGCTGTCAGGACGTGAATCAGGCCAGCGCCGATCCCGGCGGCCAGATAGAACAGAAGGAAGGGTAGGTGGCCCATCTCATCTTCGAGGTTGTCGCCAAAGATCCACAGAAACAGCATGTTGCCGATCAGGTGCATCCAGCCCCCGTGCAGGAACATTGATGTCACCAAAGTATCGAACGCAAATCCGTCAGTGATCCGAGCCGGAATAACGGCGTAATCATAGTAAATCTGGTTGATCAGCCGCGCGTCGTCCATGGCGCCTGCATAGCTGATAAAGATCAGAATATTCGCCGCCATTAGCAGGTAAACGACGAACGGAGTACGCCCCGAAGGGTTATGATCGCGGATCGGAAACATGGCGCGACGCTGGGCTTTCCTTAGCCCAGCGTCAAGGTCTGTTTAGGCCGCACCACCCAGCAACGCCGCGTTACCCCCTGCGGCGGTTGTGTCGACGCAGACGTGGCGCTCGGCCAGTACTCGGGCCTTGTCCGGCAAGCCGGGGATCAGGGGCAGGATCGGACCAGTGCGGCGGGCCAGATGCCGTTCAATGTCTCGGGCCGTGGCTTCATCACCCCACCACAAAACGCCGGAGATACCTGTCGCATTTTCAAGCCGATGCAGGTCGATTGTACCTGTGGCGCGGATTGCCGAACCGCCCAATTCCTGCACGGCCACCGCTTGTGCCTGAACTGCAGCCTCACCCGGCCCCATACACAAGAGAGGCGGGCGGGGGAACTCGCTGAGGCGGTTGGATTCTCCGGTGGGGCCGGGCAGGGAACGGGTTTGAACTGATGCCGGCTCGCCGTCCGGGGCAGGCATGCCGCCCATTGTTGCGTCCCACGTCCCGGCGCTGTTCTGGCGGTCGGGTGCGCAGAAACGGGTCATATAGTTTGGACCGCCGGCTTTGGGGCCAGTTCCAGAAAGCCCTTCACCACCAAAAGGTTGCGATCCGACAATCGCTCCAATCTGGTTACGGTTCACATAGATATTGCCTGCGTGAACGGCTTCGGTGATGTGCTGAACACGGTCGTCAATGCGCGTGTGCAAGCCAAAGGTCAGGCCGTACCCCGTGGCATTGATGTCAGCGATCACCTGATCAATCTCGGACGCCTTGAACCGCACGACATGCAGAACCGGGCCGAAAACCTCGCGTTCTAGCGCGGCAATGCCAGGGATTTCAATAAGCGTTGGAGCGACGAATGTGCCGTCGGGCGGCGTTGGCATCTCTTTCAGGATGCGCCCGTCCCGACGGGCCGTTGCAACGTGATCCGTGATGACCTGCCGTGCATCGTTGTCGATAACGGGGCCGCAATCGGTTGAAATCAACCACGGGTCGCCAACCTGCAGGGCCTCCATCGCGCCCTTCAGCATCGTCAGCAGGTCGTCCGCAATGTCCTCTTGCACATAAAGGCACCGAAGGGCCGAGCAGCGCTGACCCGCCGATTGAAACGCGCTTTCGATGATGGATTGTACGGCTTGTTCTGGCAGGGCAGTGCTGTCCACTATCATGGCATTCAGCCCGCCGGTTTCCGCGATCAACGGGGTGCCGGGCCGCAGGTTTTCTGCCATTGCCTCGCGGATTTTCAGCGCCGTCGCGGTCGAGCCTGTAAAAGCCACGCCCGAAACCCGCGCATCCGAGGTCAGTGCCGCACCCACCATAGGGCCACCCGGCAGCAATTGCAGAACATCCAGTGGCACACCTGCTTCATGCATCAACTGCACGGCGCGATGCGCGATCAGGGGTGTTTGCGGGGCGGGTTTGGCCAGTACAGCGTTACCAGTGGCAAGCGCCGCTGCAATCTGACCGGTGAAAATGGCCAGCGGAAAGTTCCACGGGCTGATGCATGTGAAGGTTCCAGCAGGCGCAAGATCAGGAATATTCGCAGCATAGTACCGCAGGAAATCAACGGCTTCACGCAGTTCAGCAACTGCATCCGGAAGCGATTTCCCAGCCTCCCGGGACAACAGCGCAAAAAGCTCGCCGTAATGGTCTTCGTACAGAACGGCGGCGGCGTTCAGAATGCGGGACCGCTCGGTCGCTGGCGATTGCCATGGTGCCGCAGAGGCCAGCGCCAGTTCGACGTCCTCGGCGCTTGCTGGGGCGACAGCGCCGGGCCGGTCCTGAGGTTGGGCCGGGTTGATGACAGGCTGGTCGTCCTCGGGCGTGGCATCCCCGGACAAAAGTGGCCGCGCGTACCAGTGATGTGCTCGGAACCCGTCGCGGGCGGCGTCGATCCGATCCAGTGTGGGCGTATGTTGCAAGTCAAACCCGCGCGAGTTCGGGCGTTCGGGCTGAAATAGTTCAGGTCCGGTGGGAAGTGGCCGTGCCGGTTCGCGGATCTCGTTGAACGGGTCGGCGGCGACTTCTTCCGGCGACACAGTCTCATCCACAATCTGATTCACGAAAGATGAATTCGCACCGTTCTCCAACAGTCGGCGCACCAGATACGCCAATAGGTCGCGATGCGCACCGACCGGAGCGTAGATACGGCAGCGGGTAGAGTTCTGATCTTTGACCAACCCGTGCAGCGTTTCGCCCATCCCGTGCAGGCGCTGGAATTCATAGGGTTGATCCTTGGCCATATGCAGGATCGCGCTGACGGTATGGGCGTTGTGGGTGGCGAATTGCGGATAGATCCGGTCGGTCATACCCAGCAATTTGCGCGCATTGGCGATGTAGGAAATATCGGTCGCCGCCTTGCGGGTGAAGACAGGGAAGCCATCGACGCCTTCGACCTGCGCACGCTTGATCTCGGTATCCCAATAGGCCCCTTTGACCAACCGGACCATCAACTTGCGATCGTGGCGTTGGGCCATGTCATAAAGTGTGTCCAAAACGATCCCGGCGCGTGGGCCATATGCCTGAACCACGACCCCGAACCCGTCCCATCCGGTCAGGGCGGGCTCGGACATGACCTCTTCTATGACCTGCAGCGACAGGGACAGGCGGTCGGCTTCTTCGGCATCTACGTTCAGGCCCATCCCGGCGGCCTTGGCCAGCAGGCAGAGCGCACGCAGGCGGGGCACAAGCTCATCCATCACGCGTTGTTCCTGCGCCAGTTCATAACGCGGGTGCAGCGCCGACAGCTTCACCGAAATTCCCGGATTGGCGCGTATGTCGTCATGGGTGCAAGCATCGGCAATGGCCGCAATCGCGCGCGAATAGGACAGGTGATAGCGGGCAGCATCGGCCTCGGTCCGGGCGGCCTCGCCCAGCATGTCGTAGGAATAGGTATAGCCCTTGGCTTCCATCCCCTTGGCGCGGTCCATTGCGGCCTGGATGGTTTCGCCCAGTACGAACTGACGGCCCATTTCTTTCATGGCCCGGCCTACGGCCGTGCGGATCACCGGCTCACCCAATCGCTTGATTGCGCCGCGCAGGGCACCGACCGGAGACAATTTGCCTTCATCCAGAACCTTGCCCGTCAACATCAAGGCCCAGGTTGAGGCATTGACCAGCGAGGACGAGGACTGCCCCAGATGTTTACCCCAATCGGATGGCGCAATCTTATCCTCGATCAGCGCGTCGATCGTGTCGGCATCGGGGACACGCAACAGTGCTTCGGCCAGGCACATCAAGGCCACGCCTTCGTCAGTGGACAGGCCGTATTCGGCCAGAAATACCTCCATCATGCCGGGCGACGTGCTGGAACGAATATCGCGCACCAACTGAGCGGCAGAGGCGCATATGGACTGACGATCGGCTTGGGTCAGATCAGACTGTGCAATCAGGTGGTCCAGTACGGCTGACTGATCGGCATAGGTCTGACCGTCGATATGGGCGCGCAGGCTGTGTGACATGTATCCTCCGGGGCTTTTGATAAATATAGGGTCGATTTGACAGGAGGATTGCCTTATTTCTTTCCAAACTAAGGCGAATGGACTGAAGTTTTGGGAGAATACAGTGCAAAAAGACTTTCCCGGTCTTGATCGGTTCGATCAGTCAATTCTGACGATTCTGTCTGAGGATGGGCGCATCCCCATCGCTGACCTTGCGCGGCGGATTGGGTTGTCGAAATCGCCCACTCAAGCACGTGTGAAGAGACTTGAGGCCGATGGCATCATCACCGGATATCGCGCCTTGCTTGACCCGATCCGCCTTGGTCTGGACCACGTGGCCTTTGTCGAGGTGCGTCTGACAGATACTCGCGAAAAGGCATTGGCCGAGTTCAATGCGGCGGTGCGCAAAGTGGCCGAGATTGAGCAAGCCCATATGATTGCATCGAATTTCGACTATCTTCTGAAAATTCGCACCGGTTCGATGTCCGAGTATCGCGCCGTTCTGGCCGAGAAAATTTCGTCGTTACCCCGTGTGGCCAGCACGTCGACCTTTGTTGCGATGGAGGCGGTGAAGGAAACCGGCGTCTCGGGCGCGTTCTGAAGGCCGGGTTGACGAAAGCCGAGCAAGCGTCACCATTGCTGCATGAAACAGCTTTTCCTTGCCTCTGCCTTTGTTGCCGCAACCTCGGGTGCTGCCTTTGCCGATGATTGCCCCATGGCACCGGATCATTCTGCTGGAGTGACCGGGTTGATCTCGCAGATACAACAGGCCGAAAACGAACAGGCCGCCCGCGCGCTGTCCAATCAATTGTGGGAGTTCTGGACGGATGCACCGGACGAAACGGCTCAGGCCGTTCTGGACCGGGGTATGACGCGTCGGAATGCATGGGATTTGTTGGGCGCGATCGAGGATTTCGACAAGCTGATCGAGTACTGCCCGTCCTACGCCGAGGGATATAACCAGCGTGCCTTTGCCCATTATCTGAGGCAGGATTTTCAGGCTGCATTGCCCGATCTGGACCGGGCGATTGAGCTGTCACCGAACCACGTCGCCGCGATCAGCGGTCGTGCGCTGACATTACTTGGTCTTCAGCGAACGGACGAAGCGCGCAAAGCTCTGCAGCAGGCATTGGAGTTGAACCCGTGGCTGTCAGAGCGTCACCTGATGGCCCCCGGCGGGCCGTTGGCTTTGCCGGGCGAGGATATCTGACAGCGCCCTCACCCGTATTCGGAAGAGGGCACCCCCAAAAGATGTATTAGCCGACTAAGCCGTTGTCATTCCGCTTGATAGCGATGATCGAAGACCGTGGCGTTCCGCCATCGGGCCAATTGCTGCCGGGGTGTTGAATTCCGACGAACATTGTCCGCAGGTCGGTTGACCACGCGAGCCCAGTGACTTCGCACCCATTCGGACCCGTCATAAAGCGCGCGATCTCTCCGGTGATCGGGTCACCAACCAGCATCTGGTTGTTCCCGTTTCCGGCAAAGTCCTCGGCGTTGTTGTCATTGCCGTCTGTCTGAATCCAGATCAGTCCGGTTGTGTCGATGACCATACCATCCGGCGAATTGAACAGATTGCCTTCATTGACATTGGGCGACCCGGCATAGGCATCCGTATGCACGTTTGGGTTGCCGGCCATGACGTAGAGATCCCAGTCGAACGTATCTGCTGCGTGGTCGTCGTTACTTGGGCGCCAACGCACGATCTGACCGTATTTGTTGGCCTCACGCGGGTTAGGTCCATTGACCGACGTATCGTCACCACCGGCATTTGGCTTGATACCTCGGTTCTTGTTGTTGGTCAGGCAGCAATATGCCTCGACCGCAACCGGGCTGGAGGCAACCCATTCGGGGCGGTCCATGGTCGTGGCACCCACTTTCGAGGCCGCGAGACGCGTGAAGATCGAAATCTCTGCGGCGTTCATGTCTGTTGTTTCGGGCGTCAAAGGCAACCATACGCCCGACAGGTCGTCGTCGAACTTGGCTGCGTATAAGGTGCCATCTTTCAGCAGGCTCTCGGTCTCGCCGCCCGGCTGATAGGTGCCGTTCGAGACGAACTTGTACAAGTACTCGCCCCGCTCATCGTCGCCCATGTAGACGACCACACGACCATCTGCGGCCAGAGTTACCTCGGCGTTTTCGTGCTTGAAGCGGCCCAGACCGGTATGCTTGACAGGTGTGCTGTCGGGTTTGGTCGGGTCGATTTCCACGATCCAGCCTACGCGGTGGGGTTCATTCGGGTTTTTCGACGTGTCGAAACGCGGGTCAAACAGTTCGTAGCCGTTCCAGCTTTTGGCTTTGACGCCATAGCGCGCATATCCGTCCGCGACCGGTTTATCGTAAACGGCGGTTTCATCGGACGATCCGAAATAGCCGTTAAAATTCTCTTCGCAGGTCAGGTAGGTGCCCCAAGGCGTTTTGCCTGCACCACAATTGTTCATGGTGCCCAGCGACGTCGTGCCAGTTGGGTCAGCCTTGGTTTTCAACAGGTCGTGACCAGCAGCGGGACCCACGATTTTCATAGGCGTATTGTGGTGGATGCGGCGATTGAACGGGCTGTCCTTTACCACAGACCATCCGTCAGCAGCCTCCTTGATCTCCATCACCGTAACGCCCTGAATGTTCTGCATTTTCAGAACGTCGCCTGCGTTGGCGGGAACACCTTCTTGCGCAGAGGGAAGGTTGATGCCGTTATTTGGGAACTCATGGTTGATCGCGATCAGTTCGTGACCCTGATATGAAAAGCTCTCCATCCCGTCTGTGTTTTCGCCAAAGATACGGTCGGATTTTTCAACTGGGCCACCGTCGGTGATGTCATAGCCATCCGCGTCCGAAAACAGTGGGTCGCCCCAGCGCATCAGCACCTTCCAGTCATACCCTTCGGGCACATGTACGGTCCCGTCGGTTTGCGCGGGAATAGGGGTGAAGGCAAAGCGCGAGGCCTCGACCGCCTGCGCCGAAGTCGACCCCATTAGACCGGCGCCCATCGCCGCCGCGCCCGAGCCGAACGCCAGAACGCCACCCAGAAACCCTCGGCGAGAAATGGCGCTTTCGACGACGCGGTCAAATTCGTTTTCCTCGGGGCGGGGAAAGTGCAGTTCGTCCCAATCGTCTGCAGAGAGAGACATGCGATCAGCGTCTTTCATGGGGTGGCTCCTGGCTGTAAATGGATAGCTATGAAACGGACTTAGTGCCCCATTGTGACAGTGGAATAACGGTCCTGCAAATGTGTCTGTCCGGTCTTCTGTCAGGCCGACATTGCCAGATATATATGTTCCACCACACCGTAATTCCAACCAAAGCGCCGCAATTTGCAGCTTTGGTGCTTGTTCAGGCGCTTCAGGTTTTGGGGTGTTAATGGGCGCGCCTAACGCAAACGCTGCCCATTGGTGTCAAACCGATAGGCTTTGTCGGCGGTATAGGCGAATCGCAGTTCTTCGCCTTCGCTGATCGCGTGCTGGCCGAACAAGCGGGCGGTGACGGAATGGTCGTTGACCTTGGCGATAACGTTTGTATCGCCGCCCAGCTTTTCGACATGGCTGACGCGCGCTTTCAGCGGGCCGTCATCCGACAGAAATAGGTCTTCTGGCCGAATGCCGATGGTGTTTTGACCTTCGCCCAACAACCCCTCGGGCAAGAAATTCATTGACGGCGACCCAAGGAACCCGGCGACGAACTGGTTGGCGGGGTTGTTGTACAAGTCCATCGGAGTGCCGATCTGCTCAACCCGCCCGTCACGCAGCACGACGATCTTGTCGGCCAGCGTCATCGCCTCGATCTGGTCGTGGGTGACATAGATCATCGAAGCATCAAGCGCGCGGTGCAGGTTTGCGATCTCGATCCGGGTGTTCATCCGTAGGGCGGCGTCCAGATTCGACAGCGGTTCATCGAACAGGAACAGTTTCGGCTCGCGCACAATAGCGCGCCCGATGGCGACGCGCTGCCTTTGACCGCCGGACAGTTCCGAGGGGTAGCGATCCAGATATTCCTCAAGGTTCAGCATCCGGCTGGCCGTGGCGACACGTTCCTCAATCACCGCTTTGGATTGCTTCTCTTGTTTCAAAGCCAGCGTCATGTTCCCACGCACGTTTAGATGGGGGTAGAGCGCATAGCTTTGAAAAACCATCGCGATCCCGCGTTTCGACGGCGGCACCAGATTGACGGTTTGCCCGTCGATATTGATCTCGCCCGAGGACGCATCTTCCAACCCTGCGATCACGCGCAGCAGGGTGGACTTGCCGCAGCCCGAGGGGCCGACGAAGACGACGAACTCACCTTCCTCCACCTCAAGCGAAATGTCTTTCAGGACATGAACCTCGCCAAAGGACTTGTTCACATTAGTCAGGGTCAGAGCGGTCATGTCGTGGGCTCCTTGAGCGAAACGGGCTGGCCGGTGCGGATGCTTTCATCGGCAGCCAGACAAATGGCAAGGGATTGGACGGCGTCATTCATATGGCGCGTCAGGTCAATATCGTCAGCGATGGCGCGCAGCATAAAGGCTTGTTCGGCGTCACACAGTTCCTGGTGGCCGGGCTCATCCGGCATGTCGACGGTACGGTCGCCGCCCGGCGTGTGGATCAGCAGGCCACCAACCTTGGTGTGCCCGTCGATATCCGCTGAAGCGCCCTTGTTGCCGTCGGTGATCGAGACCGAGCCGTTGGGCGAGACAATGTCTTTTACGAAAAACGCAGTCTCGGACATCATCGGGCCCCATCCGGCCTCGTACCAGCCGACCGATCCGTCGTCGAAGATCACCTGAAACTGGCCGTAGTTATACATGTCCTCGGCGATCTCATCAGACAGGCGCAGGCCCATGCCATGAACACGGACCGGCTGTGCATCAGTGATCTGGCACATCACATCCACATAATGCACACCGCAATCCACGATGGGCGAGGTGGTCTGCATCAGCGCCTTATGTGTCTCCCACTCCGCACCCGAGGATTGCTGGTTCAGGTTCAGGCGGAACACGTAAGGCCCGCCCAAATCGCGCGCTTCGGAGATCAGGCGCATCCACGAGGGGTGATGGCGGAGGATATAGCCCACGACCAGCTTTCGGTTCAGCCGTGTGGCGGTTTCCACCACGCGCCGCGCATCGGCGACATTGGTGGCCAGCGGTTTTTCTACAAAGACATGCGCGCCTGCCTCCATCGCGGCGCAGGCGAAATCGGCGTGGCTGTCGGAATAGGTGGCGACGACCACCAGATCGGGTTTGGTTTCGGCCAGCGCGGTCTGGAAATCCGAATAGGCGGGGTAGTGGCCCAGTTCGGGGTGATCCACATGGCCCGACCGATTCACCAGCCCCACGATCTGTGCGTCGGGGTGGTTATGATGGGCCAGCGCGTGGCTCAGGCCCATATTCCCAAGGCCAGCGATCAGAACTTTGGTCATTTGACAGCTCCTGAAGTGATGCCGCGGATCAATTGGCGCGAGAAAATGACATAGAGGATCAGTACCGGCAGGATCGCCATGGACAGCGCCGACAGAACCGCGTTCCAGTCCGTAACGAACTGGCCGATGAAGACCTGACTGCCCAGTGTGAGCGTCTTGGTCTCTTCGGCCGGGGCAAGGATCAGCGGGAACCACAGATCATTCCAGATCGGGATCATGTTGAACACAGCCACGGTCGCCATCGCGGGCCGGACCAAAGGCAGCACCAGCCGGAAAAAGATCGTGTATTCCGACAGCCCGTCGATGCGCCCTGCGTTTTTCAGATCATCATTGACCTGTCGCATGAACTCGGACAGGATGAACACCGCCAGCGGTAACCCTTGTGCCGTGTAGACCAGTATCAGCGCCCACAACGTGTTCACCAACCCGGTCGCCACCATCATCTCGAGGATTGCCACGGTGCCGATGCGGATCGGGATCATGATCCCCAGCGCCAGATACAGCCCCATCACCAAATTGCCCTTGAATTGGTATTCCGACAGCGCATAAGCCGCCATCGCGCCGAACAGCAGAATAAAGAACAGCGACGCCACGGTGACGATCATCGAATTCTGGAAATAGAGGAAGAAATCCCCCTGCTTCATCACTGTCTCATACCCGATCATCGAAAAACTGTCGGCATTCGGCAGCGCCAGTGGTTCCCGGAAGATCGCGCGGCGGGATTTGAAGCTGTTGATCAGGATCACAAAGACCGGGAACAGGGCGATCAGCGTATAGAGGATCAGCGCCCCGTGCATTGCGGCGGTGTTGATCGGGTTATGGCGTGCTTTGTTCATTTCAGCCCCCTCACATCTGGTATCGGCGCATCCGGGTCTGGATGCCGAAGAGGTAAATACAGACGCCCACAAGGATGATCGCGAACATGGCCCCGGCGATGGCCGACCCCATATGCGGATCGCCCAGTTGCAACTGGAAGCCAAAGAAGGTGCGGTACATGAAGGTACCCAGAATATCGGTCGAGAAATCCGGCCCGGCCAGCGCGCCCTGCGCGGCATAGATCAGATCGAACGCGTTGAAGTTGCCTACGAAAGTCAGGATCGAGATGATGCCGATCGACGGCAGGATCAGCGGCAGCTTGATCTTCCAAAAGGCCGAGGCGCCGGTGATGCCGTCAATCTCTCCGGCCTCAAGAATTTCTTCGGGGATGGTCAGCAGGGCGGCATAGATCAGCATCATCGGGATGCCCACAAATTGCCAGACCGAGATCAGCGCCAGTGTGGTCAGGGCGTATTCCTCTTTCCCCAACCACGGTGCGAACAGGGATTTCAGGCCCACGGCATCCAGCATCGAAGGTGCGATGCCCCAGATGGGCGACAGGATCAGCTTCCACGCAAAGCCAACGATCACAAAGCTCAGGATCGTCGGGATGAAAATTGCCGACCGGTACAGCGCCGAGAACCGCAGGCGTGGATGGCTGAGCAGCGCCGCCAGTGCGATCCCGATGGGGTTTTGCACCAGCATATGGATCAGGAAGAACCAGAAATTGTTGCCCAAGGCGTTCCAGAACTGCTCGGACCAGATCGGATCGAAAAACAGGGTTTGAAAGTTCTGCAATCCAACGAACACGCGGCTTTGATCAATCTCTGTATACAGTGCCAGACGCAGCGTGTTGAACAGCGGGAAGATCATCACTGCCGTATAAACCAGCACGGCAGGTGCCAGAAATACAACGATATGCCAGCGGAAGCGGGGGCGGTTCATGGATCAGCTTTCAAAGGAGTAAAGGGTGTACCCGGGCGAACAGTTCCGCCCGGGTATGTGTCAGCTTACTGATGCGGTGCGTACCACGAGGCCAGACCCTCTTGCAGCCGTGCGCCTGCATCGGCGGGGCTTTCCGCGCCTTTGACGACCTGAGCCGCAGCGTTCCAGGTTTCGTTCTCAAGGTTCGGCGTGCCGCGCGACAGGATCTGATAGGTAGACCGGATTGTCGAGCCGCAGTCATTCCGCCAGCTTACAAATTCCTGCGCCAGCGGATCTTCCATCGCGATGTCGTGGCTCGACAGTGAGAAGAAGCCCGGCAGAGCGTTGGCATAGATCGTGGCGAATTCCGACGTGCCCATCCAGTCAAGGAAGGTGCGCGCTGCTTCGGCATTCTCCGACGCTGCGTTCAGACCCATCGCAATGTCCGTGTGGTCAGAGATGTAGCATTCGTCGCCCGCATTACGGACCGGGGGCTTGAACGCGCCCATTTCGAAATCGGCCTGTGCGTTGAAGCCCGAAATCTCCCACGAACCGGCCGGATAAATCGCGGCGCGTCCAAGGGTAAAGATGTTTTGGCTGTCGGGGTAGGTCTGTGCCTCAAACCCGTCGCCCAGATAGTCTTTCCAGCGCGCAATGGTCTCATACGGCTCGACCCACTGCGGATCGGTCAAGGACTGCTCGCCCGATATCAGCGCCAGACGGCCTTCTTCGCCGTTCCAGTAGTTAGGGCCGATATTCTGGTAGCCCATCGTGGCGGCTTCCCACTGGTCGTTGGTCCCCATCGCCATCGGAATATAGGTGCCGTCTTCCTTGAACTTGTCCAAAGCGGCAAAGAACTCGTCTTCCGTCGTGGGAACGTCGACACCCAACTCGGCAAAAGCGTCTTTGTTGTAGATGAACCCGTGGATCACCGAAGCCATCGGCACGCAGAACGTGGCGGAGCCGTCATCGTTCTGCCATGCGGATTTCGCTACATCCGAAAAGTTGTCCATCGCACCCAGATCGCTCAGATCCGCCAGGTTTCCGTTTTCAAACAGCAAAAGCGACGTGTCGAAGGGGCGGCAGGTAATGAGATCGCCCGCAGAGCCAGCTTCCAGTTTTGCGTTCAGAACCGCGTTGTATTCCGCGGGGGCAGAGGGCGTGAAGTTCACCTTGATGCCCGGATTGGCGGCTTCGAATGCCGGGATGATCTTTTCCTGCCACAGCGTCAGGTCGTCGTTGCGCCAGCTTTCGATGGTCAGCGTCACGTCCTCGGCCAAGGCCGAAGTGGCCATAAGCGTTGTGCCCAATAGGGCATGTTTCAGGCTTTTGCGTTTCATTGTATTCTCCCAGTTGGTTAGCAGTTGTTTTATATTTCCAATGCGGTGCTCAGGATGCCGTTTGTCGCGTTCAGTCGTTCTGTTGCTTCTGCCAGAGACAGGCCGCGCGCTGCGATCAGAATGGCGGGTTTAACGTCGCCGTCAGCCGTTTCCAAAGCGGATTGTGCCGTGTCCGTATCCACTTCGGCGATCCGTGTAACGATGCCAGCGGCCCGAGCGCGCAGCTTGTCATTATCAGCACGCAGGTTGACCATCATGCCCCGATAAACGTGACCAAGTTCCAGCGCCATTAGCGAAGACAGCATGTTCAAGGCGATCTTCTGCGCCGTTCCAGCACCCATGCGGGTTGATCCGGAAATCAGCTCTGGCGGTGTGGCCAAAAGGATCGGGATGTCGGCACCTTCCAGCAGCGGACTTTGCGCATTGTTGGCGATGCCGATGACGGTGGCCCCTTTTTCTCTGGCGATTTCACAGGCCGCTAATGTGTAAGGCGTGGAACCGCTGGCTGACACCGCGATAATTGTGTCTTTGGCCTGAAGGTCTTGCAGGTCATTTCTGAGGCCTTCGTCTTCATCTTCTGCAGCGCCGGGCATTTCCACGCTGGTCGGCAAGCCACCCGCCATGTGAATCCGCAACTGGCTTGCAGGGATCGAGAAGGTGCCCCCAAGCTCTTGCGCGTCGGCAGCGGCCATCAGGCCAGAAGAGCCCGCAGCGATGTAATGGATCACGCCGCCGGAACGAATGGTATTTGCCATTGATTCCGCTCCGCCTGCTATGGCGTCCACCGCCTCAAGCGCGGTGTTTGCAGCAGCAACCTGCCCCGAAGCCAAAAGGCGGGCAGACAGCGTCAGGTCGCTGCGGTCAAGCCGCGTAGCTTCTTGATGCAGTTGTTCAGTCGACGGCAGCGTCAAGAGAATCCCCCATTGGTTTTCCTTACAATACCTATTCAATACCACTTGTCTATAATTTTCTTCCCACGCTCGGATAAAAGGAGAAATCTACAAAGGAAAGAGAGAATTGGTTCAAATTGGTCTATTTTTGTCTTTCCTGACGGCAATAGGTATTATAATGGTATTGTTATGACTGAGTCTCGAAATAGTGCCGTTTTGGCGGTTGATGGGGGTGGAACGCGGTGCCGTGTCGCCTGCGACATGGATGGTGCCGTCCATTCAGTAGAAACCGGACCAGCCAATGTTTCGAGCGATTTTGAGGGCGCGATTAAGCAGATCAACATCGGATTTGAACGGTTGGCCAAAAGTGTGGGCTGCAGAACGGATGACATGCTGCACTGGCCGTCCTTCGTTGGGCTGGCCGGCGTGACGGACGCCGGGATAGCGTCCCGATTGCGCGTGTCTTTGGGATTGGCGCAGGCGCGGATTAAGGACGACCGACCTGCGGCCCTACGCGGTGCCTTGGGCGCGCAGGACGGTTTGATTGCACATTGCGGCACGGGATCGTTTCTTGCGGCGCAGATGGATGGAGAAATGCGGTTTGCCGGGGGGTGGGGGCCTGTTTTGGGTGACGAAGCCTCGGCTCAGTGGGTTGGTCGCCGCGCCCTGGCCGAGACATTGAATGTGATGGACGGGGTCGAGGAGGAAACCGGCTTGACGCGCAAGCTGTTGGATCGCTTCGACGGTACGGCCGGTATTGTCGGCTTTGCCGGGACTGCAACGCCTGACCAATTCGGCGCGCTCGCGCCCGAGGTGACTGCGGCTGCGCGTGGAAACGATGCGATCGCCAAGCGGATCATGCAGGCAGGGGGCGATTACATAGCGTCGATGGCAGCGAAATTGGGCTGGCGTCCGGATCAGGCGTTTTGCCTCACAGGAGGGATCGCGTCGCATTACGCAGATTACTTGCCACCGGAGATGCAGTCTGCCGTGCTTGCCCCTTTGGCGGAACCTTTGGTCGGAGCATTGGAATTGGCGAAGGAGATTCAGCATGAGCATAACTGATTTCCTGCGTGCAGACCTGTGGCTTTCGCCCGAAAACGGCCCGCGATACGTTCAACTGCGACGCAGGTTGCAGGAAGGGATCGACAAGGGTGTGCTTGCCCCCAATTCGTCGTTGCCGTCCGAACGTGAATTGGTGGAAATCACCGACTTGTCTCGGGTCACTGTGCGCAAGGCGATACAAGAGCTTGTGCAGGAAGGCGTTATTGAGCAGCGACAGGGGTCGGGTTCTTTTATTCGCGAACGCGTTCCAAAGGTCGAACAATCTTTGACCCACCTAACATCGTTCACCGAGGATATGTCGACCCGTGGTATGAAAACCGCGTCCAAATGGCTTGAGCGCGGAGTTTTCGCACCGACTGCCGAAGAAATCAGTGCGCTGAACCTGTCGGAGGGTGAACAAATTGCCCGCATCTACCGATTGCGAGAGGCCGATGGTCGACCCCTTGCGCTTGAACGCGCGGCGTTGCCTTTGGATATCCTGCCTAATCCGATTGAAGTGACGACCTCACTCTACGAAGTTCTCGAAGGTCTGGGGCGTCGTCCGGTGCGGGCTGTTCAAAAAATCTCGGCACTCAACCTTGCTGCGCGCGAGGCTGAGTTGCTGGAAGTTCCCGAAGGTGCTGCCGGTTTGAATATCGAGCGCATCTCATTTCTCAAGAACGGGCGGGTCGCAGAACTGACCCGGTCGTTATATCGCGGCGACGCCTACGACTTTGTGGCCGAGCTACGGTTGTAACCGGAAGGACCGGAAATTCATGTCAGAAACTACTTCGAAAATGCGCCAGGAGATTCTGGAAATCCCTGCGGCGGTTGACAGATTGCTGTCCCAAGGCGCGCAGGACATCCAGAATGCCGCTAAGGTTTTCCGCGAGGCTGACCCGCGCTTTCTGATCACGGTGGCGCGCGGATCGTCTGATCACGCGTGCAGCTACATCAAGTATGCCAGCGAGCTGTTGCTGAACCTTCCCGTCGCTTCGGTCGGGCCATCGGTCAGTTCGATCTACGGGGTTGAGTTGCAGGCAAAAGGCGCGGTCTGCCTGTCCGTTTCGCAGTCCGGGCAAAGCCCGGATATTGTGGACCTTGCGCGCTCGTTGGGTCGGTCAGGTGCTGCTACGGTCGCGATCACCAACGACACCAGCTCTCGGTTGGCCGAGGTCGCCGGTGCCGTCCTGCCGTTGCACGCCGGGCCCGAGTTGAGTGTAGCGGCCACCAAAACCTTCGTGACGTCGCTGGTTGCCGGGTTTTGGCTGCTGGCAGAGGTCAAGCGTGATGCAGATCTTTTGAAGGCCATACATGCCTTGCCGCCGTTGCTTGAAAAGGCCGCTCGTTGCGATTGGTCTGCCGCGGCTGACACCATCACGGGTAGATCGTTGTTTACCCTTGGGCGGGGCCCTTCCTTTGCAATCTCCGGTGAGGCAGCGTTGAAGATCAAGGAAACTTGTCAGATCCACGCCGAAAGCTATTCGGTGGCCGAAGTTCTGCATGGGCCGGTCTCGATCGTAGAGGAGGGCTTCCCAGCTATCGTGTTCGCCGCGAGTGACGCGGCCGAGCAAGCAACGGCTGAAGCCGCCGATGCATTGGCAGGGAAGGGCGCGGCTGTCTTTGCAACTACGGAAAAAGTCACGCAGGCCGGCCCGCTTCCGGTCGTCAAGACCGGCCATTGGATCACCGACCCGATCACCGCGATCACCGCCTTCTATGGTATGGTTGAATCCGTAGCCAGCGCCCGCGGGATCGACCCCGATGCGCCGCGGCATCTGAAGAAAGTGACTGAGACGGTATGACAAATAACACGGTAACCTTCCGTAACGGTCCCATCTTCGACGGTAACCGTTTGCTGTATGACCACGCGATCACCTTCCGGGATGGGGAGGAAGGTGAAATCCGGCCCGAGTCTGATGCCGTTGGTGGTGAAGTTGTCGACCTGAAGGGCGATATTCTAAGCCCCGGCTATTGCGACCTGCAAGTCAATGGCGGCGATGGGATCATGCTCAATGACAACCCCTCGGTCCAGACTGTTCAACGCATTGCGGCGGCTCACCGGCGTTTGGGCGTTGTGTCGCTGTTGCCCACATTGATTACGGATACGGCAGAGAAAACGCAGGCAGCAATTGAAGCGACCGTGCAGGCGGTTCGCGAAGGTGTATCGGGTGTGGCCGGGCTGCACCTGGAGGGGCCTCACTTGTCGGTAGCGCGCAAAGGCGCCCATGACGCGGATCTGATCCGGCCAATGGACGACACGGATTTGGCCGCGCTGATCGCCGCGGCAGACGCGCTGCCCTGTCTGATGGTCACGGTTGCGCCCGAAGCCGTGACCGAGCGGCAAGTCGCCGTGCTCCATGACGCCGGGGTTCTGGTATCTCTGGGTCATAGCGATGCGGATTTCGCGACGTGTCAGCGTTATGCGGCGGCTGGTGCGCGGTGCGTGACGCATTTGTTCAACGCCATGAGCCAGCTTGGAAACCGCGAACCAGGTCTGGTGGGGGCTGCGCTGGCAAATGGCGGGCTTTCCGCCGGTTTGATCGCTGATGGAATTCACGTGCATCCCGAAGTCATGCGGGCTGCATGGGCAGCCAAGACGTCTCCGGGGCAGATATTTCTTGTCAGTGACGCGATGGCTGTTGCGGGCACCGACCTGACCGCGTTCGAGTTGGAGGGCCGCAGGATCACGCGGACAAACGGGAAACTCACGCTTGAGGATGGCACATTGGCCGGTGCAGACTTGGATTTGACGACGGCCATTCGCGTTTTGGTCACGCAGGTTGGTGTACCCTTGCCGCAAGCTTTGGCTGCGGCGACGTCCTATCCATCGCAATTGATCGCGCATTCTGGTGCGCAGCAGCTTCGGTATGCGTCGATGATCCGTATCTCGGCCACGCTGGATTCGTGTGATTGGCTGCCGCAGCGGGATTGATCAACATCGCCCGGCCCAGTCCGATTTCCGGGCCGGCCCCGGCATGGATGGCCCGATTGAACCTATATCGGATGAAATCGAAATCAGCCCAAGAACTGCGCTTGACGGCACCTTGCGCATCGCTTAAACCGACCTCCGCTGAGCGGGCGTCGTATACTGGCTATTACCTCAGCCTTCCAAGCTGATGAAGCGGGTTCGATTCCCGCCGCCCGCTCCAAATCAGCCCAAATCTCTGCGTCAAAAGGCCCTGTGAAGGCCCAAAATCTGGTGCTTTGCTTGACCCCAACTGTTCCTGCGGTCAAGAAGCGTTCACCCAAGTGCGAACACGATATAAGGCCCAGACATGGCAAGATCCGACGCCGCCAAGCCCGCAGGAAATTCCGCCCCCAGCGCGACCGAAGAGCGTGCGCGCTCACGGAAGATAGGCGTTCTTGGGTCTTTGTGGCCCTTTATGAAACCCTACCGATTGCTCATGGCGGGGGCAGGGCTTGCCTTGGTTTTGACGGCTAGCATGACCCTGACCTTGCCCCTGGCGGTGCGGCGCGTGGTTGACAATTTTCGGATCGAAGATGGCGAGTTGCTCGACTGGTATTTTCTTGCCGCGCTTGCAATTGCCGCTGTTCTGGCTGTCGGGACGGGCATCCGCTATGCGCTGGTTACCAAGTTGGGCGAACGCGTGGTGGCGGATATTCGCAAGGCGGTTTTCGACCGGGTAATCGGGATGAGCCCCGAGTTCTATGAACGTATCATGACGGGGGAAGTCCTAAGCCGAATTACGACGGACACGACGCTGATTCAGTCCGTAATCGGTTCATCGGTTTCCATCGCTCTGCGGAACATGCTGATGTTTTTCGGTGGGCTGGTCCTGATGCTTTTGACCTCGGCCAAGCTGACGGGAATGGTGTTGCTGTTGATCCCGCTGGTCGTGGTTCCGATTCTGGTGCTGGGCCGTCGTCTACGGGTGATAAGCCGCGAAAATCAGGATTGGATCGCCGCCTCATCCGGTAATGCAGGCGAGGCACTGACGGCCGTTCAGACCGTGCAGGCCTTCACCCATGAACAGGCCAGTCGCCAGCAGTTTGGTGAAATGACCGAGACCTCATATGTCGTGTCGCTGCGCCGTATTCGCACGCGCGCCGTGCTGACCGTGATTGTGATCTTTCTGGTGTTCTCCGGCATTGTCGGGGTGTTGTGGATGGGGGCGAATGACGTTCGCAACGGTGTGATGACGGAAGGTGTTCTGATCCAGTTCGTTATCTACTCGATCATAATGGCGGGTTCGGTCGCCGCCCTATCCGAGATCTGGAGCGAATTGCAGCGCGCGGCTGGTGCGACCGAGCGTTTGGTTGAATTGCTGAACGCGCAGGACACCGTGACCGATCCCATATCCGCCTCTCACTTGCCGACGCCTGTGCGGGGCGAGATCAACTTTGATCAGGTTACATTCCACTATCCTGCGCGACCCGATGTCGTGGCGCTGGATCACCTGTCCCTTTCGGTCAAACCCGGTGAAACTGTTGCGTTCGTGGGGCCGTCGGGTGCTGGGAAGACGACGGTCATTCAAATGATCCAGCGTTTCTACGATCCGGATTCGGGCCGTGTCAGCCTTGATGGTGTTGACTTGCGCGATCTGGACAGGAGTGATTTTCGCAGCCACATGGCCCTTGTGCCGCAAGACCCGATCATCTTTGCGGCGTCGGCCCGCGAAAATATTCGCTTTGGGCGTCTGGACGCTTCTGACGCGGAAGTGGAATCTGCTGCCCGTGCTGCCGCTGCGCATGATTTCATCTCGGCCCTCCCGGAAGGGTATGACAGTTTCGTTGGCGAACGGGGTGTGATGCTGTCAGGGGGGCAGAAACAGCGTATTGCCATCGCCAGGGCAATCCTGCGAGATGCGCCAGTTCTGTTGCTGGACGAGGCAACCTCGGCGCTGGATGCCGAAAGTGAGCGTGCGGTTCAGGGGGCGGTCGATCAGATGCGCGCGGGTCGGACGACGTTGATCGTGGCCCACCGCTTGGCAACGGTCAAAAAGGCAGATCGGATCATTGTGATGGAAGCTGGGCAGATCGTGGCGCAGGGTACCCATGATGATCTGGTCGCCCAGGACGGGCTTTACGCGCGTTTGGCGCGGCTGCAGTTTACTGATGGAGTCGCCGCAGAATAAAATGACGTCGGGGCAGTATTGAACACTCCGCTGCGTCACGCTGCTTAATTGCACATTTTTTGGCTATGCGCCTGCTTGCGCGTACACGGTTTTGCTTCCATCCTACGGTGGACTTAAAACCCGTGCGTGACGCGGGAAGCAATCAGGGAGGTGCCGCATGGCCTTTGTCGGAGTGGAAGACAAGCTAAAACTGGAGCAGGAAATGCCGTGGGAGGATCGGGACGTTCCGGTCACATTCCACCAACTGCTGTCCCGGACTGCGGGTAAGTTTCCCAATAACAACGCGATAAGTTTTCAACTTATGTCCGGTCCGACGGACAAGGCCGAAACGCTGACGTGGTCTGAATTGCTTGGAAAGGTCAATCAGGCGGCGAACCTGTTCCGTTCGTTGGGTGTGGGTGAAAAGGATGTGGTGGCCTATATCCTGCCCAATTGTAACGAGACGCTGATCACCATGATGGGTGGTGCAGTGGCAGGGATCGTGAACCCGATCAACCCGCTGTTGGAACCCGAACAGATCGCGGCCATTTTGCGCGAAACCGGCGCCAAGGTTGTTGTCACGCTGAAGTCTTTTCCCAAGACGGATGTGGCGCAAAAGGTCGAAGAGGCCGTGCGCCATGCGCCCAAGGTCAACACCATTCTTGAAATTGACCTGAACCGTTATCTGACGCCTCCCAAGTCATGGCTGGTTCCGTTCCTGCGCCCCAAGATGGGCGACAAGGAACATCTGGCCCACGCGAACTATAAAAATTTCAACAAAGAGTTGGCAAAGCAGCCGACGACCCTGACCTTCGAGGACAGAAAGGAAGACCGCGTCGCCTGCTATTTCCACACCGGCGGAACCACGGGTATGCCGAAGGTGGCGCAGCACAAGTATTCTGGCCTGATTTACAATGGCTGGCTGGGCGGCACGCTGCTGTTTACGGACAAGGACGTGGTGATGTGTCCATTGCCGATGTTCCACGTGTTTGCGGTTCACGTGATCATGATGTCCGCTGTGTCTTCGGGTGCGCATGTGGTGTTCCCGACACCTGCCGGATATCGCGGCGACGGCGTGTTCGACAATTTTTGGAAACTGATCGAGCGTTGGAAAGTCACGTTCATCATTACCGTGCCCACCGCGATTGCCGCAAAGATGCAGCGCCCGGTGGATGCCGATATCTCGACCGTGAAAACTGCGTTCTCGGGCTCGGCCCCGCTGCCGGTAGAGCTGTTCCGCCGCTTCGAGGAAGCGACCGGTGTGACCATCATCGAAGGTTATGGCCTGACCGAGGCGACTTGTCTGGTGTCCTGTAACCCGACAGATGGAGAGAAGAAGATCGGTTCGATCGGGATTCCGTTCCCCTATACGGATGTCAAAATCCTGAACGATGGACAGGATGGGCCAGCGGAAGCCGCCCCTAACGAGATCGGTGAGATCTGTATCTCGAACCCAGGTGTCTATGCCGGCAACACCTATACCGAAGCCGACAAGAACGTGGATCTTTACCACTTTGACACATATCTGCGCACCGGCGATCTGGGTCGTTTCGACGAGGACGGTTATCTGTGGATCACAGGCCGCGCCAAGGACCTGATCATCCGTGGCGGTCACAATATCGACCCCGCCGAAATCGAAGAGGCGCTGCTGGGACATGATGCCGTTGCCTTTGCCGGTGCCATTGGACAGCCCGATGCCTATGCGGGAGAGGTACCCTGTGCCTTTGTCGAACTAGTCGAGGGCGCCTCGGTTACCGAAAAGGAGCTGTTGGAATATTGCGACGTCCATGTTCACGAACGTGCGGCGCAGCCCAAGCACATGACCATTCTGGACGAGCTTCCCAAGACCGCAGTTGGCAAGGTGTTCAAACCCGAACTGCGCAAACAGGCAATCACACGTATCTATAACGGCGCGCTGGAAAAAGCAGGCGTCGATGCCCGCGTTGTATCGGTGATTGACGACAAAAAGCGCGGGCTGGTTGCACAGCTTGACGCGAACGGTTCCTCGGACGACGATGTCAGCAAAGTGCTGGGCTCTTTCACCCAGCCATGGGAATGGGCTGTCTGATCGCGGAGGGGACATGGATTATGAACGCCTGATTGACGAAGAAACCTGGGCGTTCATAAGACGTACCGCCGAAAGCTATCCCGATGACGCGGTCGAGCTGTCGATTGACGACCAGCGCCGCGTCTATGACGCGATGTGTCAGGACTTTCGCCAACCGCGTCCCGCGGGGGTAGAAACAGAAGACAGGCATGCCGACGGCGTGCCTGTTCGCGTCTATGCTGCAGGCGATCCCACACGAACGGTAGTTTACCTGCATGGGGGCGGCTTTGTCGTAGGCGGCTTGGACAGCCACGATGATGTTTGCGCCGAGATTTGCGCGCAAACTGGTTATCGGGTTGTCTCAGTGGATTACCGGCTGTGCCCGGAACATGTTCATCCCGCCCAATTTCAGGACGCCTGGACTGCAGTGAATTGGGCTGCAACGGAATTCGGGGATGCGCTGGTACTGGCCGGAGACAGCGCCGGAGGGAATCTGGCAGCGGCTGTCGCTCATCACGCGCGCGGACGTTTGGATATGATTCTGGGGCAGGTGCTGATCTATCCCGGTCTGGGCGGGGACCGGTCGAAGGGGTCGTATCTTGAACATGCCCATGCGCCGCTTTTGACGCTGGAGGATATCGTCTTCTATGAAAAGGTGCGGTGCGGCGGACCAGCGCCGCAGGATGATCCGACCTATGCTCCGTTGCACGATAGCGATTTCTCAAACCTGCCGCCGACTGTGGTCGTAACGGCAGACTGCGATCCGTTGCGCGATGACGGGCCAGACTATTGCGCCCGGATCACCGAGGCCGGCGGCAAAGCACACTGCATCAACGAAGCGGGGCTGGTGCACGGCTATCTACGGGCGCGAACCTCGGTCAAGCGTGCCGCGGACAGTTTTGAGCGGATATCCGTGGCGATCGAAGCGCTGGGTCAGCAGATATGGCCTTATGACTGATTACTTGAGGAATGGCTGTGCCTTCATGGTCTCGGCCACGGGCGTGCCCATCCGGGTCAGGATCGTAGGGGCAAGTTGAAGCTGGTCGATGACCACATCCGCCTCGGGGCCTTCTGCATCGCCGAAATAATACAGCGCCGTTTCCTGCTGCAATGGGCTGCGGCCTCCGTGGTGGCCACGTTCATCTTGGCCATGGTCGGCCGTGACGATCACCTCGTATCCTAGTTGCCGCCAACGGGGGATGAAAGGGGCCAGCATCTCGTCCATGACAAAACAGGCGTGGTCCATTTCCTCGCTTTCATGGAAAAAGCGATGTCCCATGCTGTCCAGCGTGCAGGTGTGCAGGATGCCGTAATCCAGCCCGAAGCGCAGGCACATGTTGGTGAGCTGGGCAAATAGGTCTACGTCGCAGGGCGTCATCTGGTTGGCCTTGCCATAGCCGGTCATGGTGTGAAACCGACCATGATTGATCGTCTTGCTGTCCAGTTCATCATATTCAACGTCGCGCACGTAATCGAACGGGTGGCGGTTGAAGAATTGCGACCAATAGCTGTGGGTGACGGCCCCGGTGATGCCCCCGGCCTCGCGCACCTGACTGAACACGTCCTTGTGACTCAGGCGGAAGACATTGCCGTTGCCGGTGCACCCATGTTCCTGTGGAGTGACGCCCGTGTGGATCGAGGCATAGCAACTGGCCGAGGTCGATGGCAGCACCGAACGCAGCTTCCAGACCCGCGCCTCACCACTCTCGACCCAGCCCTCAAGATTGCCGAACAAGCGGCGGAAATTGCGCCACGGCACACCGTCAAGAATGATGAGGAGGAGTTTGCGGTCCATGGTCCGGCCTTTTCGTTAGTTCATTGGGTGAGCCTAGGGGATTCGCCCCGGATAAGCCGCCCATTCCCGTCCCAAATAGCAAAATCCCGACACCTGTTTGTGACACGTGCCGGGATTTCATGAGTGTTTTTTGCGGGATCAGTTCCCCGCGCTTTCCATTTTGCGGTGGGCGACAACCTCTTCCAACCAGCCCAGATGCATCTCGGGGACCGAGCTGAGCAGAAGGTCGGTATAGTCGTCGAACGGTGGGCTCAACACTTGTGACTTAGGGCCGTAACGGACCACACGGCCCTGATACATCACCGCGATACTGTCGCTGATCGCGCGGACCGTCGCCAGATCGTGCGTGATGAACAGATAGGCCACATCCTCGATCTTTTGCAGGTCCAGCAGCAGTTTCAGGATGCCATCTGCCACCAGCGGGTCCAGTGCCGAGGTCACCTCATCACAGATGATCATCTTGGGCTTGGCCGCCAGAGACCGGGCGATACAGACACGCTGTTTCTGCCCGCCCGACAGTTCCGCCGGATAACGGTCGATGAACTTTTCGCCCAGCTCGATCTCATCCAGCAGTTCGATGATCCGCTTGCGCTTTTCCGCGCCGCGCATGTTGAAATAGAACTCTAGCGGGCGACCGATGATGGTCCCGACAGTCTGACGCGGATTCATCGCAACGTCGGCCATCTGGTAGATCATCTGCAACTCGCGCAGGTCCTCGCGGGTGCGACCCTTAAGGTCTGCCGACAGCTTGCGCCCGGCAAAGGTGATCTCACCATCGCGCGGCGGCAGAAGGCCGGTGATCACCCGCGCCAGCGTCGACTTGCCCGAGCCGGATTCACCCACAACCGCCAGCGTCTGCCCCGGGTGAAGCTCGACATTGACGTTGTGCAGCACGTCGAAATTCAGCCCCTTATAGCGCGCGGTGATGCCGTCAACGCTAAGCACCGGTTCAGGTGTGGGTTTTTTCTCTTCGTGTTCGATCGAGCGGACCGAGACCAGAGCCTTGGTATACTCTTCCTGCGGGTTGTTGATGATCTGGTCGGTGTTGCCGTACTCGACCGTATTGCCCATGCGCAGAACCATGATGTCGTCGCTGACCTGCGCGACCACGGCAAGGTCGTGCGTGATATAAAGCGCGGCAACACCGGTATCCGCGATGGCTTCTTTGATGGCCATCAGAACGTCGATCTGGGTGGTCACGTCCAACGCCGTGGTGGGTTCATCAAACACCACCAGATCGGGTTCGGGACATAGCGCCAAAGCAGTCATACAGCGCTGTAGCTGACCGCCTGACACCTGGTGCGGATAACGCTCACCGATATTGTCGGGGTCGGGCAGACCCAGCTTGGCAAACAATTCCCGCGCGCGTTTTTCGGCTTCTTTACGGCTGAACTTCTTTTGTTCCACCGCAGCCTCAACCACCTGATCCATGATCTTCTTGGCGGGGTTGAAGGACGCCGCTGCAGATTGAGACACGTAAGTAACCTCACCCCCGCGCAGCTTTCGGATATCGCCGTATGAGGTCTTCAGCATGTCACGCCCGTTGACCCAAACCTCACCGCCTGTGATCTGCACACCGCCCCGGCCATAGGCCATCGAGGCCAGACCGATGGTTGACTTACCAGCGCCGGATTCTCCGATCAGCCCCAGCACCTTGCCGCGTTCGAGGTCAAAGCTGACCCCGTGCACGATCTCGATGTCATGGGGTTTTTCACCCGGCGGATAAACGGTCGCGCCGATCTTGAGGTCGCGGACCTTGAGAAGGGTATCACTCATCCCCGGCCTCCTTTCAGCGATGTGGTGCGGTTCAAGACCCAGTCAGCCACCAGGTTGACCGAGATCGCCAGCGTTGCGATGGCCACAGCCGGGTATAGCGCCGCGCCGATGCCATAGACGATACCGTCCTTGTTTTCCTTCACGATCCCGCCCCAATCGGCCAAGGGTGGTTGAACACCCAAGCCAAGGAACGACAGTGTCGACACAAAGAGAACCGCAAAGATAAAGCGCAGACCTAGTTCCGCAACCAGCGGTGACAAAGCGTTGGGTAGGATTTCGCGGAAGATGATCCACGATTGGCCTTCACCGCGCAGTTTTGCGGCCTCGACATAGTCCATCACAGCGATATCTACCGCGACCGCACGGGCCAGACGATAGACGCGGGTGGAATCCAGCAGCCCCATAACCAGGATCAGAACCGGGATGGTCACGGGGACCATCGCCAGAACGACCAGCGCGCTGATCAGCGTCGGGATCGACATGATCAGATCGACGGTCCGCGACATGACCTGATCGGCCCAACCGCCCAGCACAGCAGCCAGAAACCCAAGGATAGAACCGGTCACAAAGCTGAGGATAGTCGCAGCAGTAGCGATAAAGATCGTCGTCCGCCCGCCATAGATCATGCGGCTGAGAAGGTCGCGCCCAATATTGTCGGTGCCAAGCCAGAACTGAGAACTCGAAGGCTCCCACACGTCGCCCACGACCTCGGCCATGCCATAAGGGGCCAACAGGGGCGCAAGTAGAGCGATGATGAAGTAGAGGGCTGTGAAGGCCAGCCCGATCATTGCAGAGATTGGGATGTTCTTCATTTCGGATGCCTCAGCCTTGGGTTGGCAAGAATGGCAACGATGTCGGCAACCATGTTCAACCCGATATAGATCGCGGCAAAGATCACGCCGCAGGCCAGAACCACCGGAACATCACGCTTGGTCACGTGGTCCACAAGGTACTGTCCCATGCCGGGATAGACGAACACCACCTCGACCACGACGACGCCGACCACCAGATAGGCCAGGTTCAGCATCACCACGTTGACAATTGGCGCAACCGCGTTGGGCAGCGCGTGGCGGTAGATGATCTTGAAGTTGGTCAACCCCTTCAGTTCAGCAGTCTCGACATAGGCCGACTGCATCACGTTCAGGATCGCTGCGCGTGTCATTCGCATCATATGCGCAAGGACCACCAGCGTCAGAACGATAACAGGCAATGCGATCGAGTTCAGCTTTTGACCAAGTGTCATGCTGTCATTGATCATCGCAAGCGGTGAGAACATGCCCAGCTTCACAGCCACGAAATAGACCAGAACGTAGCCGATCAGGAATTCGGGGATCGAGATCGTGGTTAGGGTGACCGCCGAGATCAGCTTGTCGGGCCAGCGGTTGCGGTAGCGCACGGCCAGCAGGCCCAGAAAGATAGCAAGCGGGACGGATATAACCGCCGCCCAGAATGCAAGAAACAGGGTATTGCTCAGACGGCCACCGACGGATTCGGCAATGTCGAGCTTGTTGGTCAGGGATTGTCCCAGATCACCTTGAACAAGGCCCCCCAGCCATTCGAAATAGCGGGTCAGCGCAGGCCGGTTTAGGCCCATCTCTTCGCGTAGGTTTTCAAGGGCTTCTGGGGTTGCGGACTGCCCCAGGACGGCTTGCGCGGCGTCTCCGGGAAGGGCTTCGGTCATGCCAAAAATCAGGGCCGAAGCGCCGAGCAGCAAAAGGAGTCCCAGCGCCAGGCGCTGGGAAACCAGTTTCAAAATAGGATGCATAAATCCGTGACCCGTATCAGGCGAACCACATCTTACGAGAAACGTTGCCGTTCATCATCTCTTGGGTCGGATCGGAATCCCACCCGGCAAGCTGGTTGCTGATGCCTTCGACAAAGTCGTTGAACATCGGGCAGATCAGGCCGCCTTCGTCGCGGACCATCTGACCCATCTGGCTGTAGATGTCCTTACGCTTGTCGTTATCCAGCTCTGCACGGGCCTGGAACAGCATCTCGTCAAAGGCCGGGACCTTGAAGCGCGTGTCGTTCCAATCCGCTGTCGACAGATACGCGGTTGCGTACATCTGATCCTGCACCGGACGGCCACCCCAGTACGAGGCGCAGAAAGGCTGTACGTTCCAGACTTCGGACCAATAGCCGTCATTGGGCTCGCGCTTGATTTCCAGCGGGATACCAGCTTGCGCTGCGGTCTGCTGGAACAGCGCCGCCGCGTCGACAGCACCGGGGAAGGCGCCGTCTGCAACACGCAGAATGATCGGCGAGCCGTCATGGCCGGACTTCTTATAGTGCTCGGCCGCTTTTTCGAGGCTGAATTCACGCTGCGGGATCGAACCATCGAACAGCGGATAGGCCGCGTTGATTGGCATGTCGTTCCCGATGGTGCCATAGCCACGCAGAACTTTGTCCACCAGTTCCTGACGATTGATTGCGTGCTTAAGTGCCAGGCGCAGCTCATTCTGGTCGAACGGTGCAGTGTCGCAATGCATGATGAACACATAGTGCCCACGACCGGCCGTCGAGTGTACGGTCAGGTTGGGCGCACGACCCAGCAGGTCTGCGACTTTGGGCTCGACGCGGTTGATCGCGTGAACCTGACCGGATTGCAACGCAGCGGTACGCGCAGTGGCATCGTTGATGACGACCACTTCGACGCTGTCGAAATTGCCGAAATCCGGGTTCCAGTGGTTGGCGAACTTCTTGAACACGTGGCGCACGCCGGGCTCATCGACTTCCAACTGGTATGGGCCGGTGCCAATACCCGCGCCTGGGTTGTCCATGCCGCCATCGGGCTGAACGATCAGGTGATAATCGGCCATCAGGTAAGGAAGGTCGGCGTTCGGTTCGGTCAGCGTGACCTGGAAGTTGTCGCCATCGGCCTTCATCGACTCGATGCCCTTCATGATGCCCAAAGCACCGGACTTGGAGTCCTCGTTCGAATGGCGCTCCATCGTCTTCAGCACGTCTTCGCTGGTCATGGTTTTGCCGTTATGGAATTCCACGCCCTGACGCAGCTTGAAGGTCCAGACCTTAGCGTCGGCGCTGCCTTCAACGCTTTCAGCAAGGCGCGGTTCGATCGAGCCGTCAGGCGCAACTTCGACCAGTTGGTCGCCGAATTGCTTGCCGTTTTGGAACGGAACCGAGCTTGCATAGGTTGCCGGATCAAGCGAGTTGGTCGATTCGCCGCCTTGCAGACCAAATTTCAGATCACCGCCTTTTTTCGGGCCTGCCGCGCGTGCAGCATCTGCGAACAGTGTGCTGGCCATCGCTGTCGATACACCCAAGGCCGCAGCTTTCCCCATGAATTCGCGGCGGGTCAGCTTGCCCGCTGTGACCTCTTTGGTCATGTGAGTGAGTTGTTCGTTCATCCAATGATCTCCCAATTGGTTGGATATTTTTGGCCCTTTGCGGGCTTTTATTGACGCATGAGTCAAGTTAGGCGCAATTCGCGCTTCTGAGCAAGGATAAATGTCTTACCTTTTCAGCCCGAAAAATCACATCTGGTTGCGCGGTATGGTATCCTCCAGTTCCTTCGAAAACACCTCAACCTCCCCCTCATAGGCTGTCAATTTCGCCCTGAGGAAGAAACTAGTGTGATCTGACCACATTAGACAGGATGTTTCGGTTCGCAATTCAATACCGTCCCGCTGCAATTCCTGCGTCCAGAGGCAATGCCCTTTGGCTGAAAGAGGGTCATCCGGGTGGATCGACCAGCATTCGTAAGCGGTTCCGCCATTTGTCAGGCCGTGGTGATTGTCCTTTGTCAGGCCAAAGTCATCTTCGATGATCAGGCGGGTCTCACCGGTGTTCATATCCGTTTCGACACGTCTGTTGTTTTGGGCCTTGCGTAGGATGGTGGCGTCACGCGGCGCCTCGGATTCGGGGGGCGGGAAAACATATTCATCTGTTTCTGTCGGACGAACAGGGATCGAGACTTCGCCCTGAGTCAGATGTAGTTCAACCGGCTCCGGCGACGGCCAGATCAAGGGCCAATAGGCACTTGAAACAGCCACGCGTAGGCGGTGACCTTTCGGAACCCGATAGGCGATGTGGTCCAGATCCAGCGTGACATCATACGCGACGCCGGGGGACAAGGGGGCAGGCTGCGCGTGGCTGTCACGATGGGACAGGTTCAACACGCCATATGTGATGCGCGTAGAGGCCCCGTCCGGGTGCAGGTGATTCAAACGTATGGCAACCTGCGACTGAGGTTGGTCTGCGCTGATCCGCAACCGAATGCGGGGTGCACCGACGATATCAAGATCCGCACTCAATGGTTCGCCGTCAAAACAGGCGGACATGGCATCGTCTGTGCGCTGGTCACCCGGCATGTCCGGACCCAGCCAGATGGCGCAATACTCACCGCTTTCCATACCGCATGTCTGAGGCGAACAGACCCTAACATCCAAAGAACCCGACGCGCCCATTCCGGAATTGGTCAGGTGCCAATCCTGCGTCGGCAAATGGGATGTGGCGCCTTCGGTTTCTGCGATCCAGCGTCCGGGGCGGTCGTTGTACCAGCGTTGCGGGCGAACCCCGTCCATCAGATATGCGCGGTAATCCGGGTCGCTCTCAACCCCGGTATCTGCATCTTTCAGCCAGTGGTCCCACCAGCGCAACGCTTCTTGTAGAAACCCGATCCGGGGTTCGGGCACGGCGAAATGCGGGTACTTGTGAACCCAAGGCCCAACGATGCCTTTGGCTGGGGCCTTCAACTGCTCAACCAGCAAGGGAACCGTGTTTTTGTACGCGTCGCCCCAGCCCCCGACGGCCAAAGTCGCAGCTTGGATCGCGCTGAAATCCTCGCAAACCGAGCCATGCTGCCAATACGCATCCCGCGTTTGATGGCGGAGCCAAACCGAGGGCAGGAACGGTTCATTCTCAAGCCGGTCCAGCCAAAGTTGACGCCAATTCGGGCGTAAGGCCGGATCGGGCGCGCGCGAAGAATAGGACCACATTGTCGCGCCCCATCCGAGGTTTTCATTCAGCAGGCAACCACCCTTGTAATGGATGTCATCCGCATAGCGATCAGCCGTCGAACAGAGCGTGATGATCGCCTTCAGCGCCTCGGGCTGCATGGCCGCGACCTGTAGCGCGTTGAAACCGCCCCAACTGATACCCATCATGCCGACGCTGCCCGTGCACCAAGGCTGTTTCGTCAACCATTCGATCGTCGCGACTGCATCGTCCAGTTCCTGCTGGGTATATTCATCCTCCATCAGCCCTTCGCTGTCGCCATTGCCGCGCATGTCGACACGAACGCAGGCGTAACCGCGTTTGGCAAACCAGGGATGGGTCAGCTCGTCGCGTGTCGCGGTCCCGTCGCGTTTGCGATACGGTAAAAATTCCAGAATGGCAGGAACGGGGGTCTCGGTAGCTTTTTCGGGCATCCAGATTCGCGCCGAAAGGCGGCAACCGTCCGGCATGTGAATGCCAACATCCGGCAGATCCTGAATATCGTACAGCGTGTTGGGATTGGGCGTCATTGTCTCAGTCTCAGCGTCTTTGATTTTTTCGGTCCATTGAAAATCGTCAAACTACGTGCGGATTGCGACAAGCAAGTCCATTACGTTTGTCCCGGTCGGACCCGTAACCAGCAAGGCCCCAACCTGATCCAGATAGCTGCCGCTATCGGCGTTTCTCAGAAATTCTTCCGCTGTTGGATTCCAGGTGGCCCCATCAATCACGGCCCCCGCTGCGTTTGTCGGGCCGTCGGTTCCATCAGTGCCGCCGACCACGATCGTTAAGCCCGGAATGCCCGAAACCTCTTTGGCCAAGGCCAGCGCCAGTGCCTGATTGCGCCCACCGCGTCCGGGTTTTTTTGGCAGAACAACCGTTGGTTCTCCGCCAAAGACCATGACGCCTTTCGGCATGTCGCGCAGACGTTGTCCCAACTGACTTGCGACGCTCAGATAGTCATCGTGCAAGCATTCTTCATTCGCAATCACATCGCAGCCTTCTGACTTTGCGGCAGCAACCGCAGCAGCCCGGGCAATGGCGTTAGAGGCCACGATCTGAGTCGAGGCTTGAAACTTTGGTGCGTCGGGCAATGCACCAATTCCCGACCCGATGACATTCAGGTCATCGCCGGGCACGTCAGAAATCGCAAGTACAGTCGCCCTGTCGCCGCGAAAATGCGAGAGAAGCCCACCGCCCTTGATGCGCGACAGCTTGCGACGCTCGGCGTTCATGGCCGTTATGTCCAGCCCTTCAGACAGCAGCTTTTGGTTCAACTGCTCCAAATCAGCCAGCGTTTTGCCGGGAACAAGATCCTCGGCAAGCGAGGATGCGCCGCCTGACACCAACAGCAGCAAATGCGAGGCAGGGCCCATCGCTTCTACCGCCTCACGTAGGGCGCGGCCCCCGTCAAGGCTGCGAGAATTCGGCACGGGGTGTGCGGCTTCTATAATCGTCACATGGTCAGGCAGATCGCGTCCGTGATCATCTTTGGTGACAACCAATGTCGGTTTAGGCCCAAAATGTTCCAGCGCGGCTCGCGCCATCGCTGCGGCGGGTTTCCCAACGGCCAGAATTTGATCGGGTGCCGCAATGCTGTCCAAGACTGCTGTGGTCGCCGCGTGCCCGCCGACTGCATCCACACCGGCTTGCCAGATGCGAATTGCACGTTGTTTTTGATCCATCAGCTTTCTACCCAAATCGTGACGGGGCCATCATTGACCAGCTCCACCGCCATATCCGCCCCGAACTGCCCTGTTTCCGTAGGAATACCGAGACTACTCAACTGTGCAGCGAACACCTCGTACAGATGCTTACCAAGCTCAGGCGAGGCAGCTTCTGAGAACCCGGGGCGATTTCCGCGCGATGTGTCAGCGGCCAGCGTGAACTGACTGATCACAAGAGCGGATCCGCCAATATCCAGAACGGACCGGTTCATCTTGCCTGCATCATCCTTGAATATGCGTAGCTTGGAGATTTTGGTCGCAAGCCGCTGTGCAGACGCCTCGTCATCTTCCTGCATTGCACAAACAAGCACCATGAGGCCGGGGCCAGTTCGACCAATCACGTCGCCATCCACCGAAACCTTGGCGTGAGAGACCCGTTGTAAAACTGCGCGCAATCTGTTTCTCCAAAATGTTCTTAGCCGAGCCAGTCGACAAAAGCGTCCGGGCTGGCGCGATCCGTACGAAAACCGTTAGCCGGGTGGTCTTTGTCGGCATAGCCAAAGGATATCGCGCACAGGATCAGACGGTCTTCCGGGATGTCAAAATAGCGGTGCAGGAACGGGCCATAACTTGCAACTGCCGCTTGCGGAATGGTGGCCACGCCAAGGCTTTGGGCCGCAAGCGTAAAAGCGGTGACGAACCCGCCGCAATCCATCGCCCCATAGGGCCCAAGCTCAGCCGGGCTAGACAAGATCGCACAGTGCGGCGCATCAAACAGAGTAAAGTTCTTTATCATTTGTCGTGCCGAAGCCGCGCGGTCGCCACGTTCCACGCCGACGGCTTCATAAAGGGCCCACCCGCATTCGCGGCGGCGATCCCGATAGACGCCCGAATAGGATGTGGGGAAGGGCAGGTCAGGGGCTGGCGCGCCGGACATTGCCTCCTCTCGCAGGGCATTGCGAAAACGCTCGGTTTCAGTGCCGCTGGTGACCACGACATTCCAAGGTTGTGCATTACACCAACTGGGCACACGGCCTGCGCTGATCAGGATTTGCTCGATGTGTTCCCGTGGAACCGGATCGGGGCGGAATGCCCGGCAGGAGTGGCGCGCAGCCAATAGCGTGTTCAGGTCCGATAACGTCACACTGGCCTCCCCATCGGCGTCGACGGGGCGAGGATGGCGTGTGGTTTGAGGATGTTCAAGCGCTTAAACGGCGAAACCGGTCCTGATGCCGTTCGCCCGATCACTGTTGCCCAGTCGCCAGCAGATACCCAACCCCTGCCGCGACCAGCAGGCCGACAACAACCGCGATCGTGATCTTGATCGCCGACCATGGACGCTCACCCTGAACTCGACCGGTACGTCCGTTGACAACAAACCGATAGGTCTGGCCACGGTACTTGTAGGCGGCCATCCAGACCGGCAGCAGAATATGCTTGAAGGTCACATCCCGAACGTCCGTATCGACCGAATGAATGCGTTGGCGATCACCACCAATATCGAACCGAACGTCGCGTTCAATCACACGAGCCATATACCCCCGAGCCTCTGTATAACCTTCGTTCAGTTCGACGGTGTAAGCCTCAGCACGAAAGCCCGCCAGATACTCGGGTTGATAAGGTTCCAGCGCAGGTAGGTCCCACGGTTCCAACGCATCGGTATAGCTTTTGGGCAGGGATCGAGAAGCCAGGACCAGAACGTCATCGAAAAAGCGCGCGACCCGCCCCGATTTTGGTGACCAGCGGATCTTGGCGACCTGCTGCTGCACCCGCTTTCCGTCGCGCATCACCGTGTGGGTTTCGTAATAAACCGTCCCGCGCTCGCCCCGGTAAGAGGATTGCGTATCCGCGTCGAATGTCCAGTAGGGTACGTAGATACCCTGCATCTTGCGCCCTTTGCGGGCATAGTCCTTGAGACCGTTGGGCGCGAACCACAAACGACCAAGCCAATCCCCCATCGCTTTGTGCGCGGAACGCTCGTCCAGTGCAAAGGGCAGAACACCGCGTGGCTTGATATGTCGGCTGACGCCGGTACCTGTGACCACTGGGGTGGCGCAAAACGGACATTCCGCTGCATGGGTGTCGGGGTCAAACTCGACTTGGGCTGCGCAATTGGGGCAGGTCAGAACGCGGGTTTCTTCGATTTCACCTTCCGGCAGGTTTTCTGACAGGGCGGCGTTGAAATCCAGTTCCTTCAGGGTTGCGCCGCCCCAAGGGCCGGCGGCGATGCTCTGGGAATGGCCGCAATGATCGCACTTCAGCGTTCCGTCGCCCGGATTGAACCGATAGTCCGCACCGCATTGATCGCAGGGAAATCTGTGCTCTTTGGTCATGTTGCCCCCTCGTTCATCAAAAATAAACGCGGACCGGATCAGGTCCCCGGCGGAGGTGGTGGCAGGATGGTGAACAACTGAGCAAGCTCCTGAACATCGCCGGCCTTTTTCCACCCATCCTGACCTGCTGTCCAAACATGGGTGTCGCGTGTGACTTCACCCTCGGCGGCCATGCGTCCCATCTTAGCTTTCGAAAATGGTCCGCTGGTCTGCCCATCCACGGCGATATGCCAGACATGTTCGACGGGTGGCGGCGGCGGTGCCGCGTGCGCCGACGGTTGCGGGGCAGCGGGGGCGGGGCTTCCCCACGGGCCGCTCTGTTGACCCGCTGCCATGTTCGACATCTGCTGGGCCATCGCCATTCCCATGCCCATTCCAAGACCTGCGCCCATACCGCCGCCCTGACCGGGATTGTTGGCAGCCGCTGTCATTGCCTCGGCCGCTGAATATTGCGTGAACTTACCCAGATCGCCCGCCAGCCCCATTGACGTGCGCTTGTCCAGCGCCGCCTCGACCGCAGGCGGAAGCGAGATATTCTCAATGTAAAACTCGGGCATCTCCAGCCCGTAGCTGTCCAATACCGGTGAGACTTCGGCCGCGATCAGCTTGCCCAAATCCGCGGTGTTGGCGGCCATGTCCAAAACCGGAATGCCCGATCCGGCGATCACGCGGCTGAATTCCTGCACGATGACGTTGCGGATCTGATAGCTGATCTCATCCATCGTGAATTCGCCATCAGTGCCGACAATCTCGACCATGAATTTCGCCGGATCTTTGACGCGGATTGTATAGGTTCCGAACGCGCGAATTCGGGTCGGTCCGAATTCGGGGTCGCGCAGCATGATAGGGTTCTTGGTGCCCCATTTCAGGTCGTTGAACCGGGTGGTGTTGACGAAATAGATCTCGGACTTGAACGGTGACTGGAACCCGTGATCCCAATGCTGCAGGGTTGTCAGGATCGGCATGTTGTTGGTCTCAAGCATATAAAGGCCCGGCGTGAACACATCCGCCAATTGTCCTTCATGCACGAACACGGCGGCCTGACCTTCGCGCACGGTCAGTTTGGCCCCGTATTTGATCTCATGACCTTCACGCTCGAACCGCCAAACCATTGTGTCGCGGGTGTCATCGACCCAGTGAATGACGTCAATAAATTCGCCGGTCAGAAAATCGAAAATACCCATTTGGGGTCTCCTTTCAGGGGGCTCAGAGCGGCTGGCCCATTAATTCGCGTGCAATAATCCGGACTACCGGGCGCGCGCTATCCACCGTCACGCCGGGTTCGAGGCGCGGATCATACAGCATGGTCAGAAGCTTTTCGTCATGGCTGGTCAACAGCGCAAATTCATCATCATCGTTGAAAATCGAAGGCCGCGCTGCAGGGCTGTCGTTCGACAATCCCAACCCTTGTGCAATTTCTTCGTGGATGCAGCTACGACGCAGCAATTCCGGCAACTCGGTTCGGATCAAGGTGACGGCACGCACGTATTTATATGGTGAAGAACTTGTGGCTGAGGCAAAGACGAAACAGTCGATATTCGCGCGCGGATTGGCAACCAGTTCCAGCGAGGCCTGACTGATATTCGGGATCAGTTCTTTCAGACGGGTCACGACGTAGGCGCTGTCATCCTTGCCTGCGAAAAAGACGTGAAAGTTTGCGCGGCGATTCACGACCGAGATCGGGTGCCCGGTCAGTTTTGCCAGCCGTGCGGTAAAGGATTCAACCTCGGTTGCATCTTGCGTGCGTGTGGCAGGCAAGACCGAGGGACCGAACTCTGTCTGTACCCTCACAGGCCCCGACCAGCGACTGAGTTGCCCGTCTGTCTGCCGGGACGATGCTGCGACCGCGTGATCGGGATATTCGCTGTAGAAAGCGATAGCTTCAAAGTTCCGCGCCAAGTCGTCTGCATCGAACGGGGTGTCCGGCCCGCCGCCATCGGTGCGTAGCAAACCGCGTGTCAGCAGATCACGCTCAACCCGTTCATAAAATCGCGCAAGGTCCTGGCTGGCGGCAGACGGAGCGACATAGGCATTCGCCGCAGGTGCTGGGGGCGCAGGCCGCGTTTCAGGGACGACGGAAGACGTCAGTGTCTCATCACAATTGGCCAGCGCCAACAGCGAAACAATGCCCAGAACAGCTTTTGGAAATCCCGGTCTCCGCATTCGGTTATCCCGGCACAGCGTTGCCGGCGTTGTCGCCAGTGCCGTCCTTGCGTGCTTTGGCCGAGGCCAAAGTATCGCGCAACTCGGCCTCCATCTTTTGCAATTCTTGTTCCGCGGCTGCGCGTCGCGCTTTGCCTTCGTCTGCAATTGCCAGGCTTTCGTTAATCGTCCCGATCAGGTCGGCATTGGCCTGTTTGACCGCTTCGATATCAAATACGCCACGTTCCATTTCCTCGCGGATCATCTTGTTCGATTGCCGCAGGTTGGCCGCGTTGGATGTCAGCAACTCGTTGGTCAGATCATTCGCATCCCGCACAGCCGAGGCTGCTTCCGCGCTGCGCTGGATGGTGACGGCCTGCGCAAGTTGAGTCTCCCACAGCGGGACGGTGTTTACCAATGTCGAGTTGATCTTGGTTACAAGCGACTTGTCGTTTTCCTGCACCAACCGGATCGAGGGCAGAGATTGCATCGTCACCTGCCGCGTCAGCTTAAGGTCGTGGACCCGGCGCTCCAGATCGTCACGGGCAGCGCGCATGTCGCGCAATTCCTGCGCCTTCATCACCTGTTCTTCTTCGGGCGCGGCGTTAACTTCGGCTTCCTTTTCAGGAATGTCATGGCTGTCCAGCTCGGTCAGCTTTTCTTCGCCAGCGGCGATGTAAAGCGCAAGTTCGTCATAGAAACTAAGCGTCTTTTCATACAGTAAGTCCAGCGACTTGATGTCCTTGAGCAACGTGTGTTCATGCCCCAGCAAGTCGTCCGTGATCTTGTCGATCTGGCCCTGGACTTCTTCGTATTGCGCGGTGAACTTTGCAAATGGGGCCGCTTTTCCGATCAGCTTTTCCCACCAGCTTCTTTCACGGCGCACATCCAGTTCACTAACCGAGAATCCCCGGATCGTGGTGACGATATTGCGCAGGCTGTCTCCGGCTGGGCCGACGTCCTTGTTTCGTACGTCTGCCAGCATCGCCTGGCTGATTTCCTGCAACTCGGCCTGGGCCGATGAACCGAACGCGACAATCGAATTCGTGTTGTCCATGTCAATCTCGTCCATGCGTTTGCGAATTTCCGCGCTGACGGGTTCATCTGCTTCTTCCAGCGAAACCACTTCGGCTGCGGGTTCGGGCAGCGCGACGGCCGTTACTTCCTGCACAAGCGTTTCTGCTTCTACCGCCTTGTTCTTGATCTCATTGGACATTTGAAATCCTTTCTCAAAAAATGGCCGGTCAATCCAACCGAACCCCTTCGCGCTGCAACCTTTCGCGCAGCACGTCAATTTCAACATTCAGGTCGCTGCGGTCATCCAAAAGCAATTTACGGGTTCGCGCCGCGAAATTCTGTTCAAGATCATCCAAAAGGGCCGAATAGTCAGCCAATGCCTGCGCGTCGCGGGTACGTGCATACACATCAGCAAACTTAATCGTCGCATCCCGCGCGCCCTGTAAATATACAGTCATGTATTTGCGCGCCCCGGCCAGATCGCGGGGGTCTTCTTCGACGGTTCGAAACAAATCTCGGGCGGTGTCCTGAAACTGTTCCACGCGGGCCTCGATCCTTCGGTCGCCAGCGCGCTTAATGGCGTCTGTTATCTCAGTCAGGTGCTGTTCGGCATCTTCTACAACCCGCGCAACGCGGTCTTGCTGGAATGTGTCGACGCCTTCCATCCCTTTGTCTGAAAGCGGATCAAACCCGAAGGAAACCGAATGCAATACCGTCGCCACACAGCCAAACAGGATTGGCGCGATCAAGCTGACCTCAGACGCAGAGGCCGCGTCCAAAAATTCGGAACGATAGGAGGCCAGCGCTGCGCCGAGGCCGGTGAGAATACTTGCGAAAATTTTTCGTGGAAATGCGGGCTTTCGCGCAACGCGGCGCGCGTTATACGCGGCTTCGGCGCGCAAGCCTTCACGCAAAAGGAACGCTGCCGCAGTCAGAACGCCCGCCGCGATCAATCCGATCGTCATTCCAACCGCGCCATCGTTGAGCGACAGAAACACCAGCGGCACGGCAGGCAGGAAAAGCAGGTTTGCGCGCGCGCCCGCAGGTTCTACGCGCGCGCCGTCGAATTGACCGCGCGCGGGTTGGTCTGGCTGAGAAGCGTCGCCCTGAGGACTAAATTTTCCGCCATAGCGTTTGGCCATCTGCTCACAAGCCCCCAAGTACGCCGGTGCAAACACCGAAGAGCAGTACAAGTAGGACCACATAGGCCAGTTTTTGTACTCCGGTCCCGGACATGACGCCCCCCAAAGACTTTCCTACTGGAAAATCTAGGGCAAGAGACCCTGCGAAGCTAGGGGGAAGGTTGTTTAACTGGCGTCACTTGCGAGGTTTCTTGCCGATGGGCGCACGTTTTCTTTGCGGCCGCGCGGGGCGTTTGGCCGGAGTTGCGGGATCAGCGTCTAAACCAAGTTGGTCGCGCATCACGCGGCGTCGGATTTCTTCGACTTCGCCGGGCTTTAGATTGCCCAGTTGGAATGGGCCATAAGATACGCGCAACAGCCGGTTCACGGCATAGCCGATATCCTCCATCGCGCGGCGAATTTCGCGGTTCTTGCCTTCACGAAGACCGATTGTCAGCCATGCGTTTGCGCCCTGTTGACGGTCCAGCGAGACATCCATCGGCAGAAACCGTTCGCCGTCGATCACCAGACCCTTGCGCAGGGGGGCGAAGTCTTCGTCCTTGGGGCGACCATTCACCCGCACGCGGTATTTGCGCAGCCAGCCGGTCGAGGGCAGCTCCAGCTTACGCTTGATGCCGCCGTCATTCGTCAGCAGCAGCAACCCTTCTGAATTCAGGTCCAGCCGTCCGACACTCATGACGCGGGGCATGTCCTCAGGCAGGTTGTCGAAGATCGTCGCGCGGCCCTTTTCGTCCCGTGTCGTCGTCACCAGACCCGGTGGTTTATGATAAAGCCACAGGCGCGACGGCTCGGGTTCGGACACCGGCTTGCCGTCCACGGTGATCTTGTCTTTGCCGGTGACGTTCAGGGCGGGGCTGGTGATGGTCTTGCCATTCACGCTCACACGACCGGCTTCGATCATGCGTTCGGCTTCACGGCGCGAGGCAACGCCCGCGCGGGCAATCACTTTGGCGATCCGGTCGCCGGGAGGAGGGGTTTTGCTCATCCGCAGCCCATAGCGCATCCCGTTGCCTTGCGAAAGACGCGTTTCTGATGCAGTCAAAGGCATGGAGTTCAGATCATTCATGAATATCGCACTGCAAGAGGCACGCGCCGCGGCAGACCGGGGTGAGGTTCCAGTGGGGGCCGTGATTGTCGCAGGCGATCGCGTCGTGGCCGCAGCAGGCAACCGCACGCGCGAGATGAACGACCCGACTGCACACGCCGAAATCCTTGCCTTGCGCGCAGCCTGTGCCGCTGTTGGGTCCGAGCGTTTGCCGGATCATGACCTGTACGTCACGCTGGAGCCTTGTGCGATGTGTGCGGCGGCTTTAGCTGCGGCGCGTATCCGGCGGATCTACTACGGCGCGGCTGACCCGAAATCGGGTGGCGTGGCCCATGGCGCGCGGGTTTTCACCCATTCGCAGGCGCACCATGTGCCCGAAGTCTATGATGGTATCGCAGCGCAGGAAGCTGCCGAACTGCTAAAGGCATTCTTCGCGGCGCGTCGGGGGGATGTGCCGGGCTGAAGCCCGGCCTATAGGTTTTTTTTATAACTTGATGGGCTGCATCACTTCGGGCTCGATTACATCGACGCCGGGCAAGCCCTCGACCAAAGGCCGCGCCGATTGTTCCAGAATCGGGAAAGTCTTGTAGTGGCAGGGGATCACGGTCTTGAAGTTGAAATAGCGCTTGGCGGCGTAAGCTGCGCCCTTCATGTCCATGGTAAAGTGTCCGCCTGCCGACAGAATGCCGATGTCGGGTTTGTAATAATCCCCCATCCAGTCCATGTCGGCCATGATATCTGTGTCACCTGACACATATAGCATGTGACCATCCCCCGCGATCATGAACCCGACCTCGCTGCCGCCGGTACGCAGTCCGTCGGGTGTGGAAAAGGTCGAGCTATGCGAGGCCGGAACCATCGACACCATCACCCCGTTCAAGTTCACAGTGCCGCCTTTGTTGAAGCCTACGGTCTCAATCCCCTCGGACTCGCTCCAGTACCCCATCAGGTCGTACTGACCCACAACCGGAACCTTGAGGTGTTTGGCCAGCGAGACTACATCGGCCACGTGGTCGAAATGCGTATGTGTCAGAAGGATATGCGTCGCGCCGTCAAGGGCCGCGTCGTGCTGATCCTCGGGCAGAACGGGGTTGCCGGTCAGCCAAGGGTCGATCAGCAGCACTTGCCCTCCGGTCTCGATGCGGAAACTGCCGTGGCCCAGCCAAATGATATTCATGAAAAAATCCTCCGAAACAGACTGTTGGCATTAACCTAGCATCGGCTATGTAAAATTTCATGGATTGGTTTCAGGAAATTGACGGATATTGCGAGAGATTGTCGCCCGACTATTGGGCAGAGCCGATCAATGCGGTGACAAACGCCGCATTTATCGTCGCCGCTTTCATCATGTGGAGGCGGGTGCGCGGGCAGGGGATGCCGTTGGCAGTGGCATTGGTGGTGATTCTGGCCGCGATCGGATTGGGCAGCTACCTGTTTCACACCCATGCGCAGGTATGGGCAGCACTGGCGGACGTGGCGCCAATCCTGCTGTATATTCTGGTCTATATATACGCGATCAATCGCGACGTCTGGCAAATGCGTCCGCTTTATGCCGGTGTCGCCACCGCGCTGTTTGTACCCTATTCCACTGCGACAATCCCGGTCTTTCAACTGGTGCCCGGTCTGGGCGGGTCGGCGGCTTACGCGCCGGTTCCGCTGCTGATCCTGATCTACGCAGTCTTCCTGCGCCGTAGGTTTCCCGAGACGGCAGCAGGGCTGGCGTTTGGTGCTGTGATCCTGATTGCCTCAATTACGTTCCGCGCACTGGATGAACCGATCTGCGTTCAATTCGAAACTGGAACGCATTTCATGTGGCACATCTTGAACGCGACCATGTTGGGCTGGATGATCGAAGTATATCGCAGGCACCTGAAACGAACGTCTCAGGCCTGAAAAGCAGTGGCAAGGTTTGCGGGCAGGTCAAATTCTTCCAGCACACGTGAGCGGCCTTCGGCTGACATCTTGCGGGCTGTCTTTTCGACAATGCTTTGAATTTTTTCAGCCGAATGTTTGGCAGCGAAAGGGGCAAAATACCATTTTAGGAAAACGAAGCAGATCACGTCCTCAAGTGCCTGAACCTCGTCATCGCGCTTGAGTCCCTGTTTGCGCAGCATCCGACCGGCCGCTTCGGTATCTTCGGCGCCATATTCGCTCAGCTCCATCAGGCCCATGACAATCTCGGCATGATGCACGCCCTGCGCTTTTCGCCAGGCCAAATATCCTGCACGCCCTTCCGGGAATTCGGTACGCGCCAGTTTCCAGCGTTCAACGTGCTGACCGCGCGCGGCAATTGTCAGCGCATCCGAGGCGTCCGGAAATAACCTGTCCAGCTCGGCACTCATGCGCTGACCATAGAGCAGGGCGGCGGGCTGGCCGTCTTCCAGATTGGGGTCCTTGGCGTTGGCCGCATCTATTGCGTCCAGTACAGCTTGCTTGCGGGGGCTCATTGGGTGCTCCGTTGTTGTGCCGGCTCAGCGGTCATGTCTGGCCGTATATCCAAAGCTACCCTATCGAGTTGCCGCGTTGCGTGCAGCAGCCAAATGAATTTTCGGGCCGGGGAGAGGAGTACCCGGCCCGGACGAAGCGGGCAAATTAGCTGGCAGGCTTCGCCTTATCTTGTGATACCGGTTCCGAGACCTGATCGGGGAAGCTCAGATCTGGAAACATGCTGTCCATTGTTGGCCCAAACGCATGGGCTTGCGCGGCAAGAACCGTGGTTGCCAATACAAAGGCAGTCATGAGGGTTTTCATCGTCTTACTCCGGTGATGGCTGTGTCGTGTTATTGAAATGAACAGTTCAGTTTACTTTTTCAAGATCAAAAGTGAACTAATCGGTTCACTTTTTCACATACCCGATATGCAAAAATGAATGATCACCCTGGAAAACTCTGCGCCGTAGTCTCAGATCAGCTAAGCGGTGCCCTTGCGACCGAAGCATCAGACAGGTAAACGCCCCCTAACGCATATGAGGTTTTCCGATGTCGATTGACCAAAGCACTGCCGCAAAGGTGGCTAAACTGGCCCGTATCAAGGTCGAGGATGATGCGCTGCCTGCGCTGGCATCCGAATTCAACACCATCCTTGGGTTTATCGAACAGCTTAACGAAGTGGATGTCGAAGGCGTCGAACCGATGGTCTCGGTCGAGCCGATGCGCCTGAAACGTCGTGAGGATGTGGTCACCGACGGAAATCAGCAGGACAAAGTTCTGGCCAACGCCCCCGACGCGCGCGAGGGCTTTTTCGCAGTCCCCAAAGTGGTGGAGTAAGACATGAGCGATCTGAATAAACTGGGTTTGTCCGAGGCCCGCGACGCGCTGCGCAAGGGTGATGTGACCTCGGTCGAGCTGACCGAATCCTGCCTGAAGGCCATTGATGACGCAGACGCGCTGAACGCCTTCGTCCACAAAACACCTGAGATTGCTCTGGAGCGCGCCAAGGCTGCGGATGCCCGAATCAAAGAAGGCGACGCGCCTGCCATGTGCGGTCTGCCGATCGGCATCAAGGATCTGTTCTGCACCAAAGGCGTGCCCTCACAGGCGGCATCCAAAATTCTGGAAGGATTCAAGCCCGAGTACGAATCGACCGTTTCGCAGCAATTGGCCGATGCGGGCGCTGTCATGTTGGGCAAGCTGAACATGGACGAATTCGCCATGGGCTCGTCCAACGAAACCTCGGTCTACGGCAATGCCGTCAGCCCGTGGCGACGCGGCAATGACGATGCGCAATTGACACCGGGCGGCTCGTCCGGTGGGTCGGCCTCGGCTGTGGCCGCTGATCTGTGTCTGGCCGCGACCGGTACAGATACCGGCGGTTCGATCCGTCAGCCTGCGGCCTTCACCGGGATCACCGGTATCAAGCCCACCTACGGGCGCTGCTCACGCTGGGGCATCGTGGCCTTTGCCTCTTCGCTGGATCAGGCTGGTCCGATGACAAAGAACGTGCGCGACGCGGCAATCATGCTGGAAACCATGTGCGGCCACGACCCAAAGGATTCCACCAGCGCCGAGCTGGCCGTGCCGAACTTTGAGGCGATGCTGACCGGCGATATCAAGGGCAAGAAAATCGGTATCCCGAAAGAATACCGCATGGACGGTATGCCTGCCGAGATCGAAAAGCTCTGGTCCGACGGCGCGGCAATGCTCAAGGACGCGGGGGCCGAGATCGTCGATATCTCGCTGCCGCACACCAAATACGCGCTGCCAGCCTACTACGTGATTGCCCCGGCCGAGGCGTCCTCGAACCTCGCGCGCTATGACGGTGTCCGCTATGGCCGCCGCGCGACGCTGGCGCAGGGCGACGGCATCACCGAGATGTACGAGAAAACCCGCGCTGAAGGTTTCGGTCACGAGGTCCAGCGCCGCGTGATGGTTGGCACCTACGTACTGTCGGCAGGTTTCTACGACGCATATTACAACCGCGCCCGCCGTGTTCGCACCCTGATCAAGAAAGACTTCGAAGACGTCTTTGCCGCAGGTGTCGACGCGATACTGACCCCGGCCACCCCGTCGGCCTCGTTTGGTCTTGGTGAGATGACCGAGGCCGATCCGGTGCAGATGTATCTTAACGACGTCTTTACCGTGACCGTAAACTTGGCTGGTCTTCCGGGCATTTCGGTACCTGCGGGTCTGGATGCGCAGGGCTTGCCGCTTGGCCTTCAGCTGATCGGTCGTCCATGGGACGAAGGCGATCTGCTGAACACGGCTTACGCGCTGGAAAACGCGGCGGGTTTTGTAGCCAAGCCGGGCAAATGGTGGTAAATCTCGGTTCAGGCAAGACGACTTAAAACGGAGCAGCCGAATGCGCATTACGCTTCTGATTCCCGCCATTGGCTTGGTGGCCGCCTGCAATACGGTGGCCCCGATACAGAGCACAAGCTTCAATACGCCGCAATATCAGGCGCAGCGCGAGGCTGAATTGGCTGGGCAAGGGCTGACCGGTAACCCCTTGCTGGGACCGGTTGATGTGACCGAACAACAGCTTGGCGCCCCCGGCGATCCGCTTCCACCAACCGGAGAGAACGCGGATATCGCGTCGGCAACTGCTGTGGCCCTGGCCAACACCTCCGTTCCTGCGACGACGCCAGTCGCAAGCAATAACGCGATTTCGGACGAGCAGGATTTTGAGGCCGTGTCCGGGCGCCGTACCATTGAATCCGACGCGGCCCGGATCGAGCAAAATCGCCAAACCTACGAAGTTGTGGCACCGACCGCCGTGCCGCAACGGGGCACGGATGGTCAGCCCAATATCGTGCAATACGCTCTGAATACATCGAACCCGGTTGGCACACAGCTTTACAGCCGCGCGGGGTTTAACTTGCAGGCCAAGGCACAACGTAATTGCGCCCGGTATCCGTCGTCAGATCAGGCACAGATCGAATTCCTCGCAAGCGGCGGCCCCCAGCGCGATCGCAAAGGGCTGGACCCGGACGGGGACGGCTACGCATGTGGTTGGGACCCAAGCGCGTTCCGCAGTGCCGTCAATAACTGACCTTAACCCAATCTGGCACCCGTCACCCAATTTCGGGGAACGCCGGGGCGGTTTGAAGCCGTCGATGGTGGTTATCCACTACACCGCAATGGACAGCGCGCAGGACGCCTTAAAGCGCCTATGCGATCCGCAACACGAAGTTTCCGCCCATTTCCTGATCGGTTCAGACGGTAAACTCTGGCGGATGGTGCGCGAAAAGGATCGCGCCTGGCACGCCGGAGCAGGAGAATGGCATGGTCAGTCCGACATCAACTCTCGGTCAATCGGCATCGAACTCGATAATCGCGGCGACCATCCGTTCGCTGAGCCGCAGATGATGGTTCTTGAGCGTCTTCTGACCGCTCTTTTACATAGATGGAAGATCCCCCCCAATGGCGTCATCGGCCATTCTGATATGGCGCCCGGCCGCAAGCTGGACCCGGGTTCCCGATTTGACTGGCAACGCCTCGAGCATCAGGGGCTAGCAAAGCCGCGCGGTAAAGGTCAGCCCCCACAGATCGCTGAAATGCAAGAGTTCATAAGCTCGGCGCGCGCGGCTGGTTTCACCGCAAACGTCGACGATGAGAAACTTCTAAATACAGTTCGCCTTCGATATCGACCTTGGGCCAGGGGACCTCTGACACCCGACGACTTCACTCCGCTAATAGAGAAGACCGGATCAAGCTGATCCGCTCTTCATCTGGCCAAAAATATCCCGGGGTTGAATTGGCCGCAGGCCAAGAAGGGGCTGGCCCCTTCACGTCCTAACCCCTTGACGCCACCCAACCCAAAGCATACCCACCGCACTGCGCGGAGGGCCGGATGGCCGCTGGGGCCTAGGCCCGAGAGGAAAGTCCGGACTCCACAAGACAACGGTGCCGGGTAACGCCCGGGCGGGGCAACCCGACGGAAAGCGCCACAGAAATCAGACCGCCTGCGGCTTCGGTCAAAGGTAAGGGTGAAAGGGTGGGGTAAGAGCCCACCGCGCCCCTGGTAACAGGGGCGGCACGGCAAGCCCCACCGGGAGCAATGCCAAATAGGGTCCCCGCGCGGGCCGGTCGGCGCAAGCCGATACCGCCGCTAAGCGCGTCTTGGCCGAGAGGGACCGGGTTGGCAGCTTGAGCCGCGCAGCAATGCACGGCCTAGAGGAATGGTCATCGAAGGGGGCAACCCTGGAACAAGATCCGGCTTACAGGCCCTCCGCGCGTATTCTTCCTTTAAGTCCCCACAGCAATTGCGCTTCCAATCAGCCACAGACCCGCAACGATCAGGGCAATCCCGGTTGCGGGGCCTAGCCATCGCGCACGCGGCAGGAGCTTTTCCAGCCCCACATAAATAGCAATACCGACAATCCAGTAGAGGTTCATCACGCCTCCGACGAACAGCAGCAGCATCAACGCCCAGCAGCAGCCCAGACAATATGCCCCGTGCACTGCGCCCACGCGAAAGGCACCCGTTGCGCCGGGTCGGTTGTGCTCGGCCAGAAACTGGGCCGGGCTGCGGCAGTGTCGAAGACATGCGGACTTCAGACTGGACAATTGATACAGACCCGCTGCCAGCAAAACACACCCGGCAAAAACCTTGGACCGGATCGTCATCATAGGACCGTCCGACAAACCAATCTGCTCCAGCCCCCATTGCCCACCAGTCGCAAGCGCGCTGAACACAGCCCAAGCGACGAGGTAGCCGCTTAGAAAAACCAGGCTGAGCCATGTCGTGCGCTTCTTATCCGGCCCCATACGCTTGATGGCGGCGTACAATAGCACGGTTGGGGCGGCGCTGGGCGTCATCATCGCGATCATCATGACCCACCACATGAGGAATATCAGGATGGTGTAGGGCAGGGACCAGACGACTGGTCCGCCCATCTGCATAGGTTCGCCAATTGGCCCGGCCATGCGGGTCATCTCGACGGCGGTCATGTTCATCCCGATGCCGACAATGGTGTACCACGCGGCCGCCAACACGATCAGGGTGACGCAAAGCAAAACGACGCCGCTGTCCCGCCGCAGAACGTAATCTACTGCTCCTGCGTGCGATTGATTTGTCTCAGAGGTCATATCGGCTGGGTATCACGCGCCGATTACGCCGTGGCCAGAGATATTGAGGTGGGCCAGATGCGCGTGCGTCGCATCAAAGGTCAGGCTGATTTCCCCACCCGTGGTTTTTGTTGTCCCGGATGCGGACTCAGCGTGCCGATACTCAAAACCGTTGGGCAGTTGGATGGACGCTCGATGCGGCAGCCCGGAAACGATATGAGGGATCGGGTTCACCTCAAGATCGAAGATACCTTTTACCTTTGCATAACCCTTGCGGTCTTCGCGGGACCAATCCAACTCAATCGGAAGGTAAAGTGTTTCGTGTTTTTTCGGCGCCATCGCGCTGTAGACGTACCAGAAGGTCGCCATCTCGTCGGTGTCTTCGCCTTTCATGATGGCTTCCAAAGCAGCCCTTTGATCCGCCGAGGCGCTTTCGTCGATGATCAATTGCATCTGGCCATTGCCTTCGTGGATGGGGCCCGGCCAGTAGTAGACGCCTGCCGCGCGCAGCCCAGCCAGATCGGTGTCCCCGTAATGCCCGGATTGAATGTCATACGCGACGACCGCCTCGCAATTGCCGTGCGTCGGCAACACACTGAACTGGCACGGGCACCCGAAGTTGCAGTTGCAATTGGCCAGTTCTTCGCCCTGAATCGCCCATTCCGTCATGATGTCCCCCCAAAAAAATATAGCTACAAACACCGCTGTCATTGGTGCTTGCCTGTTTTTGGTGCCTCGAAACCGAGCCGTTCGGGGGCTTCTTCGATTTTGGAACTGAGGGGAAGTTATCACGGTTAAGTGATTGCCACAAACTTTGGGGGTTTTCGCCATAAATCGTTTTATTGAGATGCCGCTTTTTGCGCGACCTCTAAGGTTAAACGGATCGCCAAATCTGACATCCTGAGGGCAGGGCGCGATTCGGGCGGATACCGATCATGGATCATCGGACTTGATGCAGAAAGTGCTGCGGAGTGCGCTCCGTGCAGTTAATTCGGGTTAGATTCAGTCTCGTTTCAGCTCGCCAACCCGTCCGTCTGATGCCAATCCCGCTTAGGCTGGTTTTCAGGTGCGATTGCGCTTGACATGGGCGGTGCAGGGCGTAAAAGCGCACGCTCATAGGAATTCAACCGAAAGGCCCTGCCTTTTCGGACGCAGGAGATAACCATGGCGAAGCCGACGACAATCAAGATCCGCCTGAACTCGACCGCGGGCACGGGCCACTTCTACGTGACCAAGAAGAACGCGCGCACCATGACCGAGAAGATGACCGTTCGTAAATACGATCCGGTCGCTCGGAAGCATGTCGAGTACAAGGAAGGCAAGATTAAGTAATCTGCCGTCCAGCTTGGACAAGTTCAGGGGTCTGCTGCTGCAGGCCCCTTTTTCTTTGCAATATGATGGGGTGGCAGACAAAAAACGGACCCTCGATCGAAAAGCACGCGTTGCAACGAAGCATCAGCGGTCAGATCAATCGAATGGGGCATGGGTTGCTTTTTTGAATGGCTTGCCACTACGCTTCAACAACTCGTTCCAAAATGTTGGCCGTCATGAAAAAAATCTTGTTATCCACAATCACTGTGTTGGCCCTTGCGGCTTGTGAAGACCCTTACAACCGTCAGGGGGTCGGGTTCACGGGTATCGATGGTGAACCACGAACCTTGTCTGATGTCCCCGGAGCCGTGGCTTTCCTGCCTCGGGCAACCAACGTACCCGCAGAATTGGCCGTGTTGCCGCCGATCCGGGTGACTTCCGGTGAGACCGATCCGCAGAAACTTGCACGGGTTGCCATTGATAATGGCGGACGCAGCGACACCAACTCGGTTGTTCTGACCGGATTGTCCACGAACATGTTCCTGAGCACTGTAAGCGTAAACGGCACGCTCTATGGCGTCCTGCGCACGGAAAACAACAGTACCCGGGTCGACAATCAAATTGGCGCAGCGTTCGGCCAGAATGCCGAACAGTTTACCGGATGCCTTGCAGCAGGTGACGTGTTCCGCAAAGGTTCGTCGCAGCGCAGTTCGGGCTTTGCGGTTCCTCTGAACTGTAGCTAAGAGCAAATCACATATAACTGACAGAGCCTCCACCAATCGGTGGGGGCTTTTTCTTGCCCTGCTGGACGTAATGGGGGCAGTGCGCCACAGGAAAATCTTGCATCACTGGCCAAAAGAAAAGGGCGGACCCAACGGCCCGCCCCAAAAAGCCGAAGCTTGTTCGTCTGTTATTCCCGGTTGCCGAAGAGTTGCAGCAGGAACATGAACATGTTGATAAAGTCCAGATACAGGCTCAGTGCGCCCATGATCGCGGCTTTGCCCAACCATTCCTGATCGCCCGAGTGCGCCATCTGCAGGTAGGTAGTTTTGATGTTCTGCGTGTCATAGGCCGTCAGACCAGCAAAGATCAGAACGCCAATCACCGAAATTGCGAAGGCCACCGCGGAAGAGGCGATGAAGATGTTCACGATGGACGCGACGATTAGGCCGATAACGCCCATGATCAGGAACGTGCCCATTGCGGACAGGTCTTTCTTGGTGGTGTAGCCGTATAGCGACAGACCGGCAAAGGCGATCGACGTGATCAGAAAGACCTGAATGATCGACTGACCGGTAAAGACCAGGAAAATCCAGCTTATCGAAACACCCATGACGGCGGCGAACAAGTAAAAGACCGACTGAGCGCCCGATGCGGACAGGCGATTGATTCCGGCGCTGAAGCCAAAAACAAAGGCCAGCGGTGCAAACATGATGACCCACTTCAGGGGCGACGCGAAAAGCGTTGCGCCGAACGAGGTCAGGTATTTGTTGGCGCTTAGCTGAGCGGCGGCGGCCGACGGATCGGTTGTCGTTGCAAGACCAGCAATCGCCCAAGCCGCAGCAAAGGTGATCAGCATGCCAACGGACATTGTGCCGTAGACTTTGTTCATATGGGCGCGCAGGCCCTCATCAATCTCGGCAGCGCGGGCACCGGCCGCTGTCCGGATCGTGTCAAATTGTGCCATTAAAGGGTCTCCCTTTACTTATTCTTGTTGCGCCCTGAAATCAGTGCGCGTTCCCCGCAAATATCGGCAAGTGCGAGCTACGTTTCAAGGGTTTAACACCGGAAACTGGCTAAAACACGCTACAAAAATGGCGGCCTGCTGACACGGGCCGCCATTCAGCGAAAAAAGATGCATCCTATGGTCACTTTTGCCAGAACTCCGGTGCGTCCCAAATATGACGGGTTGCCTCTGATTGGGCTTGTTCTCTTGTGATTCCAATATCCTCTAACGCCCGGTCGTCCAGTTGGCCAAGGGCGCGGCGTTGACGCATGAGCGACAGCGCGTCCCAAAGAGAAGTTACTGAAAAACGGCTGCGTGGATTGCAATTCGAAGCGAGTGTTAACTGGGTCATAGCTTATGTCCTTTCCGTGAATTTCGATGGTTTGCGTCGATCTTATCAACTTCCTTGATTTATATGGCTCGATATGACACATTTTAAAAATGAATATTTATGAACTGATGCATAAGGAAACGTGAACATGCGAAATCTGGACATCACCACGTTGCGCTCTTTCGTGGCGGTTGCCGATCAGGGCGGTGTGACGCGGGCGGCAGGGTTTTTGCACCTGACGCAATCCGCCGTTTCCATGCAATTGAAACGTCTGGAGGAACTGCTGGGGCTTGAATTGCTGGACCGCAGCGGCAGAACGATTGCGTTGACCGCGTCCGGCGAACAGTTGCTGGCCTATGCCCGTCGCATGATCGCCCTGAATGATGAGGTGATTTCAAAGCTCACGGATCAGGCATTTGAAGGAGAAGTTGTTTTGGGTGTGCCCCATGACATCGTCTACCCGGCCATCCCTCGGGTACTGCAACGCTTCAATGCCGATTTCCCGCGCGTGCGTGTTCAGTTGGTGTCGTCCTATTCGCTGCAACTGAAGGATATGTACAAAAAGGGAGAGTGCGACCTGATCCTGACAACAGAAGCGTCTGTCGGCGATGGGGCCGAAACAATTGCCGAGCTTCCGCTGCGTTGGATAGGGGCCCCCGGCGGCTCTGCCTGGCGCAAACGCCCTTTACCCTTGGCGCTTGGTCGTCGGTGTTTGTTCCGCCCGCAAGTAATCGCGGCCTTGGACGAAGCAGAAATCCCGTGGGAGCTGTCGGTCGAAACCGAAAACGACCGCACGATCGAAGCGACGGTCAGCGCGGATCTGGCCGTTCATGCGATGCTGGACGGAACCGAAGCGGCGCATCTTGCGCAAATTGACGACGGGGGCGTTTTGCCGGAACTGCCGGCGCACATGATCAACCTCTATGGCGGTGAAGCCGGTCGCGGCGCGGTTGTTGAGGCATTGGCCTCTTTGGTTCGGCAGAATTTCCGTCTGGTTGGTGGGACGCAGTTGAAGGCCGTAGTGGGCTAGGGGGTTATCACGACTTTGCCTGTCGCTGTACGGTCCCGCAAAAGCTGCAACCCTTTTTCGACCTCGGCCAAAGGCAGGGTGTGGCTGACGTGGGGCTTGATCCGGCCTTCGGTATGCCACCGAAACAAGGTGTCAAAGCTGTCCTGAACGATCTGGGGGCGGAATTTTAAGTATCCGCCAATGTAGAAGCCGATCACGGTCAGGTTTTTGACCAGCAGGTGGTTTGCGGGGATTTGAGGAACATCCCCGCCCGCGAAACCGATCGGAAGCAGACGGCCTTCGGGGTTTGTCGCGCGAAACGCCGCTTTGAAAACCTCTCCGCCAATCGCGTCGTAAACAACGTCTGCCCCGCCCAAATCCCGAACCCGCTCACGCAGGTCTTCCGATGCGTCGATCAGATGGTCAGCGCCAGCGGCCCGGGCCACTTCAAGCTTGTCGGCGCCGCGCGCCTGCGCGATGACCGTCGCCCCCATCAGTTTACCGATCTCGACAGCAGTCAGACCCACGCCCCCAGCCGCACCGGTGACCAACAGCGTTTCACCGGGCTGAAGGCGCGCGCGATGGTCCAGCGCGATATGGCTTGTGCCGTAGGCAATCTGGATCGCTGCTGCGTCTTCAAAGCTCATCGAGTCGGGCAAAGAAATCGCGCGAGCGGCGTCGAAAACACCGAACTCAGCCAGTCCGCCTTGGCCGGAATACACCGCCACGCGATCTCCGGGGCGTAGATGCGTGACGTCTGCGCCCAGTGAATCTACGACACCTGCGATTTCCATACCCTGAGTAAACGGCGCATCAGGTGTGTCCTGATACGTGCCTTTCTGCATCAGAAGGTCGGCAAAATTCAAACCACAGGCCTTGATCCGGATGCGTATTTCGCCGGGGCCGGGTTCGGGCTGGGGCATGTTGCAAAGTTGGGCCTCAGCCCCTTTGGATTGAATTCTATAGGCCAGCATGATCACGCTCCGTATTTTATGTGCATAGATTCGTTTTGGCCTGCGAATGTCAATCGTTTACCCCACGAGACAATTGGGGCGGAAATCTCAATATTGAACATTATATGTAATAAGTGCACGTGCAGGATTTGGTGGATCCGTACAACCATAAACCTTTGTTACCGGACGAAGATTCAACCTTCTTGAAAAAATAGCCAAAAGAAGCAATATTGCGCTATGGTGCTGATTTGGGGGCATGATCCAAATTAGGGAGTGGTTAAGCACAGCTCACTAGTGATGCGGCAGTGAAAGCGGTCGCGCGCCCCCTGTGGTTGTGTGTAGGAGAGGAGAATACCAATGACTCATCACGTCGATGTCCATGTGGGCAAACGCGTCCGGCATCGCCGCTGGCTGATAGGCATGACCCAGCAGCAGCTGGCGCAGCAGGTTGGTATTAAGTTTCAACAGATCCAAAAATACGAGACCGGCGCCAATCGGATCAGCGCCTCTCGTCTGTGGGATATTGCCGAAGCATTGGATGTTCCCGTCAGTTTTTTCTTTGAAGGTCTGGAAGAGACCGAGAAAGACACAGCCGGCAAGAAGTCTGTTCCTGCCGATCTGATGGGCGACAAAGAAGCGCTGGATCTGGTCCGGTCCTATTACGCGATCCCCGAAAATCAGCGCCGCCGTTTGTTCGAACTGGCGCGTGTCCTAAGCGATGTCGCGTAATTTGCCGGGTTGACTTCGGTGCGTGCGGGCCGCACGGGTAGCGCATGCAAAAAACTTCGCTGAATGACTTGGAAGTCGCTGAAGAAATGGCCGATGCAGCACGCGAGGCCATTCTTCCTTATTTCAGGCAATCCAACCTGGAAACATCCAATAAACTGTCTGGTGGGTTCGATCCCGTCACCATTGCCGACCGCGAGGCTGAAAAAGCCATGCGCGAAGTTCTTGCCCGTCACCGGCCCGATGACGGCATTTTCGGCGAGGAATTCGGACAGGTCCAAGGCAGCACAGGTCGCACTTGGGTTCTGGACCCGATCGACGGTACGCGGGGGTTCATCAGTGGCACGCCGACCTGGGGTGTTCTGATCGCGTTGAGCGGTCAGGACGGCCCGATAATGGGCGTCATTGACCAGCCCTATATCGGTGAAAGGTTTTTGGGTTCCGCAGATATCGCTCAGGCGGTCGGGCCGACTGGGACGATGCAGCTCAGCACGCGGTCGACGCGCACTTTAGATGAAGCGATTCTGTTCACGACGTTCCCCGAAGTCGGATCTTTGCAGGATCGTGCAGGGTTCGAGGCCGTCGCACAACACGTACGCCTGACCCGGTACGGCATGGATTGCTACGCTTATGCCTTGCTGGCCGCTGGTCAGGTTGACCTGGTGATCGAGTCGGGTCTGAACGCCTATGACATCCAAGCCCCAATTGCGGTGATCCAGGCCGCAGGCGGTATTGTCACCGACTGGCAAGGCGGCGCTGCCCATAATGGAGGGCGCGCACTGGCTGCGGCAAATGCGGATGTCCATGCCGCAGCTTTGGAAATCCTGCGCAACTATTGAAACCTGTTGCCGTGGCGGAGCCGGTCGGGTAGGTTCAGCCCGGCTGGTTCTTATGCCCGTTTTCCGCCAGCCTTCGCACTCCATGCATGAAACGGGCTTGTGCAAGGAGGGCGAAATGACCGAAATCCTTATCAAAAATGCCGACACAATCCTGACAATGGATGACACGCGCCAAGAGCTTTCGGGCGCGGATATCCTGATCCGTGACGGCCAGATTGCCCAGGTCGGGCATGCGTTGCAGACGGGCGGCGATATCCACGATGCTTCGGGTTGCGTTGTGACCCCCGGACTGGTGAACACGCATCACCACCTGTATCAAACCCTGACGCGCGCTGTTCCGGGGGGGCAGGATGCGCTGTTGTTCGGCTGGTTGAAAACGCTCTATCCAATCTGGTCCCGGTTCGGACCGGAAGAGATGTTTGTCTCAGCACAGATTGGACTGGCAGAGCTTGCCCTGTCGGGATGCACCCTGAGCTCAGATCACCTGTACCTGTATCCGAACGGCGCCAAGCTGGACGACACCATTGCTGCGGCGGCTGAGGTCGGTATGCGGTTTCATCCCACACGCGGCGCGATGAGCATAGGTGAAAGCGAAGGTGGCCTTCCGCCGGATTCTCTGGTCGAGGCCGAACCCGCCATTCTCGAGGACATGATCCGCGTGGTTGATACATTCCACGACCCTTCTGACGGAGCCATGTGCCGGGTGGGGCTAGCACCCTGTTCACCTTTCTCGGTCAGCCGCGACCTTATGCGGGACTCCGCGGTACTGGCCCGCGACAAGGGTGTAATGCTTCATACACATTTGGCTGAGAACGACGAGGATATCGCTTATTCGCAGGCGCAGTTTGGCTGCCGACCGGGGCAATATGCCGAAGAATTGGGCTGGACCGGATCAGATGTCTGGCACGCCCACTGCGTTAAGCTGGACGGGGCTGAGATCGACCTGTTCGCCCGCACACAAACCGGGGTGGCTCATTGCCCCTGTTCGAATTGCCGCCTTGGGTCCGGCATCGCACCAGTGCGCGCCATGCGAGATCGCGGCGTACCAGTCGGGCTCGGCGCGGATGGTTCGGCCAGCAATGATAATGGAAGTTTGGTCCTTGAGGCACGGCAGGCCATGTTGCTGCAACGGGTCGCAAACGGAGCAGATGCAATGTCTTCGCGCGAGGCACTGGAAATCGCAACCCGAGGCGGTGCAGATGTGCTGAACCGCCCCGATTGCGGACGGTTAGCGCCCGGCAAACGCGCCGATATTGCCATCTGGGATACGCGCGGCATCGAAAGCGCCGGCAGTTGGGACCCGGCAGCCTTGCTGCTGGCGGGGCCGATGAAGGTCAAGCACCTGTTTGTTGAAGGCCGCCAGATCGTGCGTGACGGGCAGATCACAACGCTCGACCTGCCCAGAACTATCGAAACCCAAAACCGCCTCGCCCGCGCTTTGGCAGGCTAGGTCAGGGTCCGCTCTTCATCTGGCTCAAAATATCCCCGCCGGAGGCATGGGCCGTAGGCCCATTCCTTTCAGCGCGATACGGCCCGCCCGCCGATCCAAACCTCAGCAATGGCACGGTCGTCGCCCATCATGATGGTTGGGAAAATGGCTTCCCACAGATCCTCGGCGCAGGCTTCACGCTGGGCAATCGCGGGGGTTGAGGCAAGGTCAAGTACGACCAAGTCCGCCTCCATCCCCGGTGCGACGTTGCCGATGCTGTCATCCAGCCGCAGCGAGCGGGCGGAACCGACGGTGCCCAGCCAAAGCAGTTGCGCCGCGTGCAAAGGCGCGCCGCGCAGTTGGCCAATCTCGTAGGCCGAAGCCATGGTGTGCAGCATCGAAAAGCTTGACCCGCCGCCTGTATCCGTTGCCAAGCCGACGCGGTGGCCGTCCTGCATCAGGCCGGTCATGTCGAACAAGCCTGAGCCGATGAACGTGTTGGACGTCGGGCAGTGGATCAGGGCCGCATCCACTTCGCGCAGGCGATCGCGTTCGCGCGCCTCCAGATGGATGACGTGGCCGTAGACGCCGTACGATCCCAGCAGGCCGAATTTCTCATATGTATCCAGATAATCCCGCGCCTCGGGGAACAGCTCGCGAACCCATGCGATTTCGTCAGTCTGCTCGCTAAGATGGGTTTGCATCAGGCAATGCGGGTGCTCGGCCCACAGCGCACCCATCGCCTCAAGTTGTTCGGGCGTGGATGTAGGAGAGAAGCGGGGCGTGATCGCATAAGACAGGCGGTCGACTCCATGCCAGTTCTCCAGCAACGCTTGGGACTGATCATAGGCCGTCTGGGCCGTGTCCCGCAGCCCCTCGGGTGAATTGCGATCCATGCAGGTCTTGCCCGCAACCACGCGCTGATTGCGCTGCTGTGCGGCTGTGAAAAAGGCGTCGACGCTTTCGGGGTGGATGGTGCAGAAGCTGCACATCGTCGTCGTTCCATGGGCTGCCGTCAGATCGAGATAGCGGTTCGCAATCTCCGAGGCATAAGCCGGATCGCCGAACTTCATCTCCTCGGGGAAAGTATAGGTGTTCAGCCAGTCGATCAGGCGTTTGCCCCAACTGGCGATCATCGCGGTCTGGGGATAGTGCACATGCGCATCCACGAACCCAGCCATGATGACATGATTGCCGTGGTCAACCACGGCGGCCTCGGGATGTGCGGAACGCAGGCTGTCAGCATCCGCCACCGCCGAAATCCGGCCGTCTTCGATCAGAACGGCCTCGCTGATCTTGACGGCCTCGGTCGGCTCTCCTTCTAAGGGGGAACCTGTAAAGCTCAGAACACGCCCTTTCAGCAGCGTTTTTTGCGCCATTTTCATTCATCTCCGCCTGTATGGGACTGCGAAACAGCATAAGGGCGGGAAACTTGCCGGTAAATCGGCGCATTGTCATTGTTTTCCGGTAGCTGCTTCTTCTAATTAGGGGGCAATGACCGAACGGAACGGGGGCAGATATGACCACAGGCTTTGATGAACCCGTAATAGATACGCACAGCGACGAAGACGTCTATGCGCTGGATCGCAAAACCGTGGCTTCGATCCTTTACGCGGTGGATGTGGATGACCGCGACAAGTTGATCGAGTTGATGGAGCCGTTGCACCCGGCTGATATTGCGGACCTTCTTGAGCAGATCAACCCATATGATCGCGCCCGGCTGATCCGGCTTTATGACAAGGAATTCGACGGCGATATCTTGTCGGAACTCGATGAGGCCGTTCGTGAGGAGATCATCGGCATCCTCAAGCCGGACGTTCTGGCCGATGCCGTCCGCGACATGGAAAGCGACGATGTCGTTGACCTGCTCGAGGACCTTGAAGAACCGCAGCAAGAAGCCATTCTGGACGCGCTGGAGGATTCCGAGCGGATCGCGGCGGAACAGGCCCTGTCCTACCCCGAAAATTCAGCCGGTCGTCTTATGCAGCGCGAAGTCGTCATGGCGCCTGAGCATTGGACAGTGGGACAAGCCATCGATTTCATGCGAGCCAATGATGGTCTGCCCGAGCAGTTCTATCACGTCGTGCTGGTTGATCCCCGCCTGAAGCCCTCGGCTCAGGTCATGTTGGGTAAGCTTATGGCGGCGCGGCGCGACGTGCCGTTGCAGGACATCACCGAAGAGGAATTTCACACAATTCCCGTCGATCAGGATGAGGAAGACGTGGCCTATGCCTTCAACCAGTACCACCTGATCTCGGCCCCGGTTGTCGATGCTGACGGTCGGCTGGTCGGGGTCATCACAATCGACGACGCCATGGTGGTTCTGGACGAAGAGCATGAGGAAGACATCCTGCGTCTGGCGGGGGTGAGCGACGAAAGCTCGCTGTCCGACTCGGTGGCGGCAACCAGTAAGCGGCGTCTGCCGTGGCTGGCCGTGAACCTGTGCACAGCGATCTGTGCTTCGCTGGTTATCTCGCAATTCGAGGCGGCGATTGATCAGTTGGTGGCGCTGGCGATCCTGATGCCGATTGTGGCGTCGATGGGCGGCAATGCCGGGACACAGTCGTTGACGGTTGCCGTGCGCGCACTGGCAACGCGCGACCTGACGCCGTCGAACGTGCTGCGGGTGATCCGTCGTGAGTTGCTGGTGGGGATGTTGAACGGCCTGTGTTTCGCCATCGTGCTGGGAACGGTCGGGATGCTGTGGTTCGACTCGCCGCTCTTGGGTGTCGTGATCGGGGCCGCCTTGGTCGTGAACATGATCATCGCTGGTTTCGTTGGTACGGTAGTACCGGTTGTGCTGGACCGTCTGGGCGCTGACCCGGCGCTTGCGTCCGGCACCTTTGTGACAACCACGACGGATGTCATGGGGTTCTTCCTGTTCCTTGGACTTGCCAGCGTGGTGCTATTGTGACCGATCTGACCGAAATTAAGGCGGCAGCACGGAAAGAGGCGTTCGCCCGTCGAAAGGCCGCGTTTGATGCGCGCTTACCCGGTGCGGCCGGGCGCCTGTCCGAAGTTCTGGCGGGGCACCGGGGTGTGCCTCTGTCTGGCTATATGCCGATCCGAACCGAAATTGACCCACTTCCGGCAATGGCCGAGGCATCGGCTTATGGCCCGGTTGGTGTGCCTGTCATACAGGCCGCAGGACAGCCCTTGAAGTTCTCTCGCTGGATACCTGAGGGCGCGTTGAAGGACGGGCCATTCGGGGCCAAGGTTCCCGAGGTCGATGACTATTTCGAGCCGGAAATCCTGATCGTCCCACTGGTCGCGTTTGACGCCCAAGGGGGACGACTGGGGTATGGCGGCGGCTTTTATGACCGCACGCTGGAAGGGCTGCGGGCAAAGCGGCCAACACTTGCCATTGGTTTTGCGTTCGATGCGCAACAGGCCGATCGGCTGCCTCTTGAGTCAACCGATCAACCGTTGGACATGGTCGTTACAGAAAGTCGTGTACTGACCTTTCCGTCGTGAATGGAATATTATCCCGAGTGGTTCTCGCGGAAATAATCCCAGGCATCGACTTCCTGACCGTCTGCCAGTTTGCAGATTCCGGTCTGCCCGTCGGCACCGTCACGGATTTCGTATGTTCCACCGCTTTCAACGCAGAATGTCGCTGCGGGATTCGCCAGTTCGGCTGATTGCTCAGGCACTGGGTCACAGGCGGCAAGCGGCGTCAGAATTGCAGCCAACAAAAGGAATCGGTTCATCAAGAGCTCCTTTGGAATGGGAATTTGCGGTTTATGGTGTCAGTTTAACCACTTGTGCTTGATGGATGCCACACTTAGGACGGTTTAAATGAGGATTCTGTTTTTGGGTGACGTCATGGGCCGGGCGGGACGCTCGGCCGTTCAGCAGCACTTGCCGCGTTTGCGCGACGAATGGCGGCTCGATTTTGTTGTGGTCAATGGTGAGAACGCCTCGAACGGGATGGGGCTGAGCGGGGATCACGCAAAACTGTTGCTGGATGCGGGCGCGGATAGCCTGACGTTGGGCGATCACGCATTCGACCAAAAGGACATGCAGCAGTTCATCGAAAATGAACCGCGCATTGTGCGCCCCTTGAACTTTGCCAAAGGCGCACCGGGGCGGGGGCATCGTCTGTATACCGCGCCGGGGGGACGCAAGGTGCTTGTGGTGCAGGTGCTGGGGCAGGTGTTCATGAAGCGACCCTTTGATGACCCGTTTTCGGCTGTTGAGCCAATCCTGAATTCCCATCCGCGCGGTGGGCAAGCTCAGGCGATCATCGTCGACATGCATTGTGAGGCGACCTCGGAAAAAATGGCGATGGGCCATTATTGCGACAAACGTGCCAGCCTTGTGGTGGGCACGCATACGCATGTGCCAACGGCGGACGCGCAGATCCTTCCGGGCGGCACGGCCTATTTGACCGATGCGGGTATGTGCGGGGATTATGACTCGGTGATCGGCATGGACAAGGTAGAACCCATGCGCCGTTTTATCACCGGAATGCCTAAGGCCAGATTTACTCCGGCCAATGGTGAGGCGACCCTCAGCGGGGTGTTCGTCGAGACCGACGATCAGAACGGGCAGGCAAAATCTGTTCAAATGGTACGCGTTGGCGGGCGGTTACAGCAGGCGGGGCCGCAGTAAGGCTTGCTCTGACCCGCGCAATGCGGGAAACTGCGTGCCGGGCGCGTATGCCAAGCCAGGGTTCGGACAGAATACCAAGAATGCAATTCCTCCAACTGACAGAAACAGGAAGCGCGATACTGGCGCTGTTGGTCGTCGCAGGCATGTTCGTCATGTTCCTGCGAGAGGTCTATCCGACCGAGGTCGTCGCCATTGGCGGCGTGGCCGTGATGCTGGTGACAGGCATTCTTCCATACCAAAGTGCCTTGGCTGTCCTGTCAAACCCCGCGCCTTGGACCATTGCCGCGATGTTCATCATCATGGGCGCGCTGGTACGGACCGGAGCGTTGGATGCGTTCACCTCGACTGCCCAGAAACAGGCGCAGGTGAACCCGCGTATCGCTATCGGACTACTGATGGCCTTCGTGGTTCTGGCGTCGGCGGTTGTGTCGAACACACCGGTCGTTGTCGTGATGATTCCGGTATTTGTGCAGATTGCGCGGACGCTTAACGTCCCGGCCTCAAAACTGCTGATCCCACTCAGCTATGCGGCCATTCTGGGCGGAACGCTGACCCTTATCGGCACGTCGACCAACCTTTTGGTGGACGGTGTCGCCCGGTCGCAGGGCATGACTCCGTTCACGATCTTCGAGGTTACGCCGCTGGGGGTCGCGCTGGTGATCTATGGTATGGTGTACCTCCGATTCATCGCGCCACGTTTACTGCCCGAGCGCGACAGCATGGCGTCGCTGTTAAGCGACAGGTCCAAGATGAAGTTCTTTACCGAGGCGGTTATCCCCCCGGAAAGCAACCTGATCGGCCGCGAAGTCACCGGTGTTCAGCTTTTCAAACGCCCCGGCGTGCGCCTGATCGACGTCATCCGGGGTGACGAATCGCTACGTCGGAACCTTAAAGGCGTTCAGCTACAGCTTGGTGATCGCGTGGTTTTGCGTACCCAGATGACCGAGTTGTTAAGCCTGCAGCGCAACAAGGAACTGAAGCGTGTGGATCAGGTTTCAGCGGTTGAGACCAAAACGGTCGAGGTACTGATCACTCCGGGTTGCCGCATGGTTGGGCGTACGCTGGGCGCGATGCGCTTACGGCGGCGCTATGGCGTTTATGTGCTGGCGGTACACCGCCGGAACCAGAATATCGGCCGGCAACTGGATGAACTTGTGGTGCGGGTAGGCGATACTCTGCTGCTGGAAGGTTCGCCGGAGGATATTCAGCGTCTTGCGGCAGATATGGAGATGGTCGATGTCACGCAGCCCTCGGCCCGCGCGTTCCGCCGCAGCCATGCACCGATTGCGATCGGCGCACTTGCAGGCATCGTCGTTCTGGCCGCAATGGGCATTGCGCCAATTCTGCTGTTGTCGGTTCTGGCCGTTGCCGTGGTTCTGCTGACACGGTGTATCGACGCGGACGAGGCGTTTTCCTTTGTCGAAGGCCGCCTGTTGGCGCTGATCTTTTTCATGCTCGCCATTGGTGCCGCGCTGGACAAATCGGGCGCAGTCTCGTTGATCGTCGAAGCTGTCGCGCCGGGACTTAGCGCGCTGCCGCCTTTCCTGATCATTTGGGCCGTGTACCTGCTGACCTCAGTGCTGACCGAACTGGTGTCCAACAATGCGGTCGCTGTCGTTGTAACGCCCATCGCCATTGGGTTGGCGCAGGCCGTTGGTATTGACCCGCGCCCACTTGTCGTTGCGGTAATGGTTGCGGCCTCAGCGTCATTCGCTACTCCGATTGGGTATCAAACCAACATGATGGTTTATGGTCCGGGCGGGTACAGGTTCGTCGACTTCATGAAGGTGGGTATCCCACTGAACCTGACCGTGGGCTTGCTGGCGTCGCTTCTAATCCCTCTGATCTGGCCTTTGTAAGATCGGCGTATTACCGCTGGTTTTTCGGCGAAGTCCTTGTAAAATCGACCTCTATTACAATGTTTCTGGAAATGATTTTGCTGGAAGGAGCAAACATATGCTCAAATCCGGATCTTCTGCCCTGGCCGCTGTCGCGCTGACCGCCGTTCTGGGGGGCGCTGCGAGTGCCGGAACGATTGAAGGCACGGCCACCTATCGCGAACGTATCGCAGTGCCGCCTGATGCAACCCTGTTGGTGCAGTTGCAGGATGTTTCGCGCGCCGATGCGCCGTCAGTGACGCTGTCTTCCAAACGCTATGCATTGACCGGAGTGCCCGCCCAATTCGAGCTTAGCTATGACGATGCGCTGATCCGAGACAGGATGCGGTATGTGGTGCGTGGGTCGATCTTTCAGGGTGACAAGCTGCTGTTCACGACGGACACGGCGTATCCGGTTCTGACGAATGGGGAAGGAAACACTGTCGATCTGGTTCTGGTCCAAGCCCAACCACAGGGGGTCGCCACGTTGGAAAACACAAAGTGGATGGCGACCGGGCTTAACGGAAAACCGCTTGAGACAGAAAAGCGCCCAGAACTGGCCTTTGCCGAAGGTGGGGCGTTTTCAGGCAGCGGCGGCTGCAACCGGTTCGCAGGCGAGGCCGAGATTACCGGAAGTCAGATTGATTTTCCGGACAACATGGCCGCGACCCTGATGGCTTGCCCGCCGCTGCTGGATGAGATCGAGCGCGAGTTCTTCAAAGCCCTGTCCGGCGTGACGGCTTATGCGTTCAAAGGCGACACGCTTGTGCTGCTAGACAGCGCAGGGCAGGCCGTTATCCAGTTCGCACGCGCGAGTTGATAGCTGGGGCCGTCACGCGACGGCCCGAGACCGCCCGGCATTGCGGCCAGAGAAAATGCAGCCCCCAAGGAACGTGCCCTCGAGCGCGTTGTACCCGTGGTAGCCGCCACCACCGAACCCGGCGACCTCTCCGGCGGCAAACAGGCCGGGGACGACCTGACCGTCGGCTCCGACCATCTGACTGTCGAGATTTGTTTGCAGACCGCCCAGAGTTTTACGGGTCAGAACGTGCAGCTTAACCGCGATCAGTGGCCCATTGGCCGGATCAAGAAACTTGTGCGGTTTGGCGGTTCGGATCAAACGATCCCCGCGATAGTTGCGCGCCGCCAGAATCTCCGCCATCTGCGCATCTTTGGTGAACGGATTGTCGATCTGTGAGTCCCGCGCTTCGATCTGGGCGCGAAGGTGGGCTTCGTCGATCAGACCACTGCCCATCTGATTCATGCCGCTCACCAGCTCGGTCAACGTATTGGCGACTATGAAATCCTCACCGTGTTCCTTGAACGCCTCAACCGGGGCTGTTGCCTTCGAGCCGGTCAAAATGCGCTGCAACAGAACTTCGCGCCAACCGCCATCGGTCATGTCAGGGTTCTGCTCGGACCCCGAAAGCGCGAATTCTTTTTTGATCACCTTCTGGGTCAGGACGAACCAGCTGTATTCATACCCGGTTTTCAAGATTTCCTTCAGTGTGCCCAGTGTGTCAAACCCCGGCAGGCAGGGTGGTTTCATCCGGTTTCCACGCGCATCAAACCACATCGAACTTGGGCCGGGCAAGATACGAATTCCGTGCGAGGGCCAGATCGGATTCCAGTTTCGCACCCCTTCGGTATAATGCCACATCCGGTCGCCATTGATCACGTGCCCACCAGCCTTTTCACTGATCGCGATCATTCGGCCATCAACGTGAAAGGGCACGCCCGCAACCATATCCTTTGGGGGTTCCCCAAGCCGGTCGCGGGGCCAGTTCTTGCGGACCATCTCGAAATTACCACCGATCCCGCCGGAACTGACGATGACAGATGGTGCGTAAATCTCGAATTCTCCGACTTCGTCGCGGTTGGTTTTGGCCCCATGCTGGGCGGGGTCATCGGCTAACACTTCGCCCGAGACACCTTTGGCGCAGCCGTTTTGCATGATGATGTGGCTGACCTGATGGCGGAACTTGATCTCGACCAGTCCGGTGGCGACATGCTCTTGCACACGGCGGATGAAGTGTTCCAAAACGCCCGGACCGGTACCCCATGTGATGTGAAACCGGGGAACCGAGTTTCCGTGACCGTCCGCATAGGACCCGCCGCGTTCTGCCCAGCCGACGATTGGGAACCACCGCAGACCCATATCATGCAGCCAGGGGCGCATTTCCCCGGCGGCGAACTCGACATAGGCTTCCGCCCATTTACGCGGCCAGGCGTCGTCGTCCCGGTCGAATTGGGCGCTGCCCAGCCAATCTCTCATGGCCAGTTCGTGACTGTCGCGAATTCCCATCCGGCGCTGTTCGGGCGTGTCGACCATGAACAGTCCGCCAAGGCTCCAGAACGCTTGCCCGCCAAGAAAGTGCTGCGGCTCCTGATCCAGTATGATCACTTTCTTGCCGCGATCCCCTAGTTCGGCTGCGGCGGCCAGACCAGCCAGACCAGCCCCGACGACAATGGCGTCAGCAGTATTGTTGGACATGAAAACTCCTCTCAGCGGCGGCGGAACCAAAGGATCAGGGGAAGGGCGACCGCGTACATCGTGATCCCGTAAACGGCGGACGGAAGCGCAAGTGGACTAAACCCGCTTTCGGTGCCTGTAATCAAGGCGGCCAGTGTTATTCCTAAGGTCGAGTTCTGAATGCCGGTTTCGATTGAGACCGTCTTACTCTCATCCCACGACAGATTTGCGGCGCGCGCTAAACCAAGGCCAATCAGCAGCAAGGCGATATTCAGTGTAATCAAGCCTGCGCCCATAACGCTGAGATTGTCCACGAACAACTGCCAGTTACCGGCAAGCGCGGCAATGACGATCAGGACAAACAGGATCGTGGCAAGCTTTGATAACGGCGCGTCGACCCGATTGGCGAACCCGGTTGCGAAATGTCGGATGCTGACGCCGATGGCGACGGGCAGTGTGGTGATCAGGAACAGGGCGATGGCCAACCCTGTGATCGAGACTTCGGGCGCGTCCTCTCCCATGAAATGAGCAATGGACCAAGCGGCCAGAATGGGAACGGTCAGCATGGACAACAGGCTTATGACCGCTGTCAGACTAACGGAAAGCGCGACGTCGCCCTTGGCCAGTTTGGACAGGATATTGCTTGTGACCCCGCCGGGGCAAAAGCTGAGAAGCATGAAGCCGACCGCGATTTCCGGCGGCAAGGCAAACAGTTTGACCGTCGCAAAGGCCGCAACGGGCAGCAGGATAATCTGCGATATGGCGCCGATCGCGAACGGGTAGCCCCTGCTTAGGACACGGCGAAAATCGGCGACTTCCAGCCCGATGCCCAATGACAGCATTATGATGGCCAGCGACAAGGGCAGGCCGACATTTATTATGAGATCCAAGAACAACTCCTCCCAAAGCCGTTCCGGGCAGCCTATGCGAGGGGCGCGCGATCAGGCAACAGCGCCGTAGGGTCATCCATACCGTTGTGCAAACCGCCGAAGGATTTTGCGCGGCTGGGTGACGTCCGCCGCATGGCAGATGTCGATCAGGCGCTGGGCATCTTCGGGCGGGAAATAGCCGTGATGCTTGTAGATGTTGATCCGTTCTTCAAAATCGCGTGCGTCGGCTTCGGGATGGAACTGAGTGGCATATACGTTCTGGCCCCAACGGATCATCTGAAACGGGCAGGGGTCCGAGGCCAACAGGTGCACGCAACCCTCGGGCAAGGCCTGAACCGCTTCCTTGTGGCCAACAAAGGCGTCAAAGCGTGGCTCTAGCCCCGAGGTCAGCGGGTCCTGCATTCCGTCTTCCGTCAGGCGGCAAGTAGATGGGCCGACGGGTTCGCCGAAGCGATCTTTGCTGACTTCTCCGCCCAGATGGGCCGCCAGAATCCCCAAACCGTAACAGCACCCCATGAAGGGATGGTCCTGCGCGGTGATCTGCGGCATCAGCCCCATGATCGCCGCCTCAACCCGCGCATCGACCGCAGATTTTGTCGCCGGGTCGTCGCTGACACAACCGGGACCTCCGCCGACAATCACGCCTGCATAATCCGTCACGTTCAAACCTTCGGGCAGGTCTTCGCGGTCCAGCTGGAAACGATGCGTCTGGTCGGGTGTCAGCCCGGTCTTGTCCAGGATCGAGGCATACTCAGCGTCTGATGCATCGGTTTCAGGGCGCAGTTGCAGGATCAGAAATCGTTTCATACGCAGCCTTTACCCGTCACAGCGGCCAGAACACAAGGATTGCGGGGATCGAAACCGCAATGATCAGAATTTCCAGCGGCAGCCCCATGCGCCAGTAGTCGCCAAAGCGATACCCGCCGGGGCCCAGCACCAGCGTGTTGTTCTTATGTCCGATCGGCGTGAGGAACGCGGCCGAGGCTGCGACGGCGACGGTCATTAGAAACGGGTCAGGCGAAACCTCAAGCGTGCGGGCCATCTGGATGCCCACCGGGGCGGCAACGATCGCCGTTGCCGTGTTATTCAGCACATCGGACAGCGTCATCGTGACGACCATCAGCACCGTCAAAATAGCCCAGGCGGGCATTCCATTGGTGAGTTGGATCAGCCCGTTTGCAATCAGTTCCGTACCGCCAGAGGTTTCAAGCGCGCTGCCCAACGGGATCATCGACCCCAGCAGAACGACCACGGGCCATTCGATATGGTTGTAGAGATCTGCAATGGGCATGATCTTGGTCAGCACGTAGGCAACGACCACCAGCCCCAGCGCAATCGGCAGGTAGAACAGCCCAACGCTGGCTGCAATAACGGCAGCAGCAAACAGGCCAATCGCCAGCCAAGCCTTGTCATTGGCGGTGACATTCAACCCGCGTTCAGCCAAAGGCAGGCATCCAAGCCATTCGGTGACATCCGCACTCCGGTCGCGTGGGCAGAGCAGCAAAAGGATATCACCGGCCTCGACTTCAGTTTTCCGAACTTGCTGGGTGATCCTGCGACCCTGGCGCGAGATACCCATAAGAACCGTGCTTTGGCGCCAAGCCAAGCCCAACCCTTGCGCGGTACGTCCAGTAATGCGCGCGCTCTCGGTGGCGACGACTTCGATCACTTCCAGCCCATCACCTTCGGCCGTCAGCAATTCCTGTCGACGCGTGTCCGAGAAATTCAGGTTCAGCGCCGCGCGGAATTCGTCAAGTGCTTCGGGGCGGGCCTCCAATACAAGCGCGTCGCCCTCGCGCAGGGTTGCATGTGCCGAACGGCCGTACCGCCGTTTGCCATCCCGGATCAGGCCGATGATGGCGACGTCCGATTTTTCGGCGACCTCGTACAGTTCGCTGACCCGTTTGCCGATGTGGGCCGAATCCGGTGGGATCGTCAGTTCGGCAATATACTCGGCCAGCGCCTCGGAGCTTTCTTCTTGCGGTCCGCGATTGGGAATCAGCCGCCAGCCAATCAACGAGACAAAAGCCAGGCCCGCAATAGCTGCCAGACCGCCAACCGGGGCAAAATCGAACATATGGAACGGCTCACCCAGTGTTTCCGCGCGGATCGAGGCAATGATGATATTGGGGGGTGTGCCGATCAGCGTGGCCATACCGCCCAGAATGGTCGCAAAGCTAAGCGGCATCAGCGTTAGCCCGACGGACCGCCCCGCTTTTCGCGCGGTCTGAATGTCGACAGGCATCAAAAGCGCCAGCGCTGCCACGTTATTCATGAACGCTGACAGAACAGCCCCGATTCCGCCCATCAGAGCGATATGAGCACCCAGGCCGCGCGACGCATCGACCAATGTGCGTGTGATCATGAAAACGGCACCCGACCGCACCAGCCCGGCGGAAACGACAAGAACCAGCGCCACGATAATCGTGGCCGGATGACCGAACCCGGCAAAGGCATCGTCCACTGGTACGACCCCAAGCAGGACCCCGATCAACAGGGCGGAAAACGCCACGAGATCATACCGGTAACGCCCCCACAGCAGCATTCCAAATACAGTTGCAAAAAGGGTAAATAGAATAATCTGATCTGTCGTCATGCCGACACCATACCCGCAAGTGGCCACCGGACAAGCCGCTCTCTTGATCCCGAGGCCCGCAAACGTCTATATGAGCGCCGAATACGCAATCACTATCACGAGGACGCACCATGGCAGGCCACTCCAAATGGGCCAATATCCAGCACCGCAAGGGACGTCAGGACGCCGCGCGGTCCAAACTGTTTTCCAAGCTGTCGAAAGAGATCACCGTCGCCGCCAAGATGGGCGATCCCGATCCCGACAAGAACCCGCGCCTGCGTCTGGCGGTGAAAGAGGCCAAGTCGAACTCGGTCCCCAAGGACGTGATCGACCGCGCAATCAAGAAGTCGGTCGCAGGTGAAGGCGACGATTACGAGGAAATCCGGTATGAGGGCTATGGCCCGAACGGTGTGGCCGTAATTGTCGAAACAATGACCGACAACCGTAACCGGACTGCGTCGACCGTGCGCTCGACCTTTTCGAAAAATGGCGGAAATCTTGGCGAGACCGGCTCGGTCGGGTTCATGTTCGAACGCAAGGGCGAAGTTGTTTACCCCGCGACCGTGGGCGACGCTGATACCGTGTTTGAAGCGGCGATCGAGGCAGGTGCCGAAGACGTCGAAAGCTCGGACGAGGGTCACATCATCTGGTGCGCCGATACCGATCTGAATGACGTGTCGAACGCATTGGAAGCGGCACTGGGCGAGACCGAGTCGACTAAGCTGGTTTGGAGACCGACTACGACCACCGAGTTGGGTTTGGACGACATGCAGAAGCTGATGAAGCTGGTCGATGCGTTGGAAGACGATGATGACGTCCAGCGCGTCACAACCAATTTCGAGGCATCGGACGAGGTTATGGCTCAACTTTGATCCGAACCTGAATTACTCTGCAAGAACCCGGCCATTGGCCGGGTTTTTTGTTTGCGTTTTCTGGATGCTTGGCCGGTGCTGTTAAACTCGGTAAGCTGCCATGAAACGCAATCGACCCTTAGCCTTAATTCAGGCCGAAAAAGGGGTGTCACATGATCGAGTGAATGACGAACAGCCCTTCTAATACTGCAAAACGGAACATCCCCGTTCTGACCGGGCAGAGCATTCTGTCTCAGGTCGCCTGGACACTTGGCAGCCCGTCCATCGTTTTGCCTTTTCTTGCCGTTTCGCTGGAACTGCCGATGTTCGTCGCGGGTGCGCTGGTATCGGTGCGCATGGTCGGCAGCATGATTTCCGATGTGTTCCTTGCCCAGCCGATTTCAGCCCGCGAGCGCAAGAAGCGCGGTATCGCAATGACGGAAATCGCAATAGGCGCATGCCTCGTTGTGGCACTTGTCATTGCCGCGACCGGAAAGGTTCCCCTTATCGCGATTGCCTTTGTGTCCGCGTTCTTTCTGATCGGTCTGATCGAAGAAATCCAATCGCTGATGTACACTGACCTTCTGGGCGATCACGTTCAATCAAAGTCGCGGATGATCATGCATTATCTGCAGCTTGGCGTTGGTGGGTTGGGTGCCATCGGGCTGGCGCTATTGGTTCACGAAATTACAAAGGAAAACCCACCATTTTCGCGCCATTCCGCGATTATTGCGGTGTCGGTGACATTCTTTGTGTTGTCTGGTCTGTCCATTTTGGCGATGTCCGAAGGAACTTCGCGGCCACCGATGAGCGACAAAACCTCTGCCGCGAAAAAACGGAAGTTCACCGAGAATTTCACGGATATCGCAGCCATGTTTAACGAGGCGTGGTTCCGTCGCTATATGATCATGCGCCTGCCGATTGTCGTGGTGTCCCTATCTGTGCCGTTCTTCGCCCTGATCGCAGCCGAAGCACACCACACCTCGGCCAAGGGTCTGACCGCGATGATAATTTCATCGGCGTCAGGCTATCTGGTCTCGGCTCCGTTGTGGCAATTGGTGAACATGAAATCGCATCGTGCGGTCATGGTTACGGGAAACCTGATGGTCGCCGTGACCGGAGCTGCCCTTTTGTCCGTTCACTACTTGGGTGTCGATCATGACGTCCACCTGCACGCGGTTGCGTTGTTTATTGTGACGGTCGCAGTTACGGGGATCAGCAGTGCGCGGAAGCTTTACTTTCTTGACGTCGCGCCCAAAGATCAGCGGGTAAAAGGTGCCGCCGCTATCAAGAGTATCTGCCGAATTTCCGGGGTTATTCTGTCTGCCGCACTTGCAGGGATTGCCCATATGCACGAAGTGGCCTGGGCGATCCTGTTCATCGTTATTATAAGCCTTTTTGCTGCCATCGCATGTTATCGCGTGGTTGTTCCGCGTTCCAAAGTTCCAGTTTAGTCTTGATCAGCGAGTTATGCGTCAGGCCGAAGGGCGCGCTGGGCGCATTTCAGGACAGCGGCGGTTAACGGCCTGAGCGCGGGGGCCAGAATACGCCCGACCTGCCACGTCATCGGGATATCCAGCGGCGCATCTTCAACCAGCAATCCCAGCCGTCCGTCCGATAGGGCTGTTTCCACCAGACCCACCGGGTTCATCCCCCATCCCAATCCTGCAATTGCCGCATCCACGAACCCCTGCGAAGAGGGCAGGAAGTGCGAAGGCGGAGAAAGACGGCGGCCCGTCTGCAGGGCGATCCATTCCTTTTGCAAGCTGTCCTTTCGATTGAAGGTCAGGCAGGGCGCGCGGGTTAAACTGGCTTCGTTTACACCGTTTGGGAACCACGTCCGCAGGTATTCCGGACTGGCCGTGGGAAGATACCTCAGCGCGCCCAAGGCAATCGCGTCACATCCGGCAATTGTTTGTCCGCCGACGGATACCGCGGCGCTGACTTCGCCGCGCCGCAACCACTCGGCTGAGTAATCCTGATCGTCAATGACCAGATCGAACAGCAGGTCGTCGACCTGGGCCATCGCATCAATAAACCAGGTTGCCAGACAATCTGCCGGGACTGCGATACGCACCCGCGCCGGACCTGATTTGCGATCGAGGGTAAGCTCTCGCGCCAGTTTCGCTTCGAGCAATCCGATATCCTCGGCGTGTTGCGCGATCCGCAACCCCATTGGGGTGGCCGTACAAGGTGTGCCGCGGTGTATCAAAGCCGCCCCAACACGATCTTCCAAGGCCTTGATCCGTTGAGAAATCGCCGACGGCGTTACAGACAGGTCATCGGCCGCGGCCTCGAAACTGCCGTGTCGCAAAATAGCCGACAATGCAGACAAGTGATGGGGGTCGATTATCATTAGTAGAACTTAACCAGCATCAACATCTTTAATTTGATAGAACGCAAGGATGGGCATAGTCAACGTCCAAACACAGGAGGTTACATGTCCACATCTCTGATTGCAGGCTTTGTGCTTGGCTTTAGTCTGATCCTTGCCATTGGTGCGCAGAACGCATTCGTCCTGCGTCAGGGGCTGCGGCGCGAACATGTGTTTTCCTTGTGTCTGACATGTGCCGTTTCAGACGCAATTCTGATCGCAGCGGGCGTCGCGGGTTTCGGCACACTGGCGCAGATTTTTCCCTGGTTTGAAACGGCCATGCGCTATGGCGGTGCGATATTCCTGACGTGGTACGGGTTACGCAGCCTCAGCTCGGCCTGGCGCGGCGGGGCCGTTATGGAGGTCGGGCAGGGGCAGACGGCCAGCCTGAAATCCGTTTTGCTGACAGTGCTCGCGTTTACGTGGCTCAACCCCCATGTCTATCTGGATACGGTTGTGTTGATCGGCTCGATTTCCGCCCAATACGAAGATCAATTGGCCTTTGCGTTGGGGGCTATGTCCGCCAGTTTCGTTTTCTTCTTTTCCCTCGGATACGGGGCGAGTCTTTTGTCGCCTGTCTTTGCCCGACCCAGAGCATGGCAAGTGCTGGACGTGGTAATCGGGGTCGTGATGCTGACGCTTGCGGCAAAGCTTGTTGCGATGTGAAGGGTTGTTCCCGGCGGCAATTCGGTATTGAATCGTTAACATGACAACTCAAGCCGCTTTGTATCGCCCTGTCGCGGGCATGTTCTGGATGTTTTCCGCCGGTTTGGCGTTTGTCGTTATGACAGCGCTGGTCAAATCGCTGGGGACGTCCATGAACCCTATTCAAGCGGCCTTTTTGCGGTTTGCCTTTGGGTTGGTCTTTTTGCTGCCCGCGCTGCGCCTGATCGTTACCACACATCTGACACGCAAGCATGTTGCGATGTTCGGAGTGCGTGGTCTGGTCCATGCAGTCGCGGTCATGCTGTGGTTTTTTTCCATGACGCAAATCCCGTTGGCCGAGGTCACGGCCATGAATTACATGACGCCAGTCTATGTGACTCTGGGTGCGGCGCTGTTTCTGGGCGAGAAGCTGGCCATTCGCCGGATTGCAGCGATCCTTGTTGCCATGATCGGGGTTGCCATCATTCTGCGCCCGGGTTTTCGTGAAATCTCGGCCGGTCATCTGGCGATGTTGGGGACGTCCCTGATGCTGGGGGCGTCATACTTGTTGGCCAAAACGCTGGTGCGGGACCTGCCGCCCTCGGTCGTTGTCGCGCATATGTCGATTTGGGTAACGGTGGCACTGGTTCCCTTTGCCGCTGCGGTTTGGACCCCGCCCAGCCTGTATGATCTGGGCGTTCTCTTTCTAGTCGCCAGTTTTGCGACTCTTGGTCATTATTTCATGACGCTTGCGCTTCAGGCAGCACCTGTGGCCGTCACTCAGCCGGTGACGTTCTTGCAACTGATCTGGGCCACACTTCTTGGCGCATTGGTGTTCCACGAGAGCGTCGACATCTGGGTCGTTGCAGGGGGAACTTTGATTCTTGCAGCCGTAAGTTTCATTGCATGGCGCGAAGCTGTTCTGAACCACAGCAGCTTGACCACGCCCAGTATCGCGCCCAAACTTTAAGCGTGTAGCGGCCGAAAAAATCGTTATTGATTGACGAGTCAATAAAAACCGCATAGCGTTTCCTTACCAGTAGCAGGTGAGGGGGCCGTGATGCCGAAACTCGGAATGGAGCCAATTCGTCGTGATGCGATCGTCAAGGCGACGATTGCCGAGCTTGGGTCCAAGAAATCCCTTGATGTGACCGTAAGCCAAATTGCGAAACGTGCAGGGATGTCCAGCGCGCTGGCCCATCACTATTTCGGTGGGAAGGATCAGATATTCCTTGCTGCGATGCGCCAAATCCTATCCGACTTCGGGGCCGAAGCGCGGGAGGAGCTCAAGTCCGCAGCACCCGATGAACGTGCGCAAGCCATCATCCGATCCTGCTTTGCGCCGTCCTGTTTCACGCCTGACGTGATCGCCGCATGGATGACATTCTATGTCCTTGCGCAGACAAACGAAGACGCGCTTCGTTTGTGGCAGATTTATCAGGCCCGCATCCGGTCAAATCTGATATTTGCGCTGCGGCCGCTGCTGTCTGATCCGGTTGAAGCGGCGGAAAACATGATCGCGCTGATTGACGGGCTTTATATCCGCGCCGCGCTTAGTGCCCCGGAAGAACCGCAACTGGCGGTTAATCACGCCATTCGGGTGCTCAACACCTTTCTCGAGGCTGAAAAATGACACAACCGAACATTCTGATCCTGATGGTGGATCAGTTGAACGGGACCCTCTTTCCAGACGGTCCCGCGGAATGGCTTCATGCTCCGAACCTGAAAAAGCTGGCTGATCGTTCGACCCGGTTTGCCAATGCCTATACGGCATCGCCACTATGCGCGCCGGGGCGCGCAAGCTTCATGTCCGGGCAGTTGCCCTCTCGGACTGGTGTTTATGATAACGCGGCTGAATTTCGCAGCGACATCCCGACTTATGCGCATCATCTGCGCCGGGCGGGGTACTACACCTGTCTGTCCGGCAAGATGCATTTTGTCGGCCCCGATCAGCTACACGGGTTCGAGGATCGCCTGACCACCGATATATACCCCGCCGATTTCGGCTGGACGCCGGATTATCGCAAACCGGGTGAGCGGATCGACTGGTGGTATCACAATATGGGCTCGGTGACGGGCGCGGGCGTGGCCGAAATCTCGAACCAGATGGAGTACGACGACGAGGTTGCCTACAACGCGAAAGCCAAACTGTACGATCTGGCGCGAGGCAAGGATGAGCGGCCTTGGTGCGTGACCGTCAGCTTTACCCATCCGCACGATCCCTATGTGGCCCGCCGAAAATACTGGGACCTTTACGAAGATTGCGAGCATCTGATGCCAGAGGTCGCGGACCTTGGTTATGACAATCAGGACGCGCATTCCAAGCGGATTTTCGACGCAAACGACTGGCGCAGCTTCGATATCACTGAAGATGATATCCGCAAGTCACGGCAGGCTTACTTCGCAAACATCTCCTATCTGGACGACAAGATCGGCGAGATTCTTGAGGTGCTGGAAACCACGCGCCAGGAAGCGATCATCCTGTTCGTCTCGGACCATGGTGACATGCTGGGCGAACGGGGCTTGTGGTTCAAGATGACCTTCTTTGAAGGCTCGTCCCGTGTGCCGTTGATGATTTCAGCGCCTGACCTTGCAGTGGGCCGAATTGATACGCCTGTTTCAACCATCGACGTGACCCCAACACTGGGTGCGCTGGCTGGTGTGGATATGGCCGAGATCGCGCCGTGGACCGATGGTGAGAACCTTGTTCCGCTGGCGCAGGGATCTGAGCGCACGGCCCCCGTTGCAATGGAATACGCGGCGGAGGCGTCCTATGCCCCGCTGGTTTCGCTGCGCTATGGCAAGTGGAAATACAATCGCTGTGCATTGGACCCCGATCAGCTTTTCGACCTTGAGGCCGACCCGCACGAGTTGGAAAACCTTGCGGGCAAGCCCGAACACGCCGGCACCCTGCAAACCTTGCGCGCCAAGTCCGAGGCTCGCTGGGATCTGGACCGCTTTGACGCAGATGTCCGTGCAAGCCAGGCCCGCCGTTGGATCGTTTACGAGGCGTTGCGTCAGGGCGGCTATTACCCGTGGGATTATCAGCCGCTGCAGAAGGCGTCCGAACGTTACATGCGCAATCACATGGACCTTAATATCGTCGAGGAAAGCCAGCGCTTTCCCCGAGGAGAATAACTGACTGAATTAGAAATACCCCCTTCAGTCTTGCTGAGAGTATTCGACAGAGATCTTGGCGATGAAGCGGCAATGGAGACCCGAAAATGGAAGCAGATTTCGTCATCGTTGGCGCAGGCTCCGCTGGCTGCGCGATGGCATATCGACTGAGCGAGGCCGGGGCCTCGGTACTGGTAATAGAACATGGCGGCACCGATGCCGGACCGTTCATCCAGATGCCTGCCGCTCTCAGCTATCCGATGAACATGGCGCGGTACGACTGGGGCTACCAGTCCGAGCCCGAGCCGCATCTGAACAACCGCCGGCTGGCCTGTCCGCGCGGGAAGGTGATTGGCGGATCGTCCTCGATCAACGGCATGGTCTATGTACGTGGCCATGCGCGTGACTTTGACACCTGGGCCGAGATGGGCGCGGATGGCTGGTCCTACTCGGATGTGCTGCCCTACTACAAGCGCATGGAAACGTGGCACGACGGTGGTCATGGTGGCGATACCGCGTGGCGCGGCACCGATGGTCCGTTGCACGTGTCACGCGGCCCGCGCGAGAACCCACTGTTCAAAGCGTTCGTCGATGCGGGTCAGCAAGCCGGGTACGAGGTGACGGGCGACTATAACGGCGAAAAGCAGGAAGGCTTTGGCCCGATGGAGCAGACCGTCTGGAAGGGGCGGCGCTGGTCGGCGGCAAATGCTTATCTGAAGCCCGCCCTCAAGCGCGAGAATTGCGATATTGTCCGCGGTCTTGCCTCACGGGTCGTAATTGAGAATGGTCGAGCCACGGGCGTCGAACTGATCCGAGGCGGCAAGAAAGAGATCATCCGTGCACGGCGCGAGGTAGTTCTGGCGGCGTCGTCGATCAACTCACCCAAGCTGTTGATGCTGTCTGGAATTGGCCCTGCGGCACAATTGGCTGAACATGGGATCGAGGTTGTCGCTGATCGCCCCGGTGTGGGGGCAAACCTGCAAGACCATTTGGAACTGTATATCCAGCAAGCGTCGTTGCAGCCGATCACGTTGTATAAGCATTGGAACCTGATCAGCAAGGGTTTGATCGGGGCGCAGTGGTTGTTCACCAAAACCGGGCTTGGGGCGTCGAACCAGTTCGAAAGTGCGGCCTTTATTCGGTCAAAGCCAGGGGTCGAGTACCCCGATATCCAATACCACTTCCTGCCAATCGCGGTGCGCTATGACGGGCAGGCGGCGGCCGAAGGGCACGGGTTTCAGGCGCATGTAGGGCCGATGCGATCACCGTCGCGCGGGTCTGTAACCTTGCGTTCAGCGCGGGCCGAGGATGCACCTGTGATCCGCTTTAACTACATGAGCCACGAACAGGACTGGGAGGATTTCCGGACCTGTATACGACTGACGCGTGAAATATTCGGGCAGGAGGCTTTCAAGCCATTTGCCGGGAAGGAAATTCAGCCGGGTGAAGGCGTTCAAAGCGATGAAGAGCTAAACGGCTTTATCGCCGAGCACGCCGAGAGCGCGTATCATCCCTGCGGCACCTGCCGAATGGGGCGGGCGGACGACAGGAATGCTGTTGTAGATCCGCAGGGCCGAGTGATTGGGGTGGACGGGTTGCGTGTGGCTGACAGTTCAATCTTTCCGCAGATCACCAACGGCAACTTGAATGCCCCGTCGATTATGGTGGGTGAGAAAGTCTCGGATCATCTTCTGGGCCGAGATCCCTTGCCAAAGGCCAATGACCGGCCCTGGATTCATCCGCAATGGGCTACTGCACAACGGTAATTTGATCCGCGTCAAAGCGGGGTATGGGAATCATCTATAGTCTGAAACGCAACGACATATTCAAGGAGCGAACAGGAATGTCCCACACCCCGCATGAACTGGCCGAAGAGTTTCCGGACAAAGTTGACCTGATGAGCCAGCTCAAGCAGTCGGACGCGCATTTCGCGCGGCTGGCAGATGAGTATCACGAGATTAATCGCAGCGTTCACCGCGCGGAAACCAATGTTGAACCGATGGAAGAACTGGCCGAAGGCGAGCTGCGCAAGAAACGCGCAGCCCTGAAGGATGAGATCTGGTCGATCTTGTCGAAAGCCTGATCCAAAAGGGCGGGGGCTCTGCCCCCGTCGCGGCAGGCCGCGACTCCCCTGGGATATTTTCTTGCCAGGTGAAGATCAGGTGACTTCGTAGGGCAGCGTGCCACGTGAATGCGCGTCGATTGACAGACGGCGCTCCAGCGGTGGAACAGAGCGTTGATGGCAATTCTGGCGTTCGCAGATGCGGCAGGATATGCCGATGGGTTCGTATGCGCTGGCGTTGTTGATATCCAGATTGTCTGCGTAAACCAGTGCCTCGGCATGGCGCACTTCACATCCAAGCGCTATGGCATAGCGGCGCACTGGCGCGCCAAACGATCCCCCCGATTTGGACACGTCCCGCGCAAGGGAGATATACTGGACGCCGTCTGGCGTTTCGGCAAGTTGTCTTAGGAAGTGGCCGGGCGTTTCAAAGGCACGGTGCACGTTCCACAGCGGACATGCGCCTCCGAACCGGGCAAATTGCAGTCGGGTGGCTGAGTGGCGTTTGGTAATCGTTCCGGCCTGATCCACACGTACGAAAAAGAACGGAATCCCCTTGGCTCCGGGGCGTTGTAGGGTGGAAAGTCGGTGGGCCACCTGTTCAATCGACGCGCCAAAACTGTTGCTGAGCAATTCCAGATCGTGCCTGTATTCCTGTGCCGCCGCTAGAAATTTTCTGTATGGCATCAGGGAGGCGCCCGCGAAGTAGTTGGCAAGACCGATTTTCGCGATTGCGCGGGCCTCGTCACTTTGAAATTTTGCAAAATCCAATGTCGCTTCGAGCAGCTTGTCCTGGTCGATCAAAGCGACCTGCAATAACGACTGGAACACCTGTGTCTGGGGCGCAATGCGTGACGACAGGAAAAGCGTTTTACTGTCTGCGTCGTATTTCCGCGTTTCTGCGATATCCGGAAACTGAACTCTGATACCGCGCTCGCTCAGGCTTTCTATGGCTGCCGTGCGAATATTGCCGGCGTCTGGAGCCTGGCTGGAAAACCTCTCGGCGGCGCGGTCGACGGCGTCGATGTAGTTGTCGCAGTAATGAAAGAAGTCACGAACTTCTTCCCAGGGACTTGCTTGTATCTGGGCGTCCTCACGCCCCAGCGCTTCGTCAAGCGACGCCAGTCTTTCGTGGGTCTGCCGGTACGTGCGGTGTAGCGCAATAAACGCACGAGCAAGCGCGGGTGCATTTGACGCTGTCAAGCGCAGGTCCGCCAGCGGAGGGGTCGCGTCATCGAACACAGGGTCTGCCAAAGCCTCCCGCATGTCCGAGACAAGCCGTTCGCTGTCACCTGTGCTGAGTTCGGTCACGTCCATTCCAAACTCTTGTGCCAGAGCCAGAACAACCGTCGTGGATATCGGGCGGTTGTTATTCTCCATCTGGTTTAAGTATGGCAGCGAAACGCCCAGTTTGGTTGCGAATTCCTTTTGAGTCAGCGCCAGACGTGTGCGCATTTCGCGCAGTTTCGCACCAGCATATAGCTTTTGGGTCGCCATGGTCTGCCTTTGCAACTTTTCTGTCGCGCTAGGCTAACTTTGCAAACTATTGGGTGCAAGCCGTCTTATAGACCCAATTGCCGTTCGCGTCGGATCACCGTTGCGATTGCGCAAACCGCGAGTGCAGCGGTGGCGAGCATCAGCCACAACAGGGGCATCGCGCCGGTCTCATGCGTCAACAAGGTGCCAGCCAGTGCGCTAAGGCCAGCGCCGCCGCCGAGCATGATGGCACCGCTGAGGCCAGAGGCTGTGGCGGCCAAATGGGGGCGAACGGACAGGGCGCCCGAGGTGGCGTTCGGTATCGTCATGCCATTGCCAACACCGACGAAGGTCATGAAGCCAAAAAAGCTGAGTGCAGTACCGAAACCGGCAAGGAACAGTATAGCGGACAGTAAGACGCCCGCGGCGTTCAATGCGCTCCCCCAAAGAACCATGCGGTTTACGCCAAATCGAACCGAATACCGCCCGCTGATAAAATTCCCGAAGAAGTACCCGATTGCGGGTGCGCCAAAGTAAATTCCAACCTCGGATGCGGTCAGGCCAAAAAGCTCGGTGCCAATAAAGGGTGCGCCGCCGAGATAGGCAAAAAAGGCACCAGATGACAGGGCCGATGACAGCGAATACCCCCAGAATCGTGGCGACGTAAGCAACTCGGGGTATTCCTTGAACTGCTGTCCCAACGTCTTGCCGCTTTTGGCGCTGGTTTCGCCAAAGTCGAGATATACAAGCAGCAGAGTCAACGCGCCAAGGACGAATGGCAGCCAAAAGTTTGCCTTCCAGCCGAAGCTTTCTTCCAGAAGGCCACCGACTGCAGGACCGATCATGGGAACGACGGCCATCCCCATCGTGACATATCCGATCATCGAGGCGGCTTGATCCTGATCATAAAGGTCGCGCACGGCTGCACGGCTAAGCACCATTCCGACGACAATGACCGCCTGACACATGCGGAAGGCCAAGAAAACTTCGACATTGGGTGCGTAGATGCTGCCGAGTGTGGCAAGCAAGAACAAGGATAATCCCCAAAGCAGGACTGGCCTGCGACCGGCCTTGTCCGCGATCGGTCCAATCAGAATTTGCAGAACGGCGTTGACCAGCAAGTACAGGGCAATTGACAACTGCATGACCTTGTAGTCCGCGTTGAAATACAGCGCCATATTCGGAAGGCTGGGCAGGAACAGGTTCAGGCTTAGCGCAGACAGTCCCGACAAAAGGACGAGTGTTGTAATCGTGGGCGGCGAACGTCGCGTCGAGGGTGAACTGAACTGCATGGTTCACATGTATAGTGAGCGGCGTCGCAATTACCATCCGTCTTGCCGAACTCGATACAATATTAGCAAATTTACAATTTTCCGAAACGATATTTCCAAAGATTTGCAAATTTGCCGAATGGTGCTTTGGTCCTTGGTGCGATGCGTATAGTGTCCCGACAAATTTTAGAGGGGATCATCGTCATGAAAGACATCCTGACCGAACTAGAAAGCCGCCGCAACGATGCCCGTCTAGGGGGCGGACAAAAACGTATCGACGCACAGCATGCAAGAGGCAAACTTACCGCGCGTGAGCGGATCGAGTTGCTGATGGACGAAGGCAGCTTTGAAGAATTCGACATGTTTGTCAGCCACCGTTGCACTGATTTCGGGATGGAGAACCAAAAGCCCGCTGGCGACGGTGTCGTGACTGGATGGGGCACGATTAATGGCCGCATGGTTTATGTGTTCAGTCAGGACTTTACCGTTTTTGGCGGATCCCTTTCGGAAACCCACGCGCAGAAAATCTGCAAGATCATGGACATGGCGATCCAGAACGGAGCACCTGTGATTGGTATCAATGACTCGGGTGGTGCGCGGATTCAGGAAGGCGTTGCGTCGCTGGCCGGTTATGCAGAAGTTTTCCAGCGCAACATCATGGCCTCGGGCGTGGTGCCGCAGATCAGCGTGATCATGGGGCCATGTGCCGGTGGTGCGGTCTACAGCCCGGCGATGACCGACTTTATCTTCATGGTCAAAGACACCTCCTACATGTTCGTGACAGGCCCCGACGTTGTGAAAACTGTCACCAACGAGGTCGTCACAGCCGAGGAATTGGGCGGCGCTTCGACCCACACCAAGAAATCCTCGGTCGCGGACGGAGCGTTCGAGAACGATGTTGAAGCGCTGGCCGAAGTTCGCCGCTTGGTTGACTTCCTGCCGCTGAACAACCGTGAAAAACCACCGGTCCGCCCCTTCTTCGACGAACCTGACCGGATTGAGGCTTCTCTGGACACGTTGATCCCAGATAATCCGAATACCCCCTATGACATGAAAGAACTCATCACCAAAGTGGCGGATGAGGGGGATTTCTACGAAATTCAGGAAGACTACGCCAAGAACATCATCACCGGCTTTATCCGCTTGGAAGGCCAGACCGTTGGTGTTGTCGCAAACCAGCCGATGGTTTTGGCGGGCTGTCTGGACATCGACAGTTCCCGCAAGGCGGCTCGGTTCGTGCGTTTCTGCGATTGCTTCGAAATTCCGATCCTGACGCTGGTTGATGTGCCGGGCTTCCTGCCGGGGACCAGTCAGGAATATGGCGGCGTCATCAAACACGGTGCAAAGCTGCTGTTTGCCTACGGTGAGGCGACCGTTCCGAAGGTTACCGTGATCACCCGCAAAGCCTATGGCGGGGCCTATGACGTTATGGCGTCCAAGCACCTGCGCGGGGACTTTAACTATGCGTGGCCGACTGCTGAGATCGCTGTGATGGGTGCCAAGGGCGCGACCGAGATCATTCACCGTGCCGATCTGGGGGATGCTGAGAAAATTGCACAGCATACGCAGGACTATGAAGACCGTTTTGCCAATCCCTTTGTCGCTGCTGAGCGTGGCTTCATTGACGAGGTGATCATGCCGCAGTCAACGCGCCGCCGCGTGTCCCGTGCCTTTGCCAGCCTGCGGAACAAGCAGCTCAAGAATCCGTGGAAAAAGCACGACAATATCCCGCTGTAAGGTATTGGTGCAGAACAGGTTGCTTGGTTCGAGGGCCGAACTTGAACCGGGCAACTAGGCTTAATGAAAGTCAAGTTTGACTTTGAGGTCAAAGCTGCTAAATGAATGTGGTTATCAGAAATAGGAAAGCGCGGGCCAAAAGCCATGCGCGCACGATCCCGGAGAGAGGAGCTTGCCATTGGCAGGTCTGGGGTCGTGCCTTTATTCTGACCCTTCTTGCGCAGCCCGCTACGACTTTTGCCGAGACTTCGGCGCTGTTGCCGGTCCCGTCAGGTCAGCCCGTACACCTGCGCGATGTTCTTCTGGACAACAATCCCGGAGAGCTGTGGGTGCGGTTTCGGTTTATCGCGCCAAAGATCGGGTCTGATGTCGGGCGAATTGGCTATGACGTCGCTTCGGTCGATATGGAGCACCTATGTCAGACACTGGCTGTTGCCTACGTCGCGCAGTACGAGCTTGAGCCGGCTCGCGTCGTTATCTCCCTATCTGATCGTCCTACGGAATTTGGCCGCTCTGCACCTGATGCCACGCAGTTTTTCGAGGCCTACCGGCTGGAACAGTCCCGGTGTATCTGGGAGGGGCTTTGACCATGATGACCGTGTGTAAACCAGTCAAAGCATTTCTGACCAGTAAAGACGCTATGGGGGTGTTTGAAATGGCTTCGTCCTGCAACGGATGTGCGTTTTGTTCTTATTTTCGCGAGGTGACAGCATGTTGAAACATCGCGGTTTCCCGGGCCGTCTGGCCGGAACGGATTTTCAGTTCACCATCCGTCGGGCCAATCCAAAGGGGGTGACCCCAATAACCTCCCGTGAACGGTTTCGTGACCGCAAACCGGCGGACAGGCGCGCAGATACAGCTTTCATGCAGGCGCTGTGGGAGCATTTCGGGGATCAACCATTTGAGCGTGGAAATCTGGATGCAGGGCGGCTGAGCTGGCTGTTCCAGCGCGAGGTGATCCCGGCCGAAGATCCGTTTGACCCCGCCAGCTATGATGCGCTTTTGGTGATTGACGTCGACGCTGCGCGGCAGTCATTTCCCGATATTTTCGATGGGGTGCGCTGAACGTGCCTTTGGCCGCCACATATCAGCGGACGTCAGGTCCTGACTGGTTGACCCCGCCCCGTGTGGGGCAGGGTCAGGTTCGTGCGTCAAAAGTTAAGCTGCGCGGCCACCTGAACACGGTTGGCGTCGAACGTCCGTCCGGTGGGGGCGTCGTTGCGTTCGCCAAAGATGTATTCGGCGCTCAGCGTCAGGTTGTCGGTCGCCTGATAGAAGGCGTTGACGTGGATCGTCTCAAGCTCGGTAAAGGCCAGCGTACCGGTCGAGGTCGCCAAGTCATAGTCTTCATAGCCGTAGGCGATGCCCACATTCCATTTGGGGTTCAGCTGCTGACGCAGTTCGACGGTGAATCCGTCGACGTCGTTCGCCTCGCCTCCGACGACCGCATCACCAAGGCCGATCAGCCACGGGCCAAGCGCCTCACCGGTGACGTAATTGACCTGGAACAGGCCGCCTTCCCACAGGCGCGCCGAACCCGACAGGGTCAGACCGGTCTGATCGACTTCGACACCGCCGCCCTCGGCCTTACCGTAAAGCAGGGCACCGCGCGCGATGAACCTGCCATCATTATACTCGGCCGAGGCCGTCAGGACCGGATCATCCGAATTCGAACCGCCGACATTTTCCTCGATGGACAGTGCGAATTCAGCGTTGCTGGAGAACGAATTGGTATAACGCACCTGTGGAACACGGGCGAAGGCAATACCAACCGGGCCGTTGAATTCGACCGAGGTCGGGTAGGTGTCCAGTGGCTGGAAGTTGGTCCAGAACTGACCGATCAACCATTGTTCGCCAATGCGGATGTTGGCGTGACGCAGGCGCAATTCGGCGGCACCTCCACCTGCGAACAGGTCAAGTTCCAGTTGCCCGCCGATATCGCCAATCGCGCTGGGCGTACTTGTCAGAAGCCCGAGTCGGGATTGCCGAACGGTTGCACCGAACGTCCCGCTGGTCGCGGCAGAGGGCTCACCCACGACGTTCACGAAGGCCGTGTCGCCCTGATCAAAGTCAAAGTCGTAGAAGAAATCAGCTTTGACATAGCCGTACAGGTCCAGGGTCGTGTTCCCAATCCGGAACTCGCCGGGGGTCGAGTTCGGATCCTGCGACTCCAGCGCCTCGACCCGGAGTCGCAGGTTCTCCAGTTCGGCCTGGGTTTCAGCATCTTGCGCCAAGGCCGGCACGCCAACCGCGCAGAGCGCGCTGGCGGCAAGCAGGCGAGCGTATTTACCCTTTGTTTTCATGGGGATAATTCCTTGTATGCGAGTGTGCAGGGCCAAGGTTTCACGCAAGCTTTGCGGAGGGAAATCACCAAGTCGGGAGGATTTGGGCCGGATTTCTCATGCGACTGTGTTATTTCGCTCGCCGGTTTTCACGGCGGGGTGAACGCAAATATCAATGCGTTGCAAAACATGGGTTTTGTTGTCTTCGCACCCGCAGCACGCCGTGAGGTCGATTTGGCGCGAAGTGTCGAATTGATAGCTTTGTGTAACGGCTATGTGACGGCTAGCAGAGCGTCTGTGAACACATGTCTACAAATTCCCGTCGGCGCATATTTGCGCGAGGTTTCGATGTATGGGCAGGATTCAGCCGGAAAATCAAAAGGAAACGATGAGTGGTTGGCGGCCGAATTGGTGGCGTGCATGGTTGATAGGCCGTGCGGCTCTACTTTGCCTGCGCCGCACATGCACCTACTATTCCGTACCCCTTCCTTCCGCGGGCAGGCTTGTGAAACTCACAATTCCCTGCCCGCGTTTTTCTTTGCGCATGAATTGCGCAAAAAGCGGCATAATTCTGCGCAAACGCCAAATTTGATCCGCCTGATATTGAATAACAAGGCGCAAATCCGACATGTGCCCCCGAATGCATCAAATAACCTGAAGGGGCAGATAACATGCGAATTTCAAAAGTCGTCCTCGTATTGGCGACCTGTGCGGGCCTTACGGCCTGCGGTGAAAACACGGGCGAACAGGCGCTGCTTGGTGGCGGCGCGGGCGCGTTGGGCGCGGCCGTCCTCAGCGCCGACCCGTTTGTCGGGGCTGCGGTCGGTGCCGCAGGCAACGTGCTTTTCTGCAAAACACAAAGAAACTGCTACTAACGTAGTCTTCGGGGCGCGCGTCGCCTCGACCGTCATCGCGCATCACGCCGTCGTGGGGATTAGACCCTGCGGCGGCGTTTTGCGTTCCCAGAACACCAAGACAAAGGACGTCCCATGTTCAACAAGATCCTGATCGCCAACCGGGGCGAGATCGCCTGCCGGGTCATCAAGACCGCGCGTAAAATGGGTATTGGCACTGTCGCCATCTACTCGGACGCGGACAAGAACGCATTGCATGTGTCGATGGCGGATGAAGCTGTCCATATCGGCCCGCCCCCCGCGAACCAGTCCTATATCGTGATCGACAAGGTTATGGATGCGATCCGTCAAAGCGGCGCACAGGCGGTTCATCCCGGTTACGGCTTCCTGTCGGAAAACGCCAAATTCGCCGAGGCGTTGGAGGCCGAGGGCGTGGCCTTTGTTGGCCCCCCGGTCGGTGCGATTGAAAGCATGGGTGACAAGATCACCTCGAAGAAGATCGCTCAGGATGCAGGCGTTTCGACAGTGCCCGGCTATATGGGGCTGATCGAAGACGCCGATGAGGCGGTGAAGATTTCCAACGACATCGGCTATCCGGTAATGATCAAGGCCAGCGCCGGTGGCGGTGGTAAAGGCATGCGGATCGCGTGGAACGACGACGAAGCGCGCGAAGGCTTCCAATCCTCCAAGAACGAGGCTGCGAATTCCTTTGGCGACGACCGGATTTTCATTGAGAAATTCGTGACCCAGCCGCGCCATATCGAGATTCAGGTTCTGTGTGACAGCCACGGCAACGGCATTTACCTGGGCGAGCGCGAATGCTCGATCCAGCGCCGGAACCAGAAGGTTGTGGAAGAGGCCCCGTCGCCGTTCCTTGATCCCGAAACACGTAAAGCGATGGGCGAACAGGCGGTCGCACTGGCCAAGGCCGTGAACTATGCCAGCGCCGGGACAGTTGAATTCATCGTGGATGGGGAAAAGAACTTTTACTTTCTTGAGATGAACACCCGCCTGCAGGTGGAACACCCGGTGACCGAGCTGATTACCGGTGTCGATCTGGTGGAACAGATGATCCGTGTGGCGGCTGGTGAGAAACTGACCATTACCCAAGATGACGTGACCCTGACCGGCTGGGCGATTGAAAACCGCCTGTATGCCGAAGACCCGTATCGCGGGTTTTTGCCCTCGATTGGCCGTCTGACCCGGTATCGTCCGCCGATGGAAACGGCTGCCGGTCCCATGTTGGTGAACGGCAAGTGGCAAGGCGACGCGCCCGAAGGCGAGGCGGCGGTGCGTAACGATACCGGCGTTTATGAAGGCGGCGAGATCAGCATGTACTACGACCCGATGATCGCCAAGCTGTGTACCTGGGCCCCGACCCGCGATCAGGCGATCGAGGCGATGCGCGTGGCGCTGGACAGTTTTGAAGTCGAAGGCATCGGCCACAACCTGCCGTTCCTGTCTGCCGTGATGGATCACCCGAAATTCATTAGCGGCGACATGACCACCGCATTCATCGCCGAGGAATACCCGGAGGGGTTCGAAGGCGTGACCCTGCCCGAAGCGGACTTGCGTCGTATCGCAGCGTCTTGCGCGGCCATGTACCGTGTTGCTGAAATCCGCCGGACCCGAGTGTCGGGCCGTATGGATAACCACGAACGTAAGGTCGGCGTACATTGGAATGTCGCGCTGCAAGGGCACGAGTTTGACGTCAAGATCGAGGCCGACAAAGAGGGCGCGACTGTCGCCTTTACAGACGGAACGACGCTTCGCGTCGCTTCGGACTGGACGCCGGGTGATCAATTGGCCGTGCTGAATGTCGATGGTGATCCGCTGGTCATGAAGGTCGGAAAAATCTCGGGCGGGTTCCGCATCCGCAACCGGGGTGCGGACCTGAAAGTGCATGTGCGCCGCCCGCACCAGGCGGAATTGGCCAAGCTGATGCCTGAAAAGCTGCCGCCAGACACCTCGAAAATGCTGCTTTGCCCGATGCCCGGCCTGATCGTGAAGATCGACGTCGAAGTAGGGCAGGAAGTGCAGGAAGGTCAGGCACTGTGCACCGTCGAGGCGATGAAGATGGAAAACATCCTGCGCGCCGAGAAGAAAGGCGTGGTCGCCAAGATCAACGCTGGTCCCGGCGACAGCCTTGCCGTGGACGATGTGATCATCGAGTTCGAGTGATCATGGTGGCGTTTTTGTCATATCCCTTTGGTGTCCCGGCGTTCTGTGCCGGGCGGCTTGGGTGTGGCGAAGACGCTCAACCGCCCTCGCGCCGTTCGCGAATTTCGCGTTCGCGTAAGGGGGTCTTGTCGATGGAGCGGCCAATCTCGCGCACGCTCCACGGGGACGGTTTGCGCAGTTTGACCACGCCGTCCTTGTCGACAAATACCATCTGGAACCCGCGCGGGCGCAACTGCGACCGGATCGGGGATCGGGCCGATGGGTCGGTGTCGGTCAATACCACGACGTCGCGGTCCCGCATTGCGGCTTCGCCCTCGACCAGCATGTCGATCTGCTGCTGGAAACGTGGATCCGCAGGGGTGTCGGCAAAGACGACGATGGGTCGGCTGACCCACAAAAACTCGCTGAGGTCGCTGTCACCAGCGGGGCGGACGAATTCGTCTTCGGCAGGTGCAGACCCGTCAGCGGCAAAGGCCGCCAGCGGGATTAGTGCCGAGAAAACAAGGGCAAGCGTTCGTGTCATTGGGCCTCCTGTCCCATCGAATATAGCCCCTGTGTCGATGAATGCGACCAGTGAAATGCACTGTGCGCTCAATTTGTTGCGCGCAGCCCGAATGGACCGGGCAATCCGAAACATAACTGCGGGCAGGTTCCTCTCTGCGCGCGATCCTAAATAGGAAAAGGAATTCGCCATGACCGATACCAAAGACTGGCAGGCGCTGGCCGAGAAAGAGCTGCGCGGTCGTCCGCTGGAAGACCTTACCAAGGAGACGCTTGAAGGCATCGACGTCAAACCTCTTTATACAGCCGAGGACACCGCCGATCTGCCGCATATGGGCACGCTGCCGGGATTCGGCCCGTTTACCCGGGGCGTGAAGGCCACGATGTACGCAGGTCGTCCGTGGACGATCCGCCAGTATGCGGGCTTTTCGACGGCTGAGGAATCGAATGCCTTTTACCGCCGCAATCTGGCCGCCGGTCAGCAGGGTGTGTCCGTAGCCTTCGATCTGGCTACGCACCGCGGCTATGACAGCGACCACCCGCGTGTGGTTGGCGACGTGGGTAAGGCTGGTGTTGCCATCGACAGCGTTGAAGATATGAAAATCCTGTTTGACGGTATCCCGTTGGACAAGGTCTCGGTCTCGATGACCATGAACGGTGCGGTGATCCCTATTTTGGCGAATTTCATTGTCGCCGGTGAGGAGCAGGGCCATGACAAATCCGTCCTGTCCGGCACCATTCAGAATGACATTCTGAAAGAGTTCATGGTGCGGAATACGTATATTTACCCGCCCGAGCCGTCGATGAAGATCATTTCAGACATTATCGACTATACCTCGAACGAGATGCCCAAGTTCAACTCGATCTCGATCTCGGGCTATCACATGCAAGAGGCTGGCGCGAACTTGGTGCAGGAACTGGCCTATACGCTTGCCGACGGCCGCGAATATGTCCGCGCCGCGACGCAAGCCGGGATGGACGTCGACAAGTTTGCGGGCCGTTTGTCGTTCTTCTTTGCCATCGGCATGAACTTCTTCATGGAAATCGCCAAACTGCGCGCCGCACGCACCTTGTGGCACCGTGTGATGACCGATTTTGGCGCGAAGTCTGAACGCTCGAAAATGCTGCGCACCCATTGCCAGACCTCGGGTGTGTCGTTGCAGGAACAAGACCCTTATAACAACGTGATCCGGACAGCGTATGAGGCGATGAGCGCGGTTCTGGGCGGTACCCAGTCGTTGCACACCAACGCGCTGGATGAGGCGATTGCCCTGCCCACCGATTTCTCAGCCCGCATTGCCCGGAACACGCAGCTTGTGCTGCAGGAAGAAACCGGCGTGACCGATGTGGTCGATCCGCTGGCGGGGTCCTATTTCATCGAAAGCCTGACTAATGAGCTGGTCGAAAAAGCCTGGGCCCTGATGGAAGAGGTCGAAGAGATGGGCGGCATGACCAAGGCCGTCGCTTCAGGCATGCCCAAGCTGCGGATCGAAGAAAGCGCCGCGCGCCGTCAGGCCATGATCGACCGGGGCGAAGAGGTGATCGTCGGTGTCAACAAGTACCGCAAGGAACAGGAAGACCCGATCGACATTCTGGACGTCGACAACGTAGCTGTGCGCGAAGCGCAGGTCGCACGTCTGGAGCGTATCCGCGCCACGCGCGACGAGGCCGCGTGCCAACAGGCGTTGGGCGCCCTGACCAAGGCCGCCCAAGAGGGCGGAAACCTGCTGGCTGCTGCGGTCGAAGCCGCGCGCGCCCGCGCATCCGTAGGAGAGATCAGCATGGCAATGGAAAAGGAATTCGGTCGCCACCGCGCCGAAGTGAAAACGCTGGCCGGTGTGTACGGAGCGGCCTATGAGGGTGACGAGGGCTTTGCCGCGATCCAGAAGTCCATCGAGGAATTTGCCGAGGCCGAAGGCCGCCGTCCGCGTTTGCTGGTGGTCAAGATGGGGCAGGACGGTCACGACCGGGGTGCCAAAGTGATCGCGACCGCCTTTGCCGATATCGGGTTTGACGTGGATGTTGGTCCACTATTCCAGACACCCGCCGAGGCGGCGCAGGACGCGGTAGACAATGACGTGCATGTGGTCGGTATTTCCTCGCAGGCAGCGGGGCATAAGACCCTCGCGCCGCAACTGGTGGAAGAGCTGAAAAAGGCTGGAGCCGAGGATATCATCGTGATTTGTGGCGGCGTGATTCCGCAGCAGGATTATCAGTTCCTCTATGATCACGGCGTCAAGGCGATCTTTGGTCCGGGGACAAACATCCCCGAGGCAGCGCAGGACATTCTGGGCCTGATCGGCAAGACCAAGGGATAATGGGGGTTTCCCGCCGAAACCTCTTGTGATCCCGCGTCTTTGACGGAAACATGCGACCAGATCCGCTTGGGTCTGGTCGTTTTTTGCAGGAGGGCGCGCATGTTGCTCGATCATCTGGCTGTTGCGGGTGAAACGCTTGAAGAAGCCGCTGCTCATGTCGAGCAGGCACTGGGTGTTTCCCTACAGGACGGCGGAAAGCACGAGAAATTCGGAACCTATAATCGGCTTCTGGGTCTGGCGGATGGTCTGTACCTTGAGGCGATCGCGATTGACCCGTCCGCACCTCGCCCCGAACGGACGCGCTGGTTTGACCTTGACCGGTTTCAGGGAAGCCCGCGACTGACAAACTGGATTTGTCGTGTCCCGAACATTGAAGCATCGCTGGATGTGTTCCCTGACGGCGTTGGGCACCCCATTGACCTGACCAGAGGCGCGCTGCGCTGGCGTATGGCTGTTCCCCCAAGCGGGCGGCTACCGTTTGACAATCTGTTTCCCGCGCTAATCCAATGGCACGGTGACCTGCACCCGGCGCAGATGCTGCAAGATAGGGGATGCCGTCTGCGGCAGTTGATTGTGTTCCATCCCGAAGCACTGGAGCTGGCAAAACTGCTGGGTGCTTTGGACCGCGTGGTATTTGATTCCGGCCCTGCCGCGATGCGTGCGGAATTTGAAACGCCCCATGGTCTACGCGTGCTGGAATGATCATCCGTCAGGCAAAAGTCGCGGACGCTGATGCCATTGCTGAGATCACCAATCAGATCATTCGGGATACGCTTGTGACCTTTACCACAGCCGAGCGGGATGTGGGCAGCACAGCAAGCGACATCCAAGCCCGTGGACCCGCTTTTCTAGTGTCCGAGTTGGAAGGGCAGGTTGTGGGTTTTGCCACTTACGGCCTGTTTCGCTCAGGTCCCGGATACGCCCAATGCCGGGAACACTCTATCCAACTGTTGCCCATGGCGCGTGGGCATGGCACTGGTCGCGCGTTAATGGCCGCGCTAGAGGCCGTGGCAAGGGACGAGGGCGTTCATGTCTTGGTTGCAGGAATATCGTCGGTAAACCCGGCGGCAATTTCGTTTCACGCGGCCATCGGATTCGAAAAAGTTGGGTGCATGCCAGAAGTTGGGTCCAAGTGGGGCAAAATGCTGGATCTTGTGCTGATGCAGAAAATTCTTGCCGCAGACCCATTGGTTGCACCTGACACCGGCGAATTGGGGCGCTAGGGTGCCCTCATGTCGATCTGGACCCGCATATCCGACGCGCTAAGCGCGCTTGCACAGGGCGAAAGCCTGACTGCTGTTTTTGAAATTCTTCGCACACCGCCTGAACGGTCGGTCGCGTTTACTATTGCTGTTATTGCGCTTGGTGCAAAAATGGCCAAGGCCGATGGGCAGGTGACGCGGGACGAGGTCACAGCCTTTCGTGATGTGTTCCAAATCGCGCGCGAGGATGAAGCCGACGCCGCCCGCGTTTTCGACATGGCCCGAACCGACGTCGCTGGGTATCAGGAATACGCCCGCAAGATCGCCGGAATGTTTGCCGATGACAGCACCACGCTGTGCGATTTGATGGAAGGACTGTTCCATATCGCGATGGCTGACGGGTTCTATCACCCGAACGAAAATGAGTTTCTGGAAGAGGTTAGCCGTATATTCGGGCAGACCGAAGCCCAGTTCCTTGCGCTGCGGGAAAGGTTTGTACCGGATGCGCCCAAGGATCCCTATACGGTGCTGGGCGTCCCGCGCGACATGCCTTTGCCCGATATCCGCAAGGTCTGGCGGCAGTTGGTGCGCGAAACTCATCCCGATGCAATGATTTCCCGCGGGGTCCCCGAAGAAGCCATTCGCCTGGCCGAAAAGAAGATGATCGACATCAATCGCGCCTGGGATCAGATCAACGGCGCCCGAGCCTGATACCCATGCGGTTGGCGACCTACAATATCGAGTGGTTTGCCAATCTTTTCGATCGTAAAGACCGGTTGATCTGCGATGATACATGGTCAGGCAGACATGATGTCACGACCGCCCAGCAGGTCGAAGCGATTGCCAAGGTCCTGACCGCAGTAGACGCCGACGCCATTTTGATTGTCGAAGCGCCGAATACCGGCAAAACTCAGAATACAGTCCGTGCCTTGCAGCGGTTTGCCGAGGTTTTTGACCTTCGAACAAGTCATGCGGTCATGGGGTTTCCGAACAACACGCATCAGGAGCTGGCCTTGCTGTATGATCCGGCCTGTCTTTCGGTACGCCACGATCCGATCGGTGATGATGGCGCGCGTTCGGATGCACCCCGTTTCGATTCGGTGTTTGAAATTGATCTCGATATCGACGCGACCGAGGATCAGGTTCAATTTTCAAAGCCTCCTATGGAGTTGGCCGTCAAAACTCGGGCCGGTGCTTTGTTTCGATTGATCGGAGCCCATTTGAAATCCAAGGCCCCGCACGGGGCCGGCAGTCGGGATGAAGCGGTCCGAATTTCAATCGCCAATCGCCGCAAGCAACTTGCGCAGGCGGTTTGGTTAGCGCGGCGGATCAAGGCCCATATCGCCGATGACGAAGACGTCATTCTTTTGGGTGACCTGAACGACGGGCCGGGGCTTGATGAGTTTGAGAACCTGTTTGGGCGGTCTTCGGTCGAGATTCTGCTTGGGGCGGGGCTGTTCGATCCGAATGCAGCCACGGCATATGGGCCAGAGCCGGGCGTCGCCCCCTCGACCGCGCGTTTTCCAAGACCCAATACTGGTGGGCATCTTGAGGCGCTGCTGGACTACATCATGATCAGCGACAGATTGCGCGCGCACCGTCCCGAGTGGCGTATCTGGCACCCATTTCATGATCCGATCTGTAAAGCCCAAACAGACCTGCACGACGCGCTTTTGACAGCGTCGGATCATTTCCCGGTCACTTTGGATATAGACCTTTGATCTTTAATCAACTGCCTCAAACGCATATATCTTTTAGTATGAAAAACCTTGTTTCGATTTGTGCAGTCACACTGGCTCTGGCGACGCCTGCGTACGCAGAGGATGAAACCGGGCCGTCTTTGATGGAGCAGGGCGCAGAACTGTTCTTTGAAGGGCTGCGTCAGGAAATGGAACCGGCGCTGGAGGATTTGCTGGGATTGGCGGATCAGTTCGGTCCGGCCATGCAGTCGTTCTTTGAAGAAATGGGGCCGGCTTTGGCAGAGTTGGCGAGTGAGATTCAGGATTGGAGCGCATATGAAGCTCCGGAAATTCTGCCTAATGGTGATATCATCATCCGGAAAAAGCCGCCCGTGTCCGAAGATACTCCGGAACCAGAAATTGCCCCCGATCAATCCGAAGACCTACCCGAAGGCGCGACCGATATCTGAGCTTTAGCCTTTTGTGATGACGCGCGTGTCAGATTTCAGCGCGGACGCTAGCGAATTCAGCCGCGCTTCGGCAACTTCGTTGAACAGCAGACAGGCTGATTTCGGCAGATACAGATCTAGCTGCCGCTTTTTGGGATAGAACCGCAATGTTCCCATTTTTGCGTTGCTTTGCATCCAAAGCATTGCGCCAAACCGCATGGCCTTGCCCAAAATTTCGGCCTGTTTCTGGTCCTTCTCGTTCAGCAATTCATAGAGGGGCGCGAACCTGTTGCCTTCGCGCTTGTTGCGGTACCTATGCTGCAGCGCAAGGCCGATGAAAACGCGTTCAGAATGTTTCAGCCCGCCTAGATTGGCACGTGTAACATTGTCAAAACAGACTTCCGCCCGATAGTCGGGATGGGCGCGCCAGCTTACGTCATGCAGAAGGCACGCAGCCTTGATCAGCCTGACCTGTGCAGGGGGGGCCGATTTGAAAAGCGGCATCACAAAGTCAAAGAGGTGTTTGCCAAACCCCGGAAGACGCGCGTCCTTGGCCTCGGAAAACCGGCTGGCTTCAATGAGCGGGTCGCGGTCTCGCAAGACTTGCGGCATTTGTTCGTAAAGCAGGCCCTCTCGGATACCATAGCTGGATATGGCGATGTCTTTGGGTTTGAACGTCCGAACCAGCCGCGCAAGCACGTCCATCGCATAGGGGATCAGAGACATCCGAGATCCCGAAACCCCGGCCAGGCTGCGCAGTTTCTCAGGGTCGCCCTTTTCGATGAACTTAATGGTTTCGCGAACTTGCGACGTCGTCATGCGGTATTCGTGCAAGACGTTCAGCGGATACCCCCGGCGCAGCATGTCCAGACGTGCGAACGCCCGCCAACTGCCCCCGACCAGAAACAGACGGTCACGTTGCGGGCCCATCTGGGCGCGCAGGTCTTCCATTGTCTCTTTGATGTGGGCCTTGCGCGCGCGTCGACCGCCCTTGATATCCCTCAGTTTAAGCGGGCCAAGGGCCGAGGTGACACGTCGTCCGACCTCTCCTCCGCCGATTTCGGCCAGCTCCATGGAAGACCCGCCAATGTCACAGATCAAACCATAGGCACCTGGCCACCCCAACAGGACACCCTGCGCAGACAGGCGCGCCTCTTCTTCGCCGTCGATTACCGATACCGTCAGGCCAGTTTGGTCGTAAACCTCTGCGCAAAACTCGGGTCCGTCCTCGGCCTCGCGCACGGCGGCAGTGGCTACGACATGTAACCCCGGAAGGCCCAGATCATCGGCCAGTTGGTTGAACCTCTGCAAGGCAGACAGCGCACGCACGCGCCCACGCGGGTTCAGGCGACCGGTTTCAGAAAGGCCAGCGCCAAGTTCGCACATGACTTTTTCATTGTAGAAATACGCCGGAGATCGCGCGGCCCCGTCAAAGATCACCATCCTGACCGAGTTTGAGCCGACATCAACAACACCCACACGCGACAGGGCGCGGGCCTCGGGGTCATCGAACAGAGGTTTTCCGAAAGGCCCCCAGTCGGGGATGTCGGTTTCGACGGTCTGATCCATGTCTCTTCCAGATATTCCGGGCTTAGAATGCGAAATCGCCGTGTGCGGGTCAATTACCAGATTGGAATTCATCGCGCTCTGAACTTAGGACACGCACGGCCAAAGCCCGCGTAATTTCACGTTTTTCCGACAACGCCAATTGGTCCAGTTGCGCCACGACACTGGCGGCTGTCTCGAAGCGTCTGTCCATGTGCTTGACCAGATAGGCAATGACCTCGGGGCCGGGGTTCAGTTGCCTGTCGACAAATAGCTTGGCCAGAACCGCCCCCAACAGCGCGTCATCCGGCGGGTCTAGGGCGACATGATGTGCGCCTTCAATTCGGCTTTGCAGATCGGGCAGGGGCAATTCCCAGAACTTCGGAGCCATACGCCCTGTCATCAGCAGGGCATTTCCTTCGGCCAGAACCAGATTGTGCAGGTGAAACAGCGTTTTCTGCTGCTCGATATCACCAGCGATCATGGGCACATCTTCGACGGCAATCGCTGATTGGGCAAGGGTGGGCACGTCGTCGTGCGTGATGTCCTTCGCCTGTACAATGCGCCCGCCCGTTTCGGCAGCCCAGACATGGGCCAGATGCGTCTTGCCTGCCCCGGCGGGACCGCTGAGGACCAGCTTGTTTCCCGGCCATGACGTTGCCGAAATCATGGCAACGGCCAGCGCGTTTGCTGGGGAAACGAAAAAATCCTCTCGCCCCAGCGCGGTCTTGGCCGGAAGATCAAAGCTCAGTTGTTGGGCCATTTATTCGTCTTTCTGGTCAGCCTGTTCGGCGCTTTCTAAACCGGTGTATAGCCGGCTTTCCAGATAGATCGACGTGGCAAACCGTGCCAGTACGCCCAACGCCGCCGCGACCGGGACGGCAATCAGCATGCCGACAAATCCGAACAAGGCCCCGAAGACTGACAAGGCCAGCAGCAACCACACCGGGTGCAGCCCGACTGAATTGCCGACCAATTTCGGGGTCAGAAAGTTGCCCTCGGTCACCTGACCCAACGCAAATATCCCGGCGACCAGGCCAATTTGCACCCAATCCCCCCAGAACTGAAACAGGGCCAATCCAATGGCCAGCATGCCGCCGATGAGCGCACCGAGATAGGGAATAAAGGTCACCAGCCCGGCGATGAATCCTACGATAAGGCCGAATTGCAATCCCACGGCCATCAGCGCAACGGCATAATATGTACCAAGGATCAGGCAGACCGTGCCCATGCCGCGCACGAACGAGGCAAGGACGTCGTCAATTTCCCCGGCAAGTCGTTTGATGGTGGGGGCGTGATCGCGCGGCAGCAGTTCTCCGATACGGGCGACCATGCGATCCCAGTCCAACAGCAGGTAAACGGCCACAACCGGCACAATCACCAGCAGAACAACCACATTGATGGCCGAGCTGAACGATGCGGCGACAGATTGCAGCACGTCGCCGGACTTGGATTTCAGCGTTTCGCCCAACGACACAAGGAATTGGTGCGAGCTGGATTCGCGGTCCAGAAGTGAAGGGAACTGTTGTTCGATGAAACCGCGCAGTTGCTTGATCAGGCTGGGCAGGACCTCGATCAATTCGATCAACTGCGTGACGAGCGCTGGCACGACCATCAGCACCATCAGGACAAAACCCAATACGCCAACGACCGTTATCAGCCCGGTTGCCGCGATCCGCGACAGGCCCCACCCCTCAAGCCGGTCGGCGACGGGATCCAGAAAATAAGCAATTGCACCACCGATTACAAAAGGCAGCAAAACGTCGCCAAGTGCCCATAACAGAAGCACAAAAATCGCCGCAGCAATGCCCCAGTATCTGAGTTGATCCTTCACGGGCAAAGCCATGCTCATCCCCTTTTTATCGGTTCTTGGACAAGTTATTGGCTTATGAACGCCTGCGATGCAAGCGTTTCATTTCTTTGGACTATTGGCGCGGTTAATCGCCTAGCGTGCCCAGTTCGGGCGTCTGATCGTGGGCCGTTTCGTCGGGCCAGTTGGTGCGCCAAATTTCAGCAGACCAATGGCCGCAATGGACCGAGGGACGATCAAAGCCGTCGACGGGGTCCAATAATGGCGAAACAACCACATCATGGCGTGGTACTGCGAAATAGGGGAACGAGTATCGCTCTTTTCCCGAGCGATTAACGACCCGGTGAGGCGTCGACTTAAGCCTGCCGCCTGACCACAGCTCCAGCATGTCGCCGATATTCACGATAAACCCATCCGGTGGGCAGTCCGGGGTGATCCATCCTCCGTCGCGGGTCTGCACCTCCAACCCGCCGACCGGATCTGGCGCGATGATCGTCAAGGCGTCAGTATCCTTGTGCGGATGAATGCCGTAACCGCCTTCGTCAGCGGCCTGTGGCGGATAGTGCAGTAGGGTCATATTGGTCATCGGAGTGTGAAATGCCTTGCGTAACACCTTGTCTTTCAATCCAAACCCCGCTTCTAGCGCGGCCAGCAATACGTCAGTGACATCATCCAGTTGGGCCCAATAGTCCAGAATGATCCCGCGGGCTTCTGGCACTTCCCTAGGCCAGATGTTGGGGCCATACAGACTGCAATCCGTCCGGACAGTTGCGTCAGGGGCAACTTCATAGTGCAGCTTATAGCCTTCGTATTTGTCTGCTTTGCCCGTCCCGTCATTTGGGGTGAAAAACCCCATGGGGATATATCCCCTGTAATTCTCGCGCGTGATCGCCTGATCCCATTTCGAGGTTTCTTCGACAGCAAAGATTTCCCGAACACAGGCACGTACCGTCTTTACGGTCTCGGGCTCAATTCCAGTGCCTGTGATGGACAGAAAACCGATGCCGGTGCAGGCGTCGATGACTTGACCCACTGTTTGCCCATAGAGCGGGTGGTCCGGTTCAAACAGCTGTGCGATGTCTATCGTCGGGATGTGATCCATCAGTGTATCCTGACGCCCTGGCGGTCCAGTTCCTTGTGAACGGGGGTCAGGTTCATGTCGTGAACGTCCTGATTGCTTTTCAGTGATAGCGCGGCGGCGATTCCCGCGCCTTGCCCCATAACGGCGCAGCACGCCATGTTGCGTGTAGCCGCATGTGCCACCTTGTCTGATCCGTGCGAACGCCCCGCGACCAGCAGGCCCTTGATCCCCTTGGGCAGCATGGACCGGTACGGTATCTGCATATACCGCCCCGTCGTCGGCAGGATCAGGATGCCGTACCCGTCGATGAATTCGGGGTAGATGCCGATCGTATCCTCGAACCGACCCTGATGGCGGGCGTCATCCTCGGTCATGTTGTAAACGGCGTCGATCTTGCGGGTGTCGCGGATGCCGATGGTCATACCGAAATTCCGCAGACGGGCGTTGTCACATCCCGGCATGAAGCGCCGTAGCGCCTCGATGGCCAGCATGGATTGGCGACGGCCTTCAATCTCACCGCGCGTCAGACTGTCGGGGTCGGTGCCGTCGATTTCCGCCAGATGGATGAGGTTCATATAGGTCAGCTCACCCGTGTCATGCATCGCACCCCAGGTGCCTGCGATGGTGTTCAGATGCGGCGGGATCAGCCCCTCATCAATTGCCTGCTGGAAAGGCTTGTGAACGAAGGGAGAGAACATATCGTCCTCTTTGCCCGAGGTCTCGATGTTCCATTCGCCACCACCGCCCCAGTCTTTATAGGTCTGCGGGTCGGCTTTGACGCCGTCCATAAAGGCGCGTTTGTCGACACCGGCGAGATGGAACATGACCGAGGCGGCCATCATATCCTCGCGCGCGGTTTTGTGGGTGGGGGCACCGGCGCGGTGGGCGACATCGGCGTCGCCGGTGGCGTCAATTACCACGCGGGCCAGAATCGCCTCACGCCCGGCTTTGGATTCGGTGATAATGCCGGTGATCCGGTCGCCGTCCATGATCGGGGCCACGAACTGACGGTGCAGCATGGGATGCACGCCCGCCTCTTCGACCAGTTTGTCAGCCACCAGCTTGAAGCCTTCGCTGTCCAGCTCATAGCTAAGTGACTGGCTTTCCGGCACTGCCGCGCCCATGTCCTTGGCTCGGGTCTCGAACTCCATACCGATACCGCCTGCCTCGACTGTTTGTTCATGGCGATACCACGCGAACCCCTCAACCCCCACGGCGGTGATATTGCCGCCCATGCAGCCGAACCGATCGACCAAAGACACCTCGGCTCCGGCACGCGCTGCGGCCAGCGCAGCGGCAAGCCCGGCAGGGCCGGAACCCACAACCAGAACATCCGTCTGGTGGACAACAGGAATTTGGCGGGCGGGTTCCGAGATTGTCTGCATCGCGGCCTCTTGCTTTTACATTCCCGTCACATTTGAGTTTCCTGACTGGCGGGTCAATAAAAAATGCGACTGACCCGAGGTCGCAAAAACGCCATTGCGTGATTGCCCCCGGCGAGGCTTTGGCATAATCACCTTGCAGCGAAATTCTCACCTTTGAAGGTCACCCAATGCGCCTCAGCCGTTACTTTCTGCCCGTTCTCAAGGAAAACCCCTCCGAGGCTCAGATCGTCAGCCACCGGCTGATGCTGCGCGCGGGGATGATCAAGCAGGCATCCGCTGGGATTTATTCCTGGTTGCCGTTGGGCTTCAAAGTGCTGCGCAAGCTGGAAAACATCATCCACGAAGAGCAGGCGCGCGCGGGCCACATCGCGATCCAGATGCCGATCATCCAATCGGCCGACCTGTGGCGCGAATCCGGGCGCTATGATGACTACGGTCAGGAAATGCTACGGATGAAGGACCGGCACGACCGGGATATGCTGTTCACACCCACCGCCGAGGAACTGGTGACCGATATCTTTCGTGGGCACGTCAACAGCTACAAAGACCTGCCGCTGACGCTCTATCAGATCCAGTGGAAATTCCGCGACGAAATCCGTCCGCGTTTCGGCGTGATGCGGGGGCGCGAGTTCTACATGAAGGACGGCTACAATTTCGACCTGACCAAGGAGGACGCGCTGCACGCTTATAACCGCCATCTGGTCAGCTATCTGCGCACATATGAACGTATGGGCCTGCAAGCCATCCCGATGCGCGCGGATTCTGGCCCTATCGGCGGCGATGATACCCACGAATTCCTTGTGCTGGCCGACACCGGTGAATCCGAGGTCTTCTATGACAGCGCCGTAACCGACCTGAGTTTTGGTGATCGTCAGATTGACTATGACGACCGTGATCAATGTCAGGCGATTTTGGAGGAGTTCACCTCGAAATACGCGCGCACCGATGAAACCCATGACGAGGCGCTGTTCAACCAAGTGCCGAAAGACCGCCGCCGCGTGGCGCGCGGGATCGAAGTCGGGCAAATCTTCTACTTTGGCACCAAATATTCCGAGGCGATGGGCGCAACTGTCCAAGGCCCGGATGGCAAGCCGACGCCCGTGCATATGGGCAGCCACGGCATCGGCGTCAGTCGCCTGATTGGCGCGATCATCGAGGCCAGCCATGACGACAAGGGCATCATCTGGCCCGAGGGCGTGACGCCGTTCCATTGCGGGATCGTGAATCTCAAGCAAGGTGACGAAGAAGCCGATGCCGCTTGTGACAAACTCTACGCTGCGCTGACCGCTCTGGGGCTTGAGCCGCTTTATGATGACCGCAACGAACGGGCAGGGGGCAAGTTCGCGACCATGGACCTGATCGGTCTGCCGTGGTGCATCACCGTTGGTCCGCGCGGTCTGAAAAACGGTGTGGTTGAGCTGACCTGCCGCCGCACCGGGGAAAGCGAAGAGCTTAGCCCTGAGGCCGCCGTTACGAAAGTTGCCGAAATCTATGAGCAATTCGCCTGAACAGCATCCCGGACCGCTGATCTCGGTCGTTACTGTAACCAGAAACCTGATCGAAGCGGGGCGGGGTGACCAAGTCCTTGCCGCGCTTGACAGTGTGCAGGCGCAGACGTTCCGCAACGTTGAGCATGTGGTCTGGGACGGTCAGTCCACCGATGGCACGCAAGAGCTGCTTGAGGGCGCGATTCAAAAGATCGAAAAATCAGGCGATCTGATCCCGGTGCGGTATTTCTGTGAGGCGGACAAAAGCCTTTATGATGCGATGAACCAGGCGGTTGCGCGTTGTACCGGGGAATATGTGCTGTTTCTGAATTCTGATGACTTGATCGCGGATGCAGACAGCCTAGCGAATGTCCAGAAAGCCATCGTGCCCGGGAAGCCTGATTTTGTTTATGGGGAAACGGTTTTCTTTGACGATGAAGGCAACCGGCGCCACGCGCGCCGACTGACGCCAAAGTCCATTCTTCAACGTCTGCCATTCGGTCACAATGCGATGGTCCTGAAAAGATCTCTGTTCTTGGAAATGGGTGGACATGACCTGCAGTTTCAGATTGCTGCGGATTACGACATGGTTTTGCGGATGATTTTGTCCGGCCATTCCGGTCATCGGTTACAGATGCCGGTGTCTCTGTTTCGGATTGGTGGGGTATCTGCGGACACGGATGCCGCGGGTGCTGAAATGGCCGCGAGTTGGCTCAAGAACTATGGCCAGTTCTGCGATATGTCCCGATATACGGATGAAGATCGACTGGGGTGGTACAGACAAGGCCATCTGCCGGTTCGGGTGTCCGGTGCTATTTTGATGAAATCCCTGTCGAATCCAGCGATCGCACGCGCTGCGCTATACAGCCTGTCAAAGACACTAAGACGCAAAGCTCAATTCTGGCGCAGCTACTAGCCGCGCTGTGCGTCCGGCCGTTCAGAAAGAATTTCGCCATCCGCGCTGTTGTTGCCACGTGCAACGACAATCGGACGTCCCAGACGTTTGACCAGCTCTTTGAACTCGAACCCTAGAAAACGAATCCCGCAAACACGTTCGTCCGTCGTGCGATCTGTGATGCACATCCGCCCTTCGCGAAAGGCGAGGCGGTAACCCTTATCTCTTAGGATATCGGACAAATTTGCCCAGCTTGCCGCAGTATCGAATATCGGGCGGATGGTTGCGCGCAATAGCGCAGCAGTTTCGCAATCCAACTCTGAAGATGCATTTCGGACCAATATCGGGTCCATCAATTCCGTACTACTCTTTACTAACATGAGCGTCTCCCGCTCTGAAAATGGTATCCCCCTTAAACCTAGGGTGACAAAGTTTCTGAAAATAAGCAAAAGGCGAAACAAAGTTGCTTGATGAATGTTGCATTTCGAGTTCAGTCGTTCACGCAACTGCCACATTAGCTTCATAGCTGAAACAATTGGTGTTTGTTTGTGAAGGACGTCACAACCAAAGGTGTAGGAAGTAGCGTGACTCTCTCCTTTTGGCGGAGAGGGTGTTCTGGCTTTACGGGTGATTCGCGCCGGGTCAGAAGGCGCTGTTGCCCATCCGGGCCCAGGTGGCGCATAACGAACTTGACCATCGGGTGAAATGCCGAAAGGGTCGCGCCAAGTAATAAGAACCGGAGCAGACATGGCCACGACGCCCCCGCCCTTTGCCCCCTTTGAATGGAAGATCGCCTGGCGGTACCTGCGCGCGCGCCGTGCGGAAGGTGGCGTAAGTGTCATGACGTGGATCTCGCTGATCGGGATCACACTGGCGGTCTTCGCTCTGATCGCGACATTGGCGGTGCGGTCCGGGTTCCGGTCAGAATTTGTGGGGACCATTCTGGGGGCCAATGCTCATGTCACGGTTTACTCGGCCGGAGAGATGGATGCGCAAGGCCGCTTGGACCGCACCATCGCGGATTATACAGACATGGCTGGGCGTATTGCAGAGGTCCCCGGAGTGAACCGAGCCGCGCCTTTGGTCAAAGGGCAGGTGTTGATCACCAACCGCGACCGCAGCAGCGGCGTCGAGGTTTTTGGCATCCAGCCCGATGACCTGCTTGATCTGCCGGGGGTAGCCGAAAGTGAGCAGGCCGCCGGGGATCTTTCGCAATTTCAGAACGGCGAGGATGTGATCGCCATCGGATCAGGGGTGGCCCGCAGCATCGGCGCGACCGTTGGGGACACGGTCAAACTGACGTCGCCCAACGGCGTGAAGACCGCGTTTGGTACGTCGCCGCGGGTTAATGCCTATCGCGTGGAATATGTGTTTTCGGCCGGGCGCTATGACATCGATCGCACACGTGTATACATGCCGTTCGAGCAGGCGCAGGGCTTTTTTAACCGCGAAGGTGTCGCTGACGAGATCGAAGTCATGGTGGATCAGCCCGAAGAGCTGGACCCGACCATATATCTGATCTTGCAGGCCGCTGGAGAAAACAGCCGCATCTGGACATGGCAGGACGCATCAGGCGGGTTTCTGCGCGCGCTTGAAGTCGAGGACAACGTCATGTTCATCATCCTGTCGATCCTTGTGCTGATTGCCGCGATGAACATTGTGTCCGGGTTGATCATGCTGGTCAAAAACAAGGGTCGCGACATCGGAATTCTGCGAACAATCGGCCTGAGTGAAGGGTCGGTGCTTAGGGTGTTTTTTATCTGCGGGGCCTTTACGGGGATCATCGGCACCGGGATGGGTGTGGCGTTGGGGTGTTTGTTCGCGATCTATATCGATCCGATTTTCAGTTTTGTGAACTTTGTCATGGGCGGCGGGGTCTGGGATCCTTCCATACGCGGGATTTACGCTTTGCCCGCCGAGTTGCACTTGGTCGACGTGTTGAAGGCGGTTGGATTGTCTCTGGGTCTGTCCTTTTTTGTCACCTATTTCCCGGCCCGTCGCGCGGCGCGGCTGAACCCGGTAGAGGCGCTGCGCTATGAGTGATATCACGTTGCGGTTGGACGGTCTGACCAAGACCTACCTGAAAGGAACTCCGGGCGAGGTGCAGGTTCTGCGTGGTGTTGATCTGGACCTGCGCGCGGGTGAGGCGGTTGCGCTTGTCGCGCCGTCGGGTGCCGGTAAATCGACACTCTTGCATATCGCCGGTTTGCTGGACACGCCCGATGCGGGGACGGTGGAAATAGCCGGGCAAAGTGTCACCGGAAAAGGCGACCGCACCCGTACCGCGCTCAGGCGGCAGGATGTCGGGTTCGTCTATCAGTTTCACCATCTGTTGCCCGAGTTCACGGCGCTTGAGAATATTATCCTGCCGCAACTGGCCAACGGCGTTTCGGAAAAAGTTGCTCAGAACAGAGCGATGACCCTTTTGGACCGCGTAGGTGTTGCCGCCCGCGCGGATCACCGCCCCGCAGCCCTGTCGGGGGGCGAGCAGCAGCGGGTTGCGTTTTGCCGTGCTTTGGCCAACAAACCCCGCGTTTTGCTGGCCGATGAACCCACAGGCAATCTGGACCCTGAGACATCGGATCAGGTGTTCGACGCGCTGATGGCGTTGGTGCGGGACGAGGGGCTCTCAGCCCTGATCGCGACGCACAATATGGATCTTGCGGCGCGGATGGACCGCAAGCTGCGGCTGGATGGTGGTGTGCTTAAGCCAGTTGAGTAATTGCGACCCCGGCCGCCATAACTGCGATGCCGCCCGCGCGAATCCAGCTCAAAGGTGTGACCTGCGCGCCAAATAGCCCAAAGTGGTCGATGGCGGCCGCGCTGATTAACTGCCCCACAAGCACGAAAAACACCGCGTTGCCAACGCCGAAATGCGGCGCGACATGGGTGATCGACAGAACGTAAAAGGCAATCAGGACGCCGCCCAGCAAAAGGTGTTTGGGGGCGTCAGTGACTTTGGACAATGCGCTAACACCGGGAAACAACAGCATCACCAAAGCGGATGACAGAAAGGCGATGGCAAACAGGATCACTGCGGCGGTGGTGGGTGAGCCGATCAGCTTTCCCAACGCCGCGTTCAGGGCCGCAAGGATAGGCACACCAATCCCGGCTGCCAGCATAATAGCTGCGTATTGTGTCATCGCCCGAACCCTCCTGCTTCGTTGATCTGGATCATTGCGCCAAGCGGGCCTTCGGGCAAGCCTGCAAATGTCAATCGCGACAGGAGGATAGGATGACCAGACGGATACTCGGGGCTGTTTCTTTAGGGCTGGTGGCGGTGGCCTCTCAGGCAGTCGCCCAGGACGTTGAGACCGGGGCCGAACTTTATCAGCACTATTGCGCGACCTGTCACGGGATCGACGCAACAGGTCATGGGCCTATGGCCGGCGTTTTGGTTATTCAACCGACCGACCTGACCCAGCTTTCCGGTGACGGCGGAGTGTTCCCGACGGCCCGGGTTGTTGCCCGCATTGACGGGCGCGACCCTCTGGTCAGCCACGGCAGCCCGATGCCGGTATACGGGCCTTATTTTGACGGGCAGGACACCTCAATGAAAACACCTGAAGGTCAGCCTATCTTAACCAGCCAGCCGATTGTTGATCTGGTCGCGTATCTTGAGACGATTCAGGGTGGCTGATTTTTAGCGGCAGATGCCTTCAACCTTTGCCTCGGACCAAGGGATAACCACGGCTCGTTCCCGTTCTTGCTTTGGCAATGGCGACAGGTCGAAATGCTGGCCCAGCATTTCGTGCAACCGCATTGTACGCGGAGCGGTCGGGTCCAGCGCCCGGCAGCACACATATTCCTCGACAATCGCGCCCTGTTGTTCAAACCCGTAGGAAAGGAAATCAGGCGAGGTATCCAGATCAAACAGGTAGGGGTCCTTGTTGCCGCCATGCTCGGCCGCCGCCCGCAAGGGGTGATATCCCGTTGTCTTGCGGTTCTGCCACTGCCAGACATGGGTCAGTTCGTGGGCCAGAAGCATCGCGGCGATCAGGTCCATTTGTTCCGGAAAGTCAGACATATAGTCTTCCAGATACCATTCGCGTGTGAAGTAGACGCGATTGAACAGGGCAACGGCTGCGGGTTTCGCTGTTACAACACCTTCCTCAGCCGGGGGTAGAATACGTTCCCGGCAGGCAAGGCGTGGTCGCTTTTCACGATAAAACGTAATTGGCGCGACCGGGGCGCCCTCGACCAGTCGCACGCTTTCAAGATTCAGCGTGTCGCCCTGAACAGCGCTGGCAAAGGCTACCTCCTGATCCGTCAGCGGCCGTCCACAGGAGGCAAACAGCAATAGAAACGTCATCAAAATAAGGCGCATCATGTTCAAAGCCTAGTGCGTTGCAATCACTCTGTAACCCGTTTTCATACACTCATTGCCAAAACACGGCTGATTTCGGTTAGCGACCGGCCCGATTGGTCCATCCAGACATTGAACGCATCCTGAACGGCAATCATCGCTTTCTTGGACGTCGGGGCCTTGTCCACAACCCCTTCTGCAATCAGCCGGGCGGTCACGTCCTGCGAAAGGATGAAACTGTCGCGCCCGGCAAACCGCATGGCGTATTGGGCCGAGGCCCCACCCAGACGCGACCCTCGCTTGCCCAGCATCGTTAGCAATCCGATGAAATCTGTCGAAGGCCATCCGCCCAGCACCTTGCCTGCACCCCCTTCTTGCCGCAGTTCAAGAAGAAAGGCCGCATTGTTTCTGACGGTCGCGATTTTTGTACCGTTTCGCACGATTCGGGTGTCTTGCAGCAGCGAGTCGAACTTTTCGTCATCCATGAAAGCACAGCGCCCGACATCGAACCCATCAAAGGCCGTTTCAAAGCCATCCCATTTGGCCTCAATGACTTTCCAGTTGAACCCAGCCTGAAAGATGCACTTGGTTATGATCGCAAGCCAGCGGTCATCCGGAACCGCAGCAAGTTCGTCTATGGTTTTGGGTTTGCTGAGTTTTTGATCCAGCGCGCCGTGACCGCCATGCCGTTTAGCTGCTATGGAAAAGATCTCGTCGAAATGATGCATAAAAAACGCCCTCCGACCACAGGGTCGCGTTTAAGTGCCGGTGATGCAAGGCATGTACGGAAGATCAATTCTTGGGCGAGGGTCAGAAAATCACTCAATACTTAAAAGAAATGCTCGACAAACTGTACGATTTTGGTTTGTGATTGACTCGTCAATCAACTTCCCGCCTCGATGAATATGGCGTAAACACAAGGGGTGGGGCGCGGCGCATAGTGAAAGGCGGGGAATCAGGTGGGATTTCGATCATGGCGACCCAGCCATGCATCAAACTGTTCACTTTCCTTTCCCAGCCAAATTTGTGCATGTTGCGACATGGTATTGTCATGCGACAAGCTTTCCGGCGCGCGATCGCGCCGGTCTGGGCAAAGAATAGAAGACAGGGAGAATGTCGATGAAAAAACTGAGTGTAAGCCTTTTGGCGATGACGGTAGCCGGATCTGCATACGCAGCCGATATGGGCGCTGTGGACGAACCGATCAAACTGGCGATCAATGAATGGACCGGCCAGCATGTCACGACACATGTTGCCGGTGAGATGCTCAAGGCCGCGGGCTATAACGTGGAATATGTCACTGCAGGCATGATGAACCAGTTCCAGGCGTTGGCCGATGGCGATATCGATGCAACGCTGGAGATCTGGTCGTCGAATGTCTCGGATGAGTATGCCAAAAAGGTTGAGGAAGGTACTGTCGTTGAAATCGGTGATCTGGGCCTCGATGCCAAGGAAGGCATTGCGTTTCCCGCGCACGTGGCCGAACTGTGTCCGGGCCTGCCTGCCTGGGAAGCCCTGAAAGACTGCGCGCAGGTCTTTGCAACTGCGGAAACGCTGCCCGGCGGTCGTTTGGTGGATTACCCGGCCGATTGGGGCACCCCCGGCGCGGACCGGATGACTGGCCTGGAACTGCCGTTCAAAGCCGTTCCTGCCGGGTCTGAAGGCGCGCTGATTGCCGAACTGCGTGCCTCGACCGAGCGTAAATCGCCGTTGCTGATCACTTTCTGGCAGCCGCATTGGGCGATGTCGGCCTATGACGTGCAATTCGTCGAGCTGCCAGCAGGTGAAGAAGCGTGCTTTAACGACCCATCCTGGGGGCCGAACCCGAACGCGGTAAACGACTGCGATTTCTCGCCCTCCCGCATCTTCAAGGCAAGCTGGAGCGGCATGGAAGACAAATGGCCTGCTGCTTATGAGATCCTTACCAACTATCAACTGGCGGTCGAAGACCAGCAGCCGATGATGGGCGCGATTGACGTCGACGGCGGTAAAGTTGAAGAAGTTGTCGCGGCATGGATGGCCGAGAACGAAGGCAAGTGGCGTCCGGTCGTTGACGCAGCAACGCAGTGAGCCAGCCTAAGTGACTGACGCTAAAATGCCAGCCATCGCCTGCCAGAACCTCTGGCAGGTCTTTGGCCAAGGTGCTGACAAGGCCCTGACCGACGCGCTGTCTCGGTCAGGGAATGCCGCCGACAAGGCCGCCTCGGATCTGAGGGAACATGGCTTTATCCCCGCCGTGCAAGACGCCAATTTTGAGGTCAAAGAGGGCGAGCTGTTCGTCATCATGGGCCTGTCGGGCTCAGGCAAGTCGACGCTGATCCGCTGTATCTCGCAATTGCTTCCCGGCACGGGTGGCGAAATCCGCGTGGATGGTGAGAATGTCATGGGCGCGTCGAAAAAGGTGCTGACGGACTTGCGCCGCAAAAAGCTGGGCATGGTGTTCCAGCATTTCGGCCTGTTCCCGCATATGACCGTTGCCGAAAACGTCGCTTACCCGCTGCGCGTGCAGGGCGTGGGTAAAAAAGAACGTCTGACCCGCGCGCAGGAAGTGATCTCGTTGGTCGGTCTTGAGGGGCGCGAGGACAGCTTCCCCCGGCAGCTGTCTGGAGGTCAGAGGCAACGTGTGGGCATTGCGCGGTCTTTGGCCGTGAACCCCGATATCTGGTTTTTGGATGAGCCGTTCTCGGCACTCGATCCCCTGATCCGTCGCCAGTTGCAGGATGAGTTCCTGCGCATTCAGGCGACGTTGAAGAAATCCATCGTCTTTATCACTCACGACATTCAAGAGGCGCTGAAGCTGGCCGACCGCATCGCCATCATGCGCGATGGCAAGATCGTTCAGATCGGGACACCGACGGACATCGTTCTGCGCCCGGTCGATGACTATGTGCGCGAATTCTCGAAAGACGTCGCCAAGGGCCAACACGCCAAGGTCGCCTCGGTCATGCGTGATGAATCCGAGCGTGGCCCGGATGATCCCGGTTTGACCACAAGTATGACGCTGGACGCCGCGCTGGCGCATTGCATGGAGCTGTATGAGCCCGTACCTGTGCGGGATGAGGCAGGCAATATCGTTGGCACGGTCCACCCGTCCGACCTGGCTGCGGCACTTCAGGTGGACGAGACATGACCGCGATGACCGACGTTCCCGCGCAGGCGCGTCTAACGATTGGGGCCAAGGCCGCGCTTATTACCGCTGTGGTCGGCGCGCTGTGCCTTGCGCTTGAGGGCATTGCCCCGTGGTTGGTCAAATGGCCCACCGCGTGGGAGCTGCCCGCAACCCAGTGGGTCGGAGCCTTTCTGGACTGGTTCCTGAACGGCATCAAACCGGCGATGCGATTGTTCTCGGACCTGATGACCTATCCAATGGATGCGGCCAATTTCGTGCTGGGGAATACCCCGTGGCCGATCCTGATCGGGCTTGTCACCGCGCTGGGCTGGTATCTTGGCGGGTTGCCCATGGCGGCGCTTGGGTTTTTTGGCCTGACATTCGTACTTGCCTCGGGCTATTGGGCCGAAAGCATGAACACACTGGCGCTGGTTGCTGTCTCAGTTCCCGTGGCGCTGGTTGTGGGGGGCGGGATCGGTATTCTGGCCAATGAAATCCCCCGCGTGAAGAGCTTTGTTCAGGCGGTGCTGGACGTGATGCAGACAGTGCCGACCTTTGCCTATCTGACGCCTTTGTTGTTGCTGTTCGGCTTTGGCCCGGTGGTGGGTCTGATCGCCTCGGCCATCTACGCCGCACCGCCCATGGCGCGGAACGTGATGCTGGGGCTGGAACGGGTCGAGCCCGAAATCAAAGAGGCTGCCATCATGTCTGGCGGCACGCGGTTCCAGCAGCTGTTTCAGGTGGAAATCCCGGCGGCGGCAACGCAGATCATGGTCGGTGTGAACCAGTGCCTGATGGCGGCGCTTTCGATGGTGATCATCGCGGCCGTAATCGGTGGCTTCAATGATATCGGTTGGGAGGTTCTGCTGACCATGCGCAAGGCGCAGTTCGGCGAATCCCTGATGGCCGGTCTGGTGATCGTGGTTTTTGCCGTCGTCATCGACCGGATGAGCGGGACGCTAGCGACCGAGCGCAAACGCTATGACCTGCGTGTCGTCTGGGCGGTTCTGGGCTTTACCGTGCTGTTCACGGCCGCCTTCTGGCTGTGGCTGCCGAACCCGTCCGAGCTGACCCTGCTGGACCCAATGGCCGAGGCGATCGACAGTGGCTTGACCGCCTTTACGCAGGCCAACGGCCCGTGGCTGGATGCGCTCAAGAACAATTCTCTGTTCTACGTGCTGCTGCCGCTGCGGATTGGCTTGGATCAAGCGGTGCTGCCCTTCACATGGGGATTCCAGTGGACGCCGGGCATGAGCTATGGCTTGTTCATCGTTGCCGCCGTCATCGCCGCACTGATGGCATGGCGCGGGCATCTGACCGGAGGGTTGGTCGTGCTGATCCTGATCGGCATGTTGGAAACCGGCATCGCAAACCTTCCGTGGCCCTTCGTTCTGACCGGGGCTGCCGCGCTCAGCTATGTCGCGGGCGGCTGGCGACTGGCGGCGCTCTCGGTGGGGCTGCTTTGCACCATCCTTGTGTCAGGCCTGTGGGAGCGCGCTTTGCTGTCGCTCTACCTCAGCGGTGCGGCGGTGTTTTCCTGCGCCGTGGTCGGCGGGCTGATCGGTCTGACCAGCGCCGTATGGGAACCCGTCTGGAAAATCGTCCGACCCGTTTGTGACATGCTGCAGACGATCCCTTTGTTCGTGTTCCTGATCCCAGTGCTGATGGTGTTCCAGATCGGAGAGTTCTCGGCCTTTCTTGCGATCTGCGCCTACGCGATCGTGCCAATGATCCGCTACACCCGGCATGGGCTGGTCAACACGCCCGAGGAAATGATGGAGGCCGCGATCTCTAGCGGCGCCACCGAGTGGCAGATCATGCGCGATGTTCGTGCGCCTTATGCTGCACCGACCATTCTGCTGGGGCTGAACCAGACGATCCTTTATGCCTTTGCGATGCTGGTGATTGCGGCGCTGATCGGGACCACCGGTCTGGGCCAGTCGATTTATCTGGCGCTGGGGCAGGCGGATGTCGGGCTTGGCATCTCGGCTGGTGCTGCGATGGCGATTCTGGCGCTGATCGCCGACCGCATGGTGCAGGGCTTTGCCGAAGAACGCCGCAAGGCGCTGGGATTATAAAAGGGCAGGGGCAGCGCGACTGCCCCGCCCCCGACTTGATTTCGGACAAGTTTCGCCCAGCCGCGCTGCCGTAAATCAAGTGCAGAACTTACGGAGTCTATAATGATGGGCTGGGGACCTTTCTTTGCCGCGCTGATTGTATTTCTTCTGAGCCATATGATTCCAGCCCGGCCCGCTGTGCGCGGGTATCTGATCTCATTGCTTGGTCGGCGGGGGTATTACAGCGCATATTCTGTCCTGTCTCTGGTGGTTCTCGTCTGGCTGATCGTCGCAGCCGCCCACGCGCCTTATGTTGAGGTCATTCCGCCACTCGCGATCCTGAGGTGGATTCCGCTATTGTGTATGCCCGTTGTGTGTTGGTTGGCTGTCAGTGGTGTGTCTGTGCAAAACCCGTTCTCTTTCGGTGGCTTGGGTCATCGTCCGTTTGATCCCGAGAACCCCGGCATATTGCGCACCACCCGCCACCCTGTTCTGGCCGCCCTGATGCTGTGGGCCGTGGCGCATCTGTTGGCCAATGGCAACTTGTCACATGTGATCTTGTTTGGTTTGTTCGCTGGATTCGCAGGCATGGGTATGGCTGTGATTGATCGCCGCAAATCTCGCGAGATGGGGCCGGAATGGGTCCGTTTGTCCCGCAACACCGCGCGGCTGTCTCTGCGGGTCCCGCAGCCATGGCCACGTGCTTGGGTTTGGGTCGCGTCGCTGGCGGCGTACCTGGTTCTGCTTGGTGCGCACGAGCCTGTGATCGGACTTTCACCGCTGCCATAATGCAAAGAGTGGTCCGAGGGCGACTTGCGTGCTATCTGGAATGTCACAGTTTTATCAAGGGGTCTTTGAATGTACCTGGCCTACGTAACCACGACAGAGCGTGGCGCAACCGATCGACTGCTTAGCGCGGCTGCTGAGCAGTTGCTGAAAACCGGTGCACAGCTAGCGGGTGTCGTGCAAACCAACACCGAATGCGCGGACAGCAGCAAATGCGACATGGATGTTCGTGTTTTGCCCGCAGGCGAAACGATCCGCATTTCGCAGTCGCTGGGCGAACAGTCGCGTGGATGTCGTCTGGACCCCGCCGCACTAGAGCAGGCCGTGGGGTATGTCACTTCGTCACTGGCCGATGCACCTCAACTCTTGGTCGTGAACAAGTTCGGCAAACACGAAGCCGACGGGCGCGGATTTCGCCCTGTTATCGCCGAGGCGCTTGCGCTGGACATTCCGGTTCTGGTTGGAGTGAATGGGTTGAACAGGGAAAAATTCGAAGCCTTCACCGATGGGGCCGCCGAACAGATCGCACCCGAGGTCGACGCGATCATCGAGTGGTTCGCCCGCGTAACAGCAGAGCGCGCGGCGGCCGCCTGATCTTAGTTGCCGTTGGGTAACCTGCTGGAAACCTGACTTGTTTTGGGGTCGATGTGCTGCAATCCTTCAATTGGGAGGAGATTGCAGATGTGGACCAACTGGGCAGGTGGCCAAAGCTCAAGCGCACCCATATTGCGCCCTTCTACCCTTGCCGAACTGCAACACGCTGTCGCACAACCTGACGGTATGCGCGTTGTTGGTGCGGGGCATTCCTTTACGCCGATCGTGGCTGGTGCGGATCGCATTCTGGATTTGTCCAACTTGAATTTACCGACATTGGGGCAGGTCAGCGAAGACCGTGTCTGGGTAAACGCCAACGCGCGTTTGCGCGATCTTTCTCCGGCGTTGGCCGATCACGGGCTGGCCTTTCGCAACCTTGGGGACATCAACGCGCAATCGCTGGCGGGTGCGGCCGCGACCGCAACACACGGAACCGGCCGGGAATTACCCTGCATTTCCGCTGAAATCACCGCGGCCAGTTTTGTAGGGGCATGTGGAGACATCCTGTCGACCGAGGACATCCCCCTTGAGATGGCTCAGGTCTCGCTTGGGTTACTTGGCGTACTGACCGACGCGCAAATCGCCGTAATTCCGAAGTATAGCCTGCGTCGTCGTGTAACCTTGGTACCGCTTGAAGAAACGATTGCCAGCATGCACCAAAAATGGGCGGAGTTTCGGAATTTTGAGTTTTTCTACATCCCCTTCACCGGAAAGGCCGTTGAGATTTGCCATGAAATGACAGACGCGCCCGAGACCAAGGCCCCGCGCGATCTGGACATGATTGCGGTCAAGGTGCTGAAGCTGGCTAGAAACGCAGGACGCTACAGCAGCGGTCTGCGCAGTGCGCTACTTAAGCTGCTGACGCTGGCCCAGTCGGATGAGGATTACGTCGGCGAAAGCTGGCGCGTGCTGTGCAGTGATCGCCACATTCGGTTCAATGAGATGGAGTATCACCTGCCGCCCGATGTCGCCGGGGATGTGCTTAGGGATGTGTTCACGCGTCTGCACCGTGACCATCCGGACATATATTTTCCGATTGAGGTCAGGCACACCGCGGGCGATACGGCCTGCATTTCTCCGTTTCAGGGTGGCCCGCGTGTTTCGGTTGCGATTCATACCGACGCCGCCGAAGATCACACGCGTTACTTTGCCGATATCGAGCCAATACTCCTTGAGGCCGGAGGGCGCCCGCACTGGGGTAAGATCCATAGTTTGACGTATAAAGAACTTTCGCGCCTGTATCCCGACTTCGACCGTTTCTGCGCGGTGAGAGAGCAATTGGACCCAAACGGAAAGTTTCTTACGCCCGCTTTGAACAAACTGTTCCGACCATGACGGCGGAATACCTACAAAACTTGTCCGCAGCGCTGCGTGACTATGGGGTGGATAAACCAGTGGCCGTGGTCGATCTTGATCGGCTCGACGCTAATTGTTCTCTGGCGGTTAGTCTGGTTGCTCAGGGCTTGGCAAGCCGTCTTGTGGCCAAATCCCTCCCATGTCTGCCGTTGCTGGATCACATTCGGGCGAAAGTTCCGGCATCAGGGCTCATGACCTTCTCCGAGCCTATGTTGTCGACGCTGCTGGACGCAGAGCCTGATACTGACCATTTGATCGGTAAGCCTTTGCCAGTCAGTTCGGCGGCACGTGTGCTGAAAAAGAACCCGACCGCGGCGGAACGCGTCCAATGGCTCATCGACACGGCTGAAAATCTGGATGCCTATTTGGGGTTGGCCCAAGCTCTCAATCTTCGGCTTCGTCTGTCGCTTGAGGTTGATATCGGCCTACACCGGGGCGGGTTGCGCGCTGAAGACATTCCTCAGATCGCGCAACGTATTGGCAGCCATCCCTATGCGACGTTGGCCGGGGTCATGGGGTATGAGGCGCATCTGGCCAAGCTGCCGCATGTTCTGAAATCCCGCGCCATGCGGTCCAGCGCAAGCGCATTCCAACGTGCGATAGCAGGGCTGCCAAATGCAGGTGAGGGGCTTTGCCTGAATACAGGGGGCAGCCTGACGTTCCAGTCCTATGCTGCTGGCAGCGCCGCAAATGAGGTCGCCTTTGGGTCCGTTCTGGTAAAGCCCACGGACTTTGACCACCCGACGACGGCAGCGTTTCAACCAGCGGCCTTTATCGCCTCGCCAATCCTGAAAGTGATGCAGGGCAACGCGTTACCGGGTTTGGACTTTCTGCCCAGACGGAAGACGGACTTGGCGATATTCGGCGGGCATTTTCTGGGGCAGCCCGTGTTCCCAGACGGTTTTTCCTATTCGTCGATTTTCGGCCGATCAAGCAATCAAGAAGTATGGACCGGTCCCTTGGATTCCAGCGTGACACCTGGGAACATCGCCCTATTGCGACCAACACAAAGCGAGGCGGTACTGAACCAGTTCGGGCCACTTTTGGTTTTGAAAGGGGGGCAGGTGGTGGATGAATGGCAATGCCTGCCGAATTAACGGCCTGTTGAACTTTTTCACCATCTGAAGAAGATGGTGGGCGACCCTGGAATCGAACCAGGCGTGCGTCTCCGCGAGGGAGTTACAGTCCTCGTCTTGTGAGAGTAATTTCTAAGCTTGCAAAGGTCTTTTCCAGACGTCTTCCAGATAATACAAGTTCTCACACTAAGGTACCGGAGTAGTGTTGCTGTCTGCTACACAGGCTTCCAGCAAATCCGTGTAAGCCGGACTGAGCAGCCTCATCTGACTGGTCCAAATTGATTGTTAGTGCATCGTCGGCCTGTAATCCATTGGGATGATGGTTTCAGGTGCTGGCGGGCGATAGCCCAGTGCACTGTGGGGCCGCTTTGTGTTGTAGTGTCTCCTCCATTGTTCGATCAGAATTTGTGCTTCGCGCAGGCTGTAGAAGATTTCACCGTTGAGCAGTTCGTCCCTGAACCTGCCATTGAAACTTTCACAGTATCCGTTCTCCCACGGGCTCCCAGGTTCAATGTAAGCCGTCTGGGCGCCAACTGCGGTGATCCAGTCTCGGACAACCGGAGCGCCTGTGACCTCAGCAATATCAGCAGCACCTATGACCTTTGGATGATGAACCAATATATCGGCGTTCTGCCCGACTTCCCACAGGGTCTCGAGCGACTTTTCGAGCATCGGTATTGCAATGCTTTTCCAAATTTTTCCAATACCAAACGGATTGCCCGCCAAAATTTTGCGGATTTCACTGGATTGGAGAAGATCCTGTATATTGGTACCCATCGCGGCGTACGACAAACCGAAACTGCCGATCCAACTCGCAAAATCGTCGGGTGCCGCGAGCACCACGTCGTGCCCACGCCGCGCTAACCCCAGGGCCAACGCTATATATGGCTGAACGTCTCCACGAGAGCCCTGTGCGAATATGGCAATGCGTTTTTTGGTAACCAAATCCGTCCTTTCCGATCTCGCGCCCAAATATAGAACACGTCTTTTCCGCAATTTTGGCAGTCTACAAAAAGGAGCACTGTTGTAGTTAGAGCTATGTCACTCGAAATTGTCATGAGAATGCAAGCCGGATATCTTCAAGTACGAGATCGTTTCTGTCCCAGAGGCTGAGTGCAAAGTTACATGTTGTCCAAAGTACGTTATTCCAGCGCACCGAAGATCTACAGGTACAGATTTCTGTCCGCTCTTTTTCCCGCCTACAAGAACAAAGCGCATCTGGGAAAACTAGACACAGAAATCCAGGAGTTGGCACGTCGATCGGTCTTTTCCAACAATGGGGCGTACGTCTATGTCAAAAACCCCAAGTGTGGCACAAGTGCAGTGGCCGCAAAGATATATGAATGGCAGTACGGAAGAAAATACATCGGCGACATACATCAATGCCCTGAGTTAGTACGAGGGAAAGACTGCCCGCACGAGCTATTGAGTGGCCTACTAGACGACAAGGTTTTCAAATTTAGCTTTGTGCGAGATCCGAAAAATCGGGTCGAAAGTGCATTCAAGAACTTTTTTCTCGATTTCAAAAACCCAGAGCACAGCCGCCATTTGCCCTACATCAAAGGCTTTGGGTTCAATTCCGACCGCACAAGCAGCCAAAAGTTCGATATCTTCCTAGACTATATCGAATACGGTATTTCAGAAAATCCACGGCGTTTCGATCCACATTTTCGCCCTCAATTCTTTAATCTCCGCCCCGACATCATAAAATATAGCCGTATTGGAAAAGTGGAGGCTTTGAACAAAGAACTGATCAATCTATCAGAGCAGTTCAGCGAACATGAGGTTGAAAACGGGACGGTCACCGCAAAACGCATAAACCAATCTACCTCTGAGTTCTCGTCTACTCCTGAACAAGCCGATCGGATTAGACGCTTGTTCGATATCGACTATTCATGGTTCAACTACTGATCGCTTCAGAGCTCGCGGTTCAACTATCGCTCACCAACGGCATCGGGCTAGTGGGTTTTGACAGCAAGATGTTCATAGCGAGCCATGTCTGGAATTGGCTGTGCAAGTATTTATAAATTCAGTGGTTAGCTTGGGACAATAAGTCCTTCGATTATATTTTTGCGCGAATTTTCGCATCCCTTAAGACTACCCCACCCGGGGGGTGTCCAAGGGGGTGCCTGTCTGAGTTTTTATATGGGTGTCATTCTCATTTGAGTCAGCCAAAATTAGGTGTCGGCTGCTGGTAAACACTTTGGATATTGGCAGAACTTCAAACAAAGTTGGCGCGAAAAAGCAACCTACAAAACCGATCTGAACCTAAATCGCGCTGAGCAGCCTCATCTGACTGGTCCAAATTGATTGTTAGTGCATCGTCGGCCTGT